>DATEYP010000170.1:0-3031 GCA_035256085.1 Acidiferrobacterales bacterium
CCGATCTGATGAGGATGGAAGTCATGTATAAAGCCCGTAACGTGGATGACTACGTGGAGCTGGTCAATCAGGCCTTGTTCGAGATCGAGGACCTGATTCAGTGCGCCGAGGACGAAGGCGAAGCCGACGCCGAGTTCTCGGCCGTGATGCCGGATCTGCGCGCGATCGAGGCCGGCCTCAAGGCGCTGCATGCCGAGATTCTGGGCGGGAACTACGTCATCGGCCGGGGCGAGGACCTGCCGTGCATGCCGGTGGTGCAGAAAGTGCGCAAGAGCCTGCCGATCGCTGTCCTGATCGACGCCGTTAACAACGCGCACAAGAAGGGCTTCGCGCGTGACTGAACGAAGATTTGTGCCGGCGCGCGCGGGCGATTAACATCGCACCATGTCCGGAAACTCCATCGGTAAGCTGTTCAGTGTCACCACCGCGGGCGAATCGCATGGCGCGGCGCTGGTCGCGATCGTGGACGGCTGCCCGCCGGGGATGGCGCTGTCGGAAGCCGATTTGCAGCATGACCTCGACCGGCGCAAGCCCGGCCAGTCGCGGCACACGACGCAGCGCCAGGAATCCGACGAGGTAAAAATCCTGTCCGGCGTGTTCGAGGGCAAGACCACCGGCGCACCCATCGCGCTGCTCATCCACAACACCGATCAGCGCTCGCAGGATTACTCCAGGATCATGGACCGGTTCCGCCCCGGCCATGCCGACTACACCTACCAGCAAAAGTACGGCCTGCGCGATTATCGCGGCGGCGGGCGCTCCAGCGCGCGCGAGACTGCCATGCGCGTTGCGGCCGGCGCGATTGCCAAGAAGTGGCTCAAGGAAAAATACGGCACGCTGATCCGCGGCTATCTGGCGCAGCTCGGGCCGATTACGCTCGAACTCAAGGACTGGAGCGCGGTCGAGCAGAACGTATTCTTCTCACCGGACCCCGCGAAGATTCCCAAGCTGGAAAAGTACATGGATGAAATCCGCGCCGACCGCAATTCGATCGGTGCGCGCGTCAACGTGGTGGCGAGCGGCGTGCCGCTCGGCCTCGGCGAGCAGGTGTTCGACCGCCTGGATGCCGACATCGCGCACGCACTCATGAGCATCAACGCCGTGAAGGGCGTCGAAATCGGCGCCGGCTTCGCAAGTGTCGCGCAGAAGGGCACCGAGCACCGCGACGAAATCACGCCGAAAGGATTTCTCAGCAACAACGCCGGCGGCATCCTCGGCGGCATCTCCACCGGCCAGGACATTGTTGCCAGCATCGCGCTCAAGCCGACCTCCAGCCTGCCGCAGCCCGGCCACACCGTTAACGTGAAGGGCGAACCGGTTGAAGTCACCACCACCGGCCGCCACGACCCCTGCGTCGGCATTCGCGCCACGCCCATCGCCGAGGCGATGCTCGCGATCGTGCTCATGGATCACGCCCTGCGCCATCGCGCGCAGAATGCCGACGTCGTCCGCACCACCCCCGTCATTCCCGGCAAGGCCTGACCACTTGCCTCCCTCTCCCTGCGGGAGAGGGATTGAGGGTGAGGGCGTGCCGTAACCCACCGATCGAGCTTTCGTCATTCCGGCGGGGCCTGCCCCGGCATGTCGTAAGCCGGGGGCCGGAATCCAGGGTTGAATGAGTATCGGCACGCAGTCCGATACCGGGTGTCCGCTTGACTCGTTACTGGACTTACAGTTTACTTATCGAATGGCGTATCAACCCCACTTCACCATTACCCCAAGCCTGCTCTCGAAGGTCGAGGCCGTGGCCGCGCTGCGCGAGCGGATTCTCGGCGCGGCTGTCGAGGTGGCGTGGATTCCGGCCTTGCAAAAGGACACGCGTACCCGCAATGTCCATGCCTCCACCGCCATCGAGGGCAATCCGCTCACGCTGGAGCAGGTGCGGGCGCTGGAGGAAGGGCGCACGCTGGCCACCGCCGGGGAGCGGGCTAGGCGCGAGGTCATCAATTACTTCGCCGGCCTTCGCTACGTGGAAAAGCACGCGTCGAAGAAGCGCATCGGCCACGACAACATTCTTGAACTGCACCGCATTCTGGCCGGCAAAGTAATGGACCAGGGCGAGGCGGGGCGTTACCGGACGATCTCCGTGCGGGTCGGTCGCTATGTGCCGCCACCGCCGTCGGCGGTATCCGGCCTAATGTTCGAATTGCTCGAATGGTGGAACAAGGAGTCAGTGAAACTCTCGCCGGTGTTGAGCTCGGCCATTCTGCATCATCAGTTTGAGACGATCCATCCGTTTGCAGACGGCAACGGGCGCACCGGCCGGGCGCTGGCCTTGTGGGAGCTGTATCGGCGCGGCTTCGACACGCACCACATTTTTTCCGTGGACGAGTACTACTGGGAAGATCGCCCGCGCTATTACAAGGAACTGGACGCGGTCAGGAAGGCAGGCGAGGATCTGACCGGCTGGCTTGAGTATTGCGCCGAGGGGTTGCACCAGACACTGGAGCGCGTGTGGTTGCGAGTGCAAACCCTGAATGTGGGGAAGTCCGTCAAACTGGTGCTGCGCCCCCGCCAGGAGCAGTTGCTCAATCTCCTGCGCGATCACCGCAGCATGGCGCCGAGCGAAATATGGAACGCGCTCGACATTTCCAAGCAGGGGGCGATGGACCTGCTGCGCCCGCTGCTGGACGCGGGCCTGGTAGAAAAAGTGGGCGGCAAGAAAACCGGACGTTACGTCCTCAAGAACTCATGAATTCACTTTAAGCATTCGAGCAATGACCCCCGCCACCCTCAAACAACTCGAAAACGACCTCTGGTCCGCGAATAAGAACCCGTGCACCACTCAGAGTGCATTTGAGGAAGATTACACGTAATGGCCCTCAAGAAATCCGAACTTTATAGCTCCCTCTGGTCCAGCTGCGACGCCTTGCGCGGCGGCATGGACGCCAGCCAGTACAAGGACTACGTCCTGTTTTTCCTGTTCATCAAGTATGTCAGCGACAAATACGCAGGCCAGCCCTTCGCACCGATCAAGATTCCCAAGGGCGCGAGTTTCAAGGACCTGGTCACCCTGAAAGGCAAGCCGGAC
>DATEYP010000171.1:0-2004 GCA_035256085.1 Acidiferrobacterales bacterium
GACCAACCGTCTGCTGTTGTTCGCCTCCATCACCCTGCTGGGTGTGGCCATCAGTGTGGCGGTTGGCGTTTTTCTCTCCCGGCTGGTGGTGCGGCCGGTGGAACTGCTGCGCAATGGCGTGATGCAGCTGTCCACGCAGAACTTTAACGCCGTGGTGCCGGTGACCAGCGATGACGAGGTCGGTGACTTGGCCAAAGCGTTCAACGCAATGGCCATGCGTCTGCGCGATGCACGCGACGAGCAGCAGCAGCGTTTCCAGAAGGACAAGCTGGTCGCGCTCGGCGAGCTGTCGGCAGCACTGGCGCACGAGATCCGCAACCCGATCGGTGTGATCAATGCCTCGGCCGCGCTGCTCGACAAGCCCGGTCAGACGCCGGAGAAGCAGGCCGAGCTGACGCGCATGATCCGCGAGGAAAGCGCGCGTGTCAGCCACCTGGTGCAGGACTTCCTGCAGATCAGCCGCTACCGCAAACCGAAGTTTTCGCTCATCGATCCGGTCGTGCCCATGGAACGCGCGCTCGCCACGGCACTGGCCGGCCGCGACAACGTGCAAATCGAGAAATCGCTGCGGCATGATGGTGCACACATTCTGGCCGACCCGGGGCTCCTGCAACAGGCCTGGGGCAATATTTTCACCAATGCCATCCAGGCCATGGGCGAGAACGGCGGTGCATTGCGCATCGAAACGCACCTCGAGCACGGCATGGTGTCGCTCGCCGTCGAGGACAGTGGCCCGGGTATCCCGCCCGACATCATGCCGCGGCTGTTCGAGCCGTTCTTCACCACCAAGGACGAGGGCACCGGCCTCGGACTGTCGATTGCCAACACGCTTACCGACGCGAATGGCGGGCGCCTTGAGGTACAGGTACCGGAACACGGCGGCGCGCGTTTTGCGATGTGGTTTCCGGTGCAGGAGGAGAGAACCGTGTCATGAAACGAACCGTACTGGTCGTAGACGATGAGCAGAACATGCAGGCCGTGATGCGCATGATTCTCGAGGATGCGGGCCATGTGGTGATCACCGCCAGCAGTGGCGAGGAAGCCCTGAAGCACATCCAGAACCCGAACCTGGATGTGGTGCTGTCGGATATGAAAATGCCGGGCATGGGCGGAGAAGGGTTGCTCACGCGCTGTCGCGCCGATCGTCCTGACCTGCCGGTGATCGTGGTTACCGCGCACGGTACCATCAAGTCGGCGGTCAAGAGCGTGAGCGCCGGGGCCGCCGACTATTTGAGCAAGCCGTTCGAACCGGAAGAACTCGAGATCGCGGTGCACAACGCCATCAACCTGCGCGATATTCTGCGCGAGAATCAGCGTCTCAAGGCAACCGTCAACCAGGGACTCGCCGGCAAGCAATTGCTCGGTGAGAGCCCCGCGACCCGCCATCTGATCGAGGAGATCGAGAAGGTCGCGCCATACAAGACCAATGTGTTGATCACGGGTGAGTCCGGTACCGGCAAGGAACTGGTGGCGCGTACCATCCATAATCTTGGACCGCGCCGCGACCGACCGTGGGTGGCGATCAACTGCTCGGCCATTCCGCGCGACCTGATGGAAAGTGAACTGTTCGGTTATGTGAAGGGCGCGTTCACCGGTGCCGCGCAAACGCGCCTCGGACGTCTCGAACAGGCGCAGGGTGGCACCTTGTTTCTGGACGAGATCGGCGATCTCGACCTGGCGCTCCAGACCAAGCTGCTGCGGGTGTTGCAGGAGCGCGAGTTCTCGCCGGTCGGCAGCGACCAGGTGCGCAAGGTCGATGTGCGCATCATGGCCGCCACCAACCGCGACCTGAAAGAGATGGTGCGCGAAGGCAGGTTCCGCGAGGATCTCTTCTACCGCCTGGACGTGTACAGCATTGTGGTGCCGCCGCTGCGCGAGCGGCGCGAAGACGTGCCGTTGCTGGCGCAGGCGTTCTTGCACGAGCTGGCCGCCGACACCGACAAGCCGGTGCAGTCCATCAGCCCCGAGGCATTCGCGGTGCTGACGCGCTACAACTGGCCGGGC
>DATEYP010000172.1:0-10885 GCA_035256085.1 Acidiferrobacterales bacterium
GATGTTTTCCAGGATGCCGCGGCCGCCGCGCCAGTCTTTGCTGGACGGGCCGTCAACGGTCTTCTGGGTGGCGGTGGCGGCGTGCACGGTGGTCATCAGGCCGCGCTTGATGCCCCAGTTGTCGTTCAGCACTTTTGCCACGGGGGCCAGGCAGTTGGTGGTGCAGGACGCGGCGGAGACGATGGCCTGGCCGGCGTAGGTCTTGTGGTTCACGCCGTACACGAACATCGGGGTCTCGTCCTTGGACGGGGCCGACTGCACGACCTTCTTGGCGCCGGCCTTGATGTGCGCCTGGCAGGACTCGGTAGTCAGAAAGAAGCCGGTGCAATCGATGACGATGTCGGCACCGACGTCGCTCCACTTCAGATTGGCCGGATCCTTCTCGGCGGTCAGGCGAATCTTCTTGCCGTTAACAACCATGTTGCCACCGTCCACGGCGATGTCGCCGTTGAAGCGGCCGTGCACGGAGTCGTACTTCAGCATGTACGCCAGGTAGTTCGGTTCGAGCAAGTCGTTGATGGCGACGATTTCGATGTCTTTGAAATCCTTCGCAACCGCGCGGAACACCATGCGACCAATGCGGCCGAAACCATTAATGCCGACTTTAATAGCCATTTCCGAATCTCCCGGTAAGTTAAATTAAAAAATAGGTTTGGCCGCAGATGAACACAGATGCACGCTGATTAATAAAAAATCTGTTTTTGTTCTTAATCTGCGTTTATCCGCGTTCATCTGTGGCGGAAATAATTCTTACAAAATCTCTTCCACCGTCTTCACCACGTTCTCGACGGTGAAGCCAAATTCCTTGAACAGCACCTTGTCCGGCGCGGATTCGCCAAAGCGGTTGATGCCGACCACGCGGCCATTCAGGCCCACGTATTTGTACCAGCCGTCGGTCACCGCCGCTTCCACCGCAACACGCTTGGTGACGGCGCTGGGTAACACGGATTCACGATAGGCCGCATCCTGCGCGTCGAACAGCGTGGTGGACGGCATGGAGACCACGCGGATTTTCTTGCCGCTCAGCTTTTCCGCGGCGCCCATGGCCAGCTGCACTTCGGAACCGGTGGCGATGATGATCACATCCGGGGTGCCGGCGCAGTCCTTCAGGACGTAGCCGCCCCTGGCAATGGCGGCGATTTGCGCGTCGCTGCGCTTCTGGAACGGCAGATCCTGGCGCGAGAAAATCAGGCAGGACGGGCCATTCTTGCGTTCGATCGCCTGCTGCCAGCAGACCGCCGACTCCACCGTATCGCACGGGCGCCAGACCGCCATGTTGGGGATCATGCGTAAGGTCGGAATCTGTTCGATCGGCTGGTGCGTGGGGCCGTCTTCACCCAAGCCAATCGAGTCGTGGGTGAACACGAAGATACTGCGAATCTTCATGAGCGCCGCCATGCGCAACGCATTGCGCGCGTACTCCGAGAACATCAGGAAGGTCGCGCCGAACGGAATCAGACCGCCGTGCAGGGCGATGCCGTTCAGGATCGCGGACATGCCGAACTCGCGCACGCCGTAGTTCACGTAGTTCGCTTCCACGTTGTTGACCATCGGCTTCATGCCGGACCATTCCGTGAGATTGGAACAACCCAGGTCGGCGGAGCCGCCGATCAACTCGGGCAACACCGGCGAGTAGGCCTCAATACAGGCGAGCGACGCCTTGCGGGTCGAGGTGCTCTTGGCGTCGGTATTGTTTTTGGCAACAAAGGCAGCGGACTTGGCCTTCCAGTCGGCCGGCAAGTTGCCGGCGGCGCAGCGCTCGAATTCCGCGGCCAGCTCCGGGTAGGCCTTCTTGTACGCGGCGAATTTTTCATTCCAGGCCTTCTCGGCCGCCGCGCCCTTGGCCTTGGCATCCCAACCGGCATAAATATTGGCCGGCACTTCAAAGGCGGCATGATCCCAGCCCAACGCGGCCTTGCTCAGGTTGATTTCTTCCTGGCCGAGCGGCGCGCCGTGGCAGGCGTGGCTGCCGGCCTTGTTGGGCGAACCAAAACCGATCGTGGTCTTGCAGCAGATCAGGGACGGCTTGTCGGTCATGGCCTTGGCCATGGCAATCGCCTTCTTCAGCGCTTCCGGATCGTGACCGTCGACATCGGCGATGACATGCCAGCCATATGACTCGAAACGCATCGGCGTGTTGTCGGTGAACCAGCCTTCCACATGGCCGTCGATCGAAATTCCGTTGTCGTCCCAGAACGCGACCAGCTTGCCGAGGCCGAGGGTGCTGGCCAGCGAACAGGCCTCGTGTGAAATGCCTTCCATCAGGCAGCCGTCGCCGAGGAATACATAAGTGTGGTGATCGACGATGTCATGGCCCTTCTGGTTGAAGCGGCCGGCCAGCGCCTTTTCCGCGATCGCCATACCCACCGCGTTGGTGATGCCCTGCCCGAGCGGACCGGTGGTGGTCTCGACGCCCGGGGTGTAGCCGTATTCCGGATGACCCGGGGTCTTGGAATGCAGCTGGCGGAAGTTCTTGAGTTCTTCCATCGGCAGTGCATAGCCGGTGAGATGCAGAAGCGAATAGATCAGCATCGAGCCATGACCGTTCGACAGCACGAAGCGGTCGCGATCCGGCCATTTCGGGTTCGCCGGGTTGTGCTTGAGGAAATCATTCCACAGCACTTCGGCGATATCGGCCATACCCATCGGGGCACCGGGATGGCCGGAGTTGGCCTTTTGCACCGCGTCCATGCTCAGGGCACGGATGGCGTTGGCCAGTTGACGGCGGCTGGGTATTGCCTGGTTCGGATTGGCTGACATGGGCTATTTCCTCTATAAACTCGATTCGCTGCGGTAATGAAAACCCCCCTGGCGCCCAGCCATCGCACCGGCCCAACCTGAACCAGGTGGCGCTTGCCGCCGAAGGGGATAATTCGTGTTCGTTCTATTAATAAATATAAATACTGCCGGACTTCTGCGAACTCGGGAAAGCGCGCAACCCCGGGCGAAAAACTTGCTCCTGCGCTTTCGGCACTTCCGCCATCAGTGACTGAAGCCTCATTCACTGTCGGAAAAACAGCGCGGTATTCTCCCCCAGCCGTCCCCTTTGGGCAAGGGCAGGCAGGCGTCGGGAACGGCCGCGTCTTTTTATGGAGGTATTAGAAAATAACGAAGCGACATGCTCGTCCCGCGGTAAATCGGCTGGTTTAGCAGTTATCCGCTACCCAGGCCTTCCAGGCCTGGAACAGCTCCGGGTCGCGCGTCGCCACCACCGAGCGGGTTTCCAGCCTGCCGGTGAACACTTCCTCGCCAGCCAGCGTCACGGCCTGGCCGCCGGCTTCCGTGAGTATAAGGATGCCGGCGGCGTAATCCCACAGCTTCTGGCCGCCATGCAGGTAGACATGGAAACGCCCGTCCGCGAGCCAGCACCAATCGAGCGCACTCGAACCGAAGTTGCGTTGCGAGCCATACGGCGGCTCGGCGCCCAGTTTTGCGGCCAGTTCCCGATCAAGGCGCTTGAAATCGACCACGGCGATGGTGCGCGCGAGCGGCAGATGCACCGGCACCTGTGTCCCCAGGGAAAGTCCATTCAGCCAGGAACCGCTCCCGCGCTGCGCCACGAAGCATTCGTCCCGAATCGGGTCGTAGACCAGGCCGATCTCCGGCCGTCCGTCGACCAGCAGCGCGAGCGACACCGAGAAAAACGGCACCCCGGCGGCAAAGTTGCTGGTGCCATCGAGTGGATCGAGAATCCACAATCCTTTGCCCCGGCTGGCGGCGAGCGCCTCATGCTTTTCTTGTCGGGGCGATTCCTCGCCGAGGAAATCGTATTCCGGCCAGTGACTGGCAAGCTCCCGCTGCACGCGATCCTGCATGGCGTGGTCGGCCTCCGTCACAATGCTGCCATCACGCTTGATGTGGCGGCCCACGTCCGCGAAACGCGGCAGCAACTCTTCCTGCGCACAGGTGCGCATGAGCTGCCGCAACAGCTTGAGATCGGGTAGCATCAGGAACCCCGGGCTGGAAGTTTTACCACCCGGGCCAGCGCGCGCGCCGGTGCGCGCTGTACAAGCAGCATCAGCGCCTTGTGAAACTCGCCCTGCAGACGCTGCATGATCTGTATGCCGCTGGCCGAATAGTACACGGCCTCGTACGCCACCGGTGCATCGAGCGCCGTGCGCTCGCCGGGCCGGAAGTGCCGCCAGGCAATCTCGATCATGCGTCCGCCCTCGCGATCCACGAATATGAACTCCTCATTGTCCAGCACCGCCAGGTATTGCATGCCGCGAATCGGCACGAACAGATATCCGTTCGCGGCGTGCGCCAGCAACACGCGTGCGAGGTTATAGGTCGTCGCCGGCAGGGAGCGCTGCTCACGCGCCACCTCGTCGCGGCGGTAGAAGGTTTCTTCTACGATCATAAAGTCAGTGGCAAGTTGCAAGTTTGAAGTAGCAAGTAAAAATCGCCCGACCCTTGCCACTTGTCCCTTACTACTCGTTCTTCCACTTGATCGAACAGCCCATGCTCGGAATCTGGTCCTTCGGCCCGTTACCGGTCTGCGCCACCAGCTTCATGGCCTCGAACAGGTCGCGGCGCGCGTTCGGCACCGGCTCCTTGCGTGACTCGTCCAGCCGGCCACGATACTGAAGCTTGAGTTCCTTGCTGTAACCGAAGAAATCCGGCGTGCACACGGCACCGTAGCGTTTCGCCACTTCCTGGGTCTCGTCATAGAGGTACGGGAACGGAAATTGAAGCTCCGCGGCGATCTTCTTCATGTTGTCGAACGAATCCTCCGGGTAATCGCTCGGATCGTTCGACATGATGGCCACCGTGTGGATGCCGAGCCCGTGCAGCTCGCGCGCGTCGCGTATTATGCGGTCGCGCACCGACTGTACATACGGACAATGGTTGCAAATGAACATGACAAGCAATCCGTTCGGACCGCACTCGCCGCGCAGGGAATGGATATTGCCGTCCGTGCCCGGCAGGAAAAAATCCGGCGCCGGCTGGTTGAATTCACAAACGGGAGTTTCGGTTCTGGCCATGGATCCTCCGTTCACTGATTGGCGTTAATCTCCACGAAGTGTACATGGGGCGTTGTACGGAAGAAAACGCCGGATAGCCGGGACCAGACTGTCGCTTCCGACAGTGGTTAGGTAGCGTATGATTCCAAATCATGGTCCGCAAAAGCCATGCTGACGAAACCGGCCAGAGAGAGTCCGACATGCCGTACGTGTTTTTTCCAATCGCCCGACACAGGCTGACATCCGGTCGCGCGGCGGCCCTGCTTGTGTTCGGCCTGGCATTGGGAACAGCGCGCGCCGAGGTCGGCGAACTGGTGCTCGGCGTCGCGCCGCTGCTGAGCGAGGCGGAAACCCGGGCGCAGTTCCAGCCCCTGTGCGACTACCTGGCGGCTGTCGCGCGTCTGCCATGCCGTGTCGGCACGCGTCCGAATTTTATTACCTACTGGGAAACCGTACGCCAGGGCAAGGATTTCAACCTGATTCTGGATGAGGCGCACTTCACCGACTACCGCGCGCAGAAAATGAAGTTCACGGTACTGGCCAAGATTCCGAACACCGTGACCTATTCACTGATCATTCCGCGCGCCGCCAAACTGAGCGACCCGGCACGACTGGCCGGGCGACGCATCGCCACCCTTGGCATCCCGAGCATGGGCGCGGCTCAGCTCAATGGTTTATTCACCAAGCCTTCCAAGCAACCGATACTGCTGGAAGTGGACAACGCCGCCGCGGGCTTTGCACTGTTACGCGACGACAAGGTCGCGGCGGCGATTCTGCCCACACCGCTGGTGCGCGAGGAAATCATGCGCGGCGCGCCGTTCCGCGTCCTGCTCAGCACCGCGCCGCTGCCGCACATGGGCTTCTCCAGCGCGCCGGACATCGGCCCGGAACTGCGCCAACGCCTGCGTCAGGCCCTGCTCGATGCCCACAAGAGCGACGCCGGACGCGCCATGCTCGCGCACATCGGCCTCGAACGCTTCGATCCGGCCAACGCCACGGTCTATGCCGGGCAAGGACGAATTCTCAAGGAATACTGGGGTTACTGATAAATAGTAGTGAGTGCCCACATAACAGGGTTCGGCTTTCAGGGCACGGATATTGCATCTTTCTGGCATGCAGCTGTTGAAGGAGCATGCCCATGTTTATCCACCGGTTACAGCATTTGCGTGTCGATGCACTGGTCGCACTGATCACGCTCACCATGACATTCGCGGTCTTATCCCGGCCAGCCACTGCGGCGGACAATGAGCTCGTGCTCGCCATCCAGCCCATTCTCGGCGAGGGGCAGACCCGCAAGGCATTCCAGCCGCTGTGCGACTATCTGGCGCAGGCCGCCGGACGACCCTGCCGGCTGTTCACCAGCCCGAATTTTTATGCCTACTGGGACACGGTGCGACACAGCACGGCATTCAACCTGGTGCTGGACGCCGCGCACTTCACCGACTATCGGGCGCAGAAACTTGGCTACCATGTGCTCGCAAAAATTCCGGATACCGTATCTTATTCACTCGTGACACGCGACAGCGATTTTTTGGTAGACACCAGTGAACTGGTCGGCAAACGGGTCGCGACGCTTGGCATTCCGAGCATCGGCGCCGCGCGCCTGAACGGCCTGTTCCCAAATCCTTCGCGGCAACCGGTCACGGTCGAAGTCGGCGCCGCCGAACAGGCCATTAGCCTGCTGCTGGACGGCAAGCTGAAGGCGGCCATTCTCCCCACACCGCTCGTGGCCCAGCAAATGGCCAATGGCGGCGGCTTGTATGTGGTACTGGCCACCGACCCCATTCCGCATATCGGACTCTCGGCCGCACCGTCGATTGATGCCAACACACGCAGCGCCCTGCGCAAGGCACTACTGAGTGCGCATACCAGCGAAGCTGGACAAAAGATGCTCAAGCAGATCGGCTTTGAACGTTTCGACCCGGCAACCGCCAGCACCTACACCGGCCAGGCGGGGATTCTCAAGGAATACTGGGGGTACTGATGCGCTGTCCTGGCCGGTGATGCACGGCCAGGACAGGCACCCTGCTGCTTACGGCCGGTTTGCCGTCTGTGCCGCCAGTGCATGCTCGTCGACCACCGCCCGGCTCATTCCCACCAACGGACTCAGCGCGGTACGCACCACGGCACGCAGGTCGTCATGCTGCCGCAGATAATCCGCCAGCGGCGGGCTGTATTTGTAGTACTGCGTCACAAACCAGCGACCCGCATCATTGGTCTGTAGATACTGATCACGGAAGGCACGCAGATAGCGTACGTCGTCGGCCATCGACGTTCCGTAAGCGGCCGTGGCGATGAAGCAGCCACCACCACCTCCACCGCCTCCGCCCGATGACGGTGCACTGATCGTAAATGTTAGGCCGCCAGACGTAATACTGGCCACCGGATTGAAAACCGTGACCGTGGTGGTACCCGCCGCCGCAACGTCGGCTGCGGTGATGGCGGCAGTCAACTGCGTGGCGGAAACAAATGTGGTCGCTCGGTCGGTCCCGTTCCAGCGCACGATGGCACCGCTCTCGAAGTTCACGCCATTGACGGTGAGCGTGAACGCCGCCGCCCCGGCGATTGCGCTCGTGGGAGAGATAGTTGAGAGCGACGGTAGGACCAAGGCGCTGCGCGCGTTCACGCGCCGGCCGGACGAAACTTGAGCTGCAAGACCGGCGACGGAATCGCCAGTGTTCACCACCGCCTGCTTCAGTTGCGCCGCCGTGTATGCGGGATAGCGACTCTTCACCAACGCCGCAATGCCTGCAACCATCGGCGAGGCCATTGAGGTGCCGTTCTTTAGTCCGTATGAGGTCGAGTAATCGGTCGCCTGGACATCAACGAAAATGTCCTCCACGGTAAAACCACCCTCGAACGCCACGGTTACAGATCCATTCGTGACAAAGCGGAAACGAACTTGTAACGTGGCATTCGAAAACGCCGTGATGTCATGCGATATCTGAAGCCCCGACCCGAACACCGACATGGCTCGACCGGTATGGGTGCGGCTCGACGCACAGGTCACGGCGCTGGAACCGGAGATATCGACGTTGAAACTTGGCGCCGTAAGGAGTTGCCAGGCGGCACCATTCCACACCTCAACATCAACATAGTCGTTGTTGCACTCCAAATCCCATCGGGCGAGATAGCGCAAGACGACGCGCTGGGCACCCAAAGTGTCAACCGGTGCACTCTGTATGGTTCCGTCGATATTGCTGCTGTAACCCCCGGTGATGTCGTTGTCGCCATAGATACGCCGAAAAGTATCGGGGTTTGCCGCGTCGCGATATACGCCCCAACGACAGTTAACTCCCGCTGTTGTGCAATCGTCAGTACCGCTGCGCAGTGCCGCATCAAAAATCGTGTTATTCATGCAGGTTGTTGCCTGGGCACCAATGGAACACTGCGTGTAAGTACCGGCGACAACGTCGGTGACGGTCTCCTGCTGACGAATCGCGCGCCCGGTGATAGTGCTAAGCGTGTTCGTGCCGGGTGATCCGACGGTGACGTTGGTAACGCCAAAATTGGAAAAACTTGCGCGCACGTCACGCTGGTCGGTGGCGAGCACGCTGATGGTGCCGCCGCTGGTGCTGGCGTGGCCCGCGTAATTCGCGGGCCAGCTTGGCGTGGTGTCATTGTTGGCGTTTTCGTTTCCGGCCGCGACCACCACCAGCACGCCGGCATTGACGGCATTGGCGACCGCAGTCGTGAACACGGCGCTTTCGGCGCCACCGCGCCCGAGACTCATATTGATGACGTGCGCGCTGTTTTCCACCGCGTAGTTGATCGCCGAAATAATGTCGGCATCCGAGGCGCCGCCGCCTTTGTCCGAAAATACCTTGAGCGCCATGATTCGCACGCCATAGGCCACCCCCGGGACACCGAGAGCGTTGTTACCGGAGGCCGCAATGGTTCCGGCGACATGCGTGCCATGGTTGCTTGCAATCGGATATGGATCGGAGTTCGCATCGGCGAAGTCCCAGCCGAAAAAGTTCGATGGCTGGAGAACGCCACCGAAAGTGGCGGCACTGGCATCCCACATCGCACCCGAAAAGTCGGGGTGGGTAAAATCCACACCGGAATCGATGACCGCAACGACGACGCTGCTCGAACCCAGCTGGACATCCCATGCCTCGGGTGCATCGACATCGGCATCGTCGTTACCCGGATTGTTGGTGTTATACACCGGACTTGTGATCGTCTGGCCGGTATTATGCAGACCCCACACCTGGCCGAAACTGGTGTCGGTCGGTGTCAGAGTCGGATAGTTCAAGTAATTCGGTGCGACCGCGAGCACCGCCGGATCTGCCTGGTAGGTGGCCAGCGCTTGCTCGACGGAGGCGCCGGCGCGCAGCGCGACGCGCGCGAATTGATGACCATCTTTGGACATACCGAGGGTAAGGCTCGCACCCATCAGGCCGGAGCTCGACTGCAACATCGTCGATACCGAATGACCGGGTTTGAACGCGACTAGAATCTCGCCGGGAACCGCCGTCGCACGCGGCGCTAGCACCTCGCTCCCTTCGGCGGCGGGGAGCGAACCTTTCTCTCCGGCAAACAGCAGCGCCGGTAGCGCCAGCAACGCGAGGCCGACCAACAATACGCGACGGATTCCATGATTCTTGTGCAACATAGTTCCTCCGATGAAGCTATCTGTTTTAATTTAATGTGTTTGGAATGGGATTCGAGCGTCACCGAGTCGTCGCGGGATAAGGTCGATTCACCCAGTTTGGTTCGGTGAGAAGAACTTCCGGAAATTGCGCCAGACGGCGCGCCAATTCTTCAAACGAGACACCGCCTGAAGACTTGGCGAGGAATGTCAAAGGCATACCCAGTCCCTGGTGCGTCGGCGCGCCGACCGCGGTGAGGATTTGTTTGACGCGTTCATCGTTGGTTCCGGGTCGGAATTGAACAATGACCTCCCCATGCATGGATTGCGCGATGCCGGGCGGCGCGGGCTGAGACGGTTCCAGCGGTTCTCGCTCCGTCGACGAACAGGCCACGAGCGCGATACCAACCAGCGCCGCCGCAGCGGCGAAGACGATCCATCTATCCATCTGCCTATCCATCTGCCTATCCATCTGATCGTTGATGTGCTCCCAGATTTTGGCGCTGCTACAACCGGATCGTCCGCACGGCTGCTAACATTCTTATGCGTGCGTAAAATCCACCATGCCAACCTTCCAATGGCCATTTAAGATAACATGACCGCGCCGGCCCATCTAGAGAGAACAATGGTACTTAGAGATCAAGAACTTGTTCGCCGTGGCGTCAAAGTCCTGTGGCACCCATGCACCCAGATGCGCGATCACGAGGATTACCCGCCGATCGCCATCAAACGCGGTTCGGGCGTGTGGCTCGAGGACTACGACGGCCGCCGCTACCTCGATGCCATCAGCTCCTGGTGGGTGAATCTGTTCGGGCATACCAACCCGCGCATCAATGCGGCGATTGCCGATCAGCTGGGGAGGCTCGAACACGTCATCCTGGCCGGTTTTACCCACAAACCGATCGTGACGCTCTCCGAGCGGCTGGTAGCGCTCGCGCCGCCGGGGCTGGCGCGCTGCTTCTATGCCTCGGATGGATCGAGCGCGGTCGAGATCGCACTCAAGATGAGTTTCCATTACTGGCGCAATCGCGGCGAGTCGCGCACGCGTTTTATTTCGTTGAGCAACAGCTACCACGGCGAAACGCTCGGGGCGCTTTCGGTCGGGGATGTGGCGCTGTACAAGGAGACTTATGAGCCGCTGCTGCTGAAGACGATCACGGTGGCATCGCCGGATTGTTATCAGCGCGATGCGGGCGAATCCTGCGCCGATTATTCCACGCGCCAGTTCGCCGCGATGGACGCAGCGCTCGCCCGGCACGCGCACGAAACCTGCGCCGTGATCGTCGAGCCGCTGGTGCAATGCGCCGGCGGCATGCGCATGTACGAT
>DATEYP010000173.1:0-3470 GCA_035256085.1 Acidiferrobacterales bacterium
CCTGGCCGGCGCCGTCCCGGTGCCGATCTATCCGCCGCTGCGCGCCTCGCAGATCGAGGAACACCTGCGCCGGCACGCGCGCATTCTCGCCAATGCGCGCGCGACCCTGCTGATCACCGTCCCCGAGGCGCGGCCGCTGGCACAACTGCTGCGCGCCCAGACACCGGAACTGCGCCATGTCGTCACCGTGGCGCAGTTGAGTAGCGCCGTGCTGAACCTGTCTGAGCTGGAACAGATCGGCGCCGCTGTCCGCACCCAGGACATCGCGTTTCTGCAATACACCTCCGGCAGCACCGGCAACCCGAAAGGCGTGATCCTGACGCACGCCAATCTGCTCGCCAACATTCGCGCCATGGGCCAGGCGGTGCAGGCGGATGCCAGCGACGTGTTCGTGAGCTGGCTGCCGCTGTATCACGACATGGGCCTGATCGGCGCCTGGCTCGGCAGCCTGTACTACGCGATTCCGCTGGTGGTGATGTCGCCGCTCATCTTCCTGACGCGCCCGCAGCGCTGGCTGTGGGCGATCCACCGTCACCGCGCGACGCTCTCGGCCGGGCCGAACTTTGCCTTCGAGCTGTGCCTGCGCAAGATCGACGATCGCGACCTGGAAGGCCTGGACCTGAGTTCCCTGCGCCTGCTGTTCAACGGCGCCGAGCCGGTCAGCCCCGATACCATCCGGCGCTTCACGGCGCGTTTTGCCCGTTACGGGCTACGGCCGGCGGCCGTCGCGCCCGTGTATGGCCTGGCGGAATCCTCCGTTGGCCTGGCATTCCCGCCGCCCGGCCGCGGCCCGGTCATCGATCGCATCCGGCGCGACGCGCTGATGCGCGACGCCCGCGCCGTTCCCGCCGGCGTGGAGGATCCGACGGCGCTGGAGTTTGCCGCCTGCGGCCAGCCGCTCGCCGGCCACCAGATCCGCATCGTCGATGCCACCGGTCACGAGCTCGGCGAGCGCGCGGAAGGCCGGCTGGAGTTCAAGGGGCCGTCGTGCACGTCCGGCTATTTCCGCAACGCCGAGGAGACCCGCCGCCTGTTCCAGGACGGCTGGCTGGATTCCGGCGATCGCGCCTACACGGTCGGCGGCGAGATTTATCTCACCGGGCGCGTCAAGGACATCATCATCCGCGCTGGACGCAACATCTACCCGCACGAGCTGGAAGAGGCGGTGGGCAATATTGCCGGCATCCGCAAGGGCTGCGTGGCGGTGTTCGGCAGCACCGATCCAGGCTCCGGCACCGAGCGCCTGGTGGTGCTGGCCGAGACCCGCGCGACCGATGCCGACACGCTCGAGCGCTTGCGCGCCGAGGTCAGCGCCGTGGCCGCGGACCTGATCGGCACGCCACCCGAGGAGGTGGTGCTCGCCCCGCTGCACAGCGTGCTCAAGACCTCGAGCGGCAAGATCCGCCGGGCTGCCAGCCGCGAACTCTACGAACGCGGCGCCGTCGGTACACGCCCGCGCGCGCTGTGGTGGCAGTTGGCGCGCCTGGCGTGGACGGCGCTGCGGCCGGAGTTGCGCCGTTTGTGGCGCGCCGCCGGCGCGACGCTGTATGCCGCCTATACCTGGCTGCTGTTCTGGAGCGTGGCGCCGGCGGTCTGGGCGACGACCGCCGTGCTGCCCCGCCCCGACTGGAACTGGACGATCAGCCGCGCCGCGGCGCGGCTCTGGCTGTGGCTGGCCGGGATGCCGCTGAACGTGCACGGCCGGGAAAACCTGCCGCCCGGTCCGTGTGTGCTGGTCGCCAACCACGCCAGCTATCTGGACGGCATCGTGCTGGTCGCGGCCCTGGCGCGCCGTTTCAGCTTCGTCGCCAAGGGCGAGTTGCGCACGCGCCTGATCCCGCGCCTGTACCTCACGCGCCTTGGCGCCGAGTTCGTGGAGCGCTTCGACCTGCAGCGCGGCGTGGCCGATGTCCGGCGGCTGGTGCAGGCGGTGCAGGCCGGCCACGCGCTCGCTTTTTTTCCAGAAGGCACCTTCGAGCGCATGCCGGGCCTGGCCCCTTTCCACATGGGCGCATTCGTCGCCGCCGCCGAGGCCGGCGTACCAATTGTCCCGGTGGCGATCCGCGGCACACGCTCGATCCTGCGCCCCGATCACTGGTTTCCACGGCGCGGGACCATCAGCGCCACCATCGGCCGCCCGATCCTGCCGGACGGCACAGGCTGGACCGCGGCCCTGCAACTGCGCGACGCGGCGCGCGTGGAAATCCTGCGCCACTGCGGCGAGCCCGACCTGGCGGCTCACCCAGGAGCAGTCTGAGCACGGGCATGTTCATCCTAAAAACGGCTTTAGCCGCAGATGAACGCAGATAAACGCGGAGATTCAATGCGCTGCCTGTATTCGCCAGTTCACCAGAGGGTGAATGACCTCGCTACATGCATGACATGATTCATCTGCGTTCATCTGCGGCTGACTGTTTTTTTCAAGGTTCATACATTCCCAAACAACCTTTTCAACACCAGGTGCGTGGGCAGGTAAACGCCGAGCGGCAACACCAGCATCAGCAGTGCCACATACAACGGACCGGGCAGCCAGGTCTGCGCTGCGCCGCCCCATCCATATACCCAGTTGATGTTGTGCGCCGGATCGGTACACAGATAGGAAATCGGCAGCACCAGCCAGCACAGCGCCGTGGTCGCCAGCCCGGCGTGTGCCTGGTAGCCGAGGCGCCAGACCAGCCACAGGAGCAGCAGCGGCAGGAACACATGGAACAGCGACAGCAGCCGCACCGGCAATGGCTGTTGCGGATTGAACATGTAACCGGTCGCATCCAGGCCGATCACATCCCGGCCCGTGGCCAGGCGCAGGAAAAAATCCAGGTTCCACAGCAGTTCCGGCAGCAGCACCGCCACCGCCATCATGCTGGCCAGCAGCCGGCTTTCACGCCACAGCGTCACCACCGTCACAAGCAGCGCGATGTCGCAGGCCCAGAGGAAATTTGCCGGGCCATAGCGCACCCAATACACCGGCACCAGCACGGTGACAAACAGGGTGTACGCAATCTTGAGCCAGAACGGGATCATGCCTGCAAACCGGTCAACCTAAAAACGGCTTTAGCCGCAGATGAACGCAGATAAAAGCAAATGAATCATGCCATTGATGCACCGAGGCCATTCACTCTTTTTGTTGGGTTGGCGAATACAGGCAGCGCATTGAATATCCATGTTTATCTGCGTTCATCTGTGTCTGACTGCTTTTTCCAGGGTCAATGACCGGCGGGCCTCGACTGAATCGTCTTGCCGAAGCGACGCGCCTGGGACATCACACTGTCGGTCGTGATCGCAGAAGACGGCGTGACCGGCAGGCCCGCGGCGCGCAGGGCGCGCGCCGCCCAGACATTGCAGGTATTGAACAGATGAAATTTCTCGCGCGCCGGATAAAACCCGCTGTGCCCGTAAAGGCCCGGCCCGAGGCGGGCCGCTCTGGCCGCGCCGTTTCGGTCAAAGCGGTCGTGGACAAAGCCGGTCAGGCG
>DATEYP010000174.1:0-6260 GCA_035256085.1 Acidiferrobacterales bacterium
GGCGCGGGATGTCGAGGGGGGCGGTAATATCCTTCGGCCCGCCATAGCGGGCGGCGAGGAATTCGGCGTATTCGAGCAGCGCGACGGCCTGGGCCTCAGGCAGCTCACCGAGGATCTCGCGCAGGCGTTTCTCCGTCTTGCCGGGCATGCCTGTGCTGAGCCTTGTCGAAGCAGCCGTGGAGAAAGAACGGGCGGCCTGTGACGACCTTAACCGCCGGCCGTGCCCTTCTTGGACTGCGGTTCCTGCTTTTCGCAGTGCTCATGGGCGAAATTCATGAACTCGTCGACCGCGCGCAGGCGGAACTTCTGGCGCTGGTGCACGAACGAGAACGGTCGCTTGAGCACTGGATTCAGCGGCAAGGCTACCAGAGTTTTGAGTTTCAACTCCTTGCCGACCGTGGCGCGCGACACGATCGATACGCCCAGACCCGCCTCGACGGCGCTTTTGATCGCCTCCGGGCTGCCGAACTCCATGCACAGGTTGAGATCGTTCGCCGAAATCTTGTTGCCCTCGAAATACTCGTTGATCACCTCGCGCGTGCCGGAACCCTCTTCGCGGCACAGGAACGGCAGGCTCACGACCTCCTGCGGGGTGATCGAGCTCTTCTTCGCAAGCGGGTGGCTGGGTGGACAGATGAGCATGAGTTCGTCGTGCCAGCAGACCTCGACCGCCAGGTTCTTGTTGGTCACCGGCGCCTCGACGATGCCGACATCCACGGTGTTGTTCTCGACCATGTGCACGATACCCAGCGAGTTGGAAACACTCAGGCGCACATTCACATCCTTGTAGCGCGACTGGAATTCGCCGAGCAGGCCGGGCAGCACATACTCGGCGATGGTGGTGCTGGCGCCGATAATGAGAATGCCGCTTACATCGCCGGTCAGCTCGCGCACCCGGTTGTCCATCTCGCCGTACAGGGCGATGATCTTCTCCGCGTATTCGAACACCCGCTGGCCCGCGGCCGTGAGGCTGATGCGATTGTGGGTACGGTCGAACAGGCGCGTGTTGAAGTGTTCCTCAAGCTGCCGGATTTGAAACGTCACGGCCGGCTGGGTCATGTGCAGTGTCTCGGCGGCCTTGGTAAAGCTCAGCAGGCGTGCAACGGTGTGAAAAACCTGGAGTCTGCGGTCAGCCATGATGTCCGGTTAGGCGGTGTGCTGTGGTGGAGTTGGTCGCTGATTTGAGCACAATGCGGCTGAATTTGGTATGGGAGTGCTTAGAACCCTTCGAGCTTGAGCTTGAGGTCGGTGGGGCTGGAGGCATACTGCAAGGCCGTTTCCTCGTCGACCTGGCCGGAGCGCACCAGCTGCAGCAGGTGCTGATCGAAGCCGAGCATGCCCTCGGCCACCGTGCCCTTCCGGATAAGGTCGGAAATTTCCTTGATGCGCAACGGATCGAGAATATAGTCGCGGATCAGCTGCGACACCGTCATCACCTCGCAGGCCACGATGCGCCCCGCACCACCCTTTCTCGGGATCAGGCGCTGGCTCACCACGCCGCGCAGGTTCTGCGCGAGCTTGGCTCGCATGGTCTGCTGGCCCTCGGGCGGGAAGGCGGAGATGACGCGCGATATGGTCTCGGCCGCGGCCGGTGAGTGCACGGTGGAGAACACCAGGTGCCCGGTCTCGGCCGCCGTGAGCGCGGTCTCGATGGTCTCCGGGTCGCGCATTTCGCCGAGCAGGATCACGTCCGGATCCTCGCGCAGCGCGGCGCGCATGGCGTCGGCGAAGGTGTTGGTGTCGATGCCCAGCTCGCGCTGGGTCATGATCGAACGCTTCTCGGTGAACAGGAATTCAATCGGGTCTTCGATGGTGAGGATGTGGTTGTTCTGGGTGTTGTTGATCTCGTTGATCAACGCCGCGAGCGTCGTGGACTTGCCCGAGCCGGTGGCGCCGGTGACCAATACCAGGCCGCGCTCGAGGGCCGCGTACTTGGAGACGATGTCGGGCACGCCCAGCTCCTGGAGCGTCGGGATGTAGGTGTTGATGACGCGCAACACCATGCCGATCGAGCCACGCTGGTAGAACGCATTGCAGCGCACGCGTCCGATGTCCTTGAAACCGATCGACAGGTCCGCCTGGTGATTCTTGTCGAATTCCGCCTGCAGGCGCGCCGACATCATGGTGCGGGCCAAGCGCTCCATGAAATCCGCCGGCAGGACCGGTATCTCACGCACCGCGCGCAGCACACCGTCGACCCGCAGGATCGGGTGGTTACGGGTGCGCAGGTGAATATCCGAGGCCTTGTGGCGCACGGCCATGGCCAGAATCTGGCCAAGCAGCTTGAGCGGATCGGTGGTGGCGGTGATCGCGGCGCTGGCCGAGGTGGCCGCAGCCGGTGCATTCGTGGCATCGTTCATACGGGAACTAGTCTAGTCCATGCCGGGATTCATGCAAACCTGTGTGCCCGACGGGCCAAAAAAAGCCGGGGGGCGACCCCCGGCTTGTATCCGGCCGCTGACCGTTATTTCGTGCCGCAAGCCGCCACGCCCACCGGCACACCGAGCCTGGCGAGAATCTTGTCCATCAGACACCAATTGGTGAGGCCGCTCTGGAACAGATTGGCGCCGACGAACAGCGTGAACCACAGCCAGTTCACGTTATGGAACATCGGGCTGGCCGACACGCCCAGGGCGAGCGACAGCATGATAAAGAATCCAGCGATGGTGTTGCGTACGCGCGCGACGTTCATGGTGCGGATACTCCTCGTAGTGGGTGATAGATGAATGAATCCCTGCTTCGTTCGTCTTGCCATATTTATTTTGGCTGGTCACCTTCCGCTACGGCATTGAAGGCGGCCTTGATGCCACCGAGTGCACTCATGAGCTTGGTGAAGCCATGCGCGCCGGCCATCTTGGTGTCCGGGGAATGCAGGGCGAGGCGATAACGGCCGCGCAGCGATATGACCTCGCCGCCCTGCACCAGCATCTCGTGCGGCAGCATGGGGGTGATGCGCAACTCCTGCCAGTCCATGATGTCCATGACTTCCCTGTCGGTGTCTTTGTCGCCTTTGTCGATACCTTCGCCGGTGACAATTGCCACGCCAAAGACGCTGACCTCCTGGCCGGGCAGATCGATGCGGTACACCTTTTTCGAGCCGCCCTTGCCGGCCGCCAGCCCCTTTTCCACCGCCGCCAAGGCAGCTTGGTAATTAGGATACTTGGCGTGTACATCGACCTGCTGGAAATACGGCATGCCCACCATGTAATGGTAATTGCCCGGCGCAAGCGCTTCGGCCGTCAAGCCGTCCACGGCGCCAAACTCCCGCGTGGCGCCGAGTGCCGTCTTGAGCTTCTCCGAGACTGCCTCCAGCTTGCCCAAACCATAGGCAGCGCCGAGGTACGCCGGATTCATGTACGACACCTGCAACTTGCCTTTGTAGTCGGTCACCGCCACGCGCTGGCCGGCACCGAATCCGCCATTCTTCCTGGCGCGCGCCGCGGCCGCCTTGAGCTCCGGGCTGGTGACCACGATCACCGTGGCGCCGGGATAGGGCGAATAGCTCCCGGCCTCGTCAAAACCCTGGGCCTTCAGGGAGCTCTTCACGTCCGCTACCGCCTGCTCCAGGTTGCCGGCCGGGGCAGTGCCAAGGATGAATGGTTTGAGGCGCACCTCGTCCGCCGCCACTTGTGGCGCGACTGCAGCCAGTCCCACCAGGACGGCTCCTGCGATCTTACGCATCACACAACAACGCATTTATCCTCCTCTCAACAATGAATGCATCTGGTTGGCGTCGGCAAGGCGCCGGTAACTGAACCCAATACTTTCCCGTTCGCAGCCTGCACACCGGCCATTCATGCCGTACACCGTACATACGCCTCAGTTCGGTAGAAGGGTGGGCACGTTCTTTGTACCCACGCGGATTCAAATCAGCGTGGGCAGACGAAAACCTGTCTGCCTACCCTACCCGGCTACCCGACTTAGCTGCCCGGTGCAGTCAATGACTTCTCGATGGAGTTGAAAATGGCGCTGGGGACGAAGGTGTTTTTTGTGAACGCCATGTAGCCTGAGTCCCAGAAGTACAGCTGCATGCGCCACATTTCCCCATACTGCACCGCGCGCACGGTCTTGCCGTCGTTGATCACCAGGATTTCCAGAGGCAGTGCCGGTGCATGATCGGCACCGGGGTACGGTGCGTCCTTGGCCTTGCCGTCGCTGCGGAAATCGGAATTGATACGAATGCACTTGTTCTCCGTGTACTCGTTGCTGATCCCGAAATACACCGCATTCGCGCCGACCGGCACCTGGCTGATCAAGCGCCAGCCCGAGGCATCATCCGGACCCTTATCCTTGCTGGCAGCCAAGGCCTTCTCAACCCGGGCGACCATAGCGGAAAAATCTTCCGGTTTGCCTTCGAAAAGCAGGCGCTGGCTTTCTTCCCAGTTGCGCCACTTCGCCATCATCTTGGCGGGTCCATCGCCATTGAATTTGTTGAGCGTCTTCTCGCTGCGCGCGGGCTCGAGCTGCACGGTCTCCGCCTTGCCCGGCACCTTGGCCGCCACGTCGCGGATTTCCTGGGCCGCGGCCTTCGCGGCGGCCAGCAGTTGCGGGTAGTCCTTCTGCCCGGCATAGAACACCATGGCATGGGCAGCCGGGCTGGCCATATTGATGTAGGTTTTCCTGCCTTCACCATACTGGTAGACGGCCACTCGCAGAATCTGCGCGGAAACGGTATTGGCCGGCGCACCCTTGGCGGCCTCCAGATAGGCGGGTGAGGTCAGCACATACACCCTGGCCTTCTGCGCCCCGTCAGGAATCTTGAGTTCATGTTTGGCATGCAGCGTGAGCTTGGATTCGCCCAGACTCTTCTCCAGCGCCGCGCTGGTTTCCTCGAACGATCCCGAAGCGGCGAGAATACGCTCAAAAATTCCGTGCTCGTCTGCGGCGCGGGCGACACCGCTCCAGGCCAACAACACGGCCAATACGGCAAACAGGTTGCGTAATGTTCTCATGATCTCCCCTCCTCAAAATGAACCTGGCTATAAGTAAGTGCCGACAACAAAATGGTTCGGATTCATTGCCTGTCCACTGGCTTCGGCTGCCAGTTTCTTGAAAAAAATGGGGCTACAGTTTCCTGTAGCCCCACCGAGTTACTTAACCTATCAGCCAACAAGCCAGATCTTATTTCGACTGATAGTTAATGCCGAGACCGAAGGCATTCTGCGTCATTGCGATGGAAACGCCGGATCCGTCCGTTGATGTCTCTTCGTTGTTCGGAGAGTGCAGGTAATAGGCATTGATCGACATGTTCTTGTCCATCTTGTAGCCGAGGCCGAGTGTTATGTGAGACTCGGAGATGGCCGGAAACGGATAGTTCGCGGTCGCTGCATCCATGCCCGTTGCCGGGAGAATCGTGCCGCCCTTGATCGGCGATTCACCATAATTCACACCGGCACGCACTGCGATCTTGTCGGTCGGACGGAACTCGATCCCCACCTTGTAGACGATCTGGTCTTCCCAGCCGAAGAATTCGAACACGTCTACACTGGTCCACTGGTAATACATGATATCGGCGACAATATCGGTGCTCTTGCCAACTGCGAATTTGCCGCCAACGCCGGCCAAGTTCGGCAGGACCAATTCAGCATCGCCGTTGAAACCAAAACCCGCCAGCTGGTTCTTGAAGAAATCGAACTCGTCCGAGGACAGTTTGGGTTGCAGTATGGCACCGATTGAGACGCCATCTGCCACCTTGGCGTTCACACCGAGCTTCGCACCATAGGCCATGGTGGAACCTTCATTCCCGGCAAAACCAGCAGCCGCCTGGCCAAACAGGTTGCGCACACGAAGATTCACATAGCCGATCAGCAATGAGGCGCCCACCGACACATCATTGTTGATGGCATAGCTCAGGGTCGGGGTGATCAGCATGCCCGACAGGTCAACGGATTGCGGGGAGGCAAAACTTGGTGTTGCTGGGCCCAGATTCGGGCCACTGCGGTAGTCGGTATTCATTCCGCCCATGGCATTGGCCATGATGCCCCAGCTCATCTGATCGTTAATCTTGGAAGTAAATGCCACCTGCGGGATTGCGAACATTTTGGCGTCACTGTCCATGTCCGCCCCGCCTTGTGAAACGGTGCGGTCGGGCATAAACATGCTGAAGCCCATGCTGACCGAGTCACCGGTGCCGCTGACCAGCGCCGGGTTGTCGAATCCGGACATGGCTTCGTTGGCATTGGATAGTCCCGCGCCGCCCGTGCCGTGTGCCGCCATGCCGTTGCCGACCTGCATGATGCCGTTGGTGGCGAACGCGCCGG
>DATEYP010000175.1:0-13449 GCA_035256085.1 Acidiferrobacterales bacterium
GGGTTTGTTCATGGCTCTGCTCCTGTCGTGAAATGAGGCGGATTGCCTCGGTTCACAACATACGAAACAGAGCCTCAGATATCAGCTACCCGTGGGTACCCCATCGAGGCCACCCTACCGCGCGAGCGGTTTAGTCCTGTGGCCGCAAGCGGACAAGCAATCCTACCCGCAAGCGGTCGTTCCTTGCCTCGTGCACGTCCCCGAGTCTGACAATCAGCCGGATACGAACCGATAGCCGATTCCAGTGAAGTTAACCTGGTGTGCGGTTTTGTTACGCGCCGCGGGTGGCTCAGGCCGATTGACGGCAGGGTGTACTTGGCCGCTTGATAGGCCCATGATCGGAACCGGCTGAACGCAGCAAGGAGGCGTTTGTGACTGCCAGGCCCGAAGATCTGCCTGCAGCAGCGGGCGAGCGTAGCGCGAGCGAGCTGCTCGACATCGTCGCCCGGCTGGCGGCCGAACTTCATCCGCGCTGAACGAAACCGGCGGTGACACTCGACAGCCGACTCGACCGCGAGCTCGGTTTCGACAGCCTCGGGCGTATCGAACTCATCGCCCGAGAGGGGCACGGGGTCTTGCACCATCTGGTTGTGCAAGCCCCTGATACCCGCGGGTGAGTCTTACCCGCCGCTCAACGCCTGCAAGAGAAATACCTCATCGGTTGGGCGAAGCGCGTGTGTCAAATCGAACACCTGTTCGCTGTTGACGAAAAAACGCATGTGCCCGCGCATTTGGCCTTGTTCGTCCACCACGCGGAAACGCAGGCCCGGAAATTGGCGGTCGAGGTCAGCGAGCAGCTCTGTAAGCGTCGCGCCGCTGGCTTCGACCATTGGCGCTTTGGTGTACGAGAGCAATGAACTGGGAATCAGCACCTTCATCGACCTGGCCTCGATTCGCCACTACACCGCTGCGGCTTCCACCGCGTAGATTTCGGGAAGGTTGCGCGCGATACAGGCCCAGCGCTTGCCTTCGTCGCGACTCATCCACAGCTCGCCGCTGGTCGTTCCGAAATACAGGCCGACCGGATCGTGTGCGTCCGATGTCATGGCCTGGCGCTTTACCGTCCACCACGCCTGGCTCTTGGGCAGACCGGCATCGAGTCGCTGCCAGCGCTTACCGGCATTGCGGGTGACATAAATAGAAGGTTTGCCTTCCGGGCTGGTGCGCGGCCACACAGTTTGGCCATCCATGGGAAACACCCAGGCGGTGTCGGCATCGCGCGGGTGCAGCACCATCGGAAAGCCGACGTCGCCGACCTGCTTCGGCATGTTCTTGCCGATCCGTGTCCACTCGCTGGACGGCCGATCGAGCCGGTAGATGCCGCAGTGATTCTGCTGGTACAGCCGGTCCGGGTTGCTCGGGCAGAGTCGCACGCAATGCGGGTCGTGGAAGGCGATATTGGCGGCGTCGAATCCCTCGACCACTTCCATCCCTTTCACGAGCGGCGTCCAGGTCCGGCCGCGGTCAAGCGTTTCGTGCACACCGCCGCCCGACATGGCGAAGTAGAGATGGGCGGGATCGCGCGGGTCGACGATAATCGAGTGCATTTTCGGTCCGTCGGGTGTGCCGTCCTGCACGCTGCCCATCCATGCGCGGTATTGCGGGTCTTCGTTGATGTAAGAAAAAGGCTTCCACGTATCACCGCCGTCGTCGCTGCGGAACAGCCCCTGCGGCGAGGTACCGGCGTACCACGCGTTCGGTTCGTTCGCGTGGCACGGTGTGAGCCAGAACGTGTGATCGACTGCGCGGCCTTTCACACCGTCCGGCGCCTTGGCGAACGCAGGCGGCCGGGTGGCTTCTTTCCAGGTCCGCCCGAGATCGGTGGAACGAAAAATGGTGGGACCGAGGTGCCCGGTTTTCACCGCCGCCAGCAGTGTGCGTCCGTCACTCGGGTCGAGCACCAGATGATTGATGATGTGGCCGAGAAAGTGCGGTCCGTCAACGCGCCAGGTTTTGCGCGCCGCATCGCCGTGCAGCAGCCAGGCGCCTTTGCGTGTGGAAACAAGTACCAGCACCCGACTCGCCGGGCGTCGGCGCGCGGGTCGTTTCGCGCGTGCGGTTGTCACTGGCTTCCGAGATGCAGATTTTTTCTTGGTGCGCGCCATGATTGCTCCTCCTCCGTGATTTGCTTTGCCTAAACTAGTACTCCGTCAAATAAGTTTTTCCGGAGGGCTCCCTCTCCCGCAGGGAGAGGGTTGGGGTGAGGGGATCATGCAATTTCCCATTGATTATCCCCTCATCCTGTCCTTCTCCCGGAGGGAGAAGGGACTCCTCGTTCTGCTTCGCGTATTGGAACATGCGGAAAAACTTATTTGACGGGGTACTAGTCGAGCGGTGACCCCCAATTTCGACAGCAATATGATGCCAAGCGCGCCGCGCGTGCGCCACCCAGGAAAACTAAGGCCTTTACCAGTGATTAAAAGACGATCTGGCGTGGTGTTGCGGCGTTGAGCACTTGACCTGCATCATGCTGACCTTGGGCCATATCTGATGGAATTGATCCGGTATTACCCTAATGCCCGCAAGGTCATGGCCGCGGGCCCAAACACACACAATGAGGCTTTCATGTCCGCACCTGAACTGAATATCCTGCAAGATTCCGTTTTCTCCTTCGATGCGCGCGGCGTCGCCAAGCGCTTTCGTCACGCTGCGATCTTCGGTGCGCTCGACGTACTGCAGTCGGGCGAGACCATGCGCTTCGGCAACGATCACGATCCGATCCCGCTGCTCAACCAGATCAAGCAGCGCTACGGCGAAACTTTCAGTATCGAATACCGCTCACGCGAACCGGGGCTGATCGTCATCGACTTCACCCGCAAGTAAAATCCGCGCACGATGCCCGCATTGCTCGTCGCCTCCACGTTCGCCGCCTTCTGTCTGGCTATCGCGCTCCTGTTCATACAGCAGGCCGCACCATTCGCGGCGCTGCATGTGGCGCTTGCCGCCGGGGTGATGCCGCTCATTCTTGGCGCCATCACGTACTTCGTGCCGGTGCTCACGCGCACGCGTGCGCCGGCGCCGGCGGTGTGGCTGCTGGCGCTATGCGCACTTGCGGCCGGGTGGACCGCGGTCGCCGCCTTTGCCGTGCCGGCCGCGCCTGCGCTCACCGCAGCGGCGGCGCTCGCCGGTTTTGCCGCGGTCAGCCTGCTCGCGTGGGCCGTGCGGCGCGGCGCGCTCAGCATCGGGCGTTTGCACCCGGGACTGCACTGGTACATCGCCGCACTCGTCTGTCTCACGCTGGCGCTGGCGGCGGTGATCGCCATGGAGCAGTTCCCGGAACAGCGCCTGGCGCTGCGTCGGCTGCACCTGCACCTCAACACGCTCGGTTTCGTCGCGCTCGCGGCCGTGGGCACGCTCCAGGTGCTGCTGCCCACGACGGTCAGGGGCCAGGATGGTGATGCCGTCAAACGATTGCGCGAGGATCTCAAGTGGGCGCTGGGTGGCGCCGTGCTGATCTCGATCGGCGCGGCGTGGCTGCCCGCGCTCGCCTGGGCCGGGCTGGTGCTGTGGGCGATTCCGCTCGTGCGGTTGCTGTTGGCGTGGTTCGGACGTTTCCGTGACACCATCATCGCCATGCACGGCGCGGCCGTATCGCTCGCCGCGGCGCTCACGGGTTTTATGCTGTTGCTGCTCAGCGGCGCGCTGCACGGTAGCGGCGTTCTCCAGGGCAGCCACGCCGTGCCGGCATATTTTCTCGGCTTCCTGCTGCCACTGGTGACGGGTGCGGTCACACACCTGCTGCCGCTGTGGATCCGTCCCGGTGCGCACACACGTTGGCACGACCGCGTGCGTCATGGCCTCGGACGCTATGCAGGCGTGCGCGTCGTGCTGTTCCTTTCCGCCGGCGGCTTCGCCGCCCTCGGCAGAACCGAAGGCCTCTTCATCGGTGCCGCCGGTCTTGCGATGTTTGTGCTGCAGGCGCTGCACACGCTTGTTACGGCGCGGCGCGCCGAACCGGGCTTTAGCAGGTTGTTGAAAAAGTAGTTGTAGGGTGCGTTCCACGCACCATGTCCGGTGCGTGGAACGCACCCTACATATAAGAAACGAAGACTTATGGAAGTCCAGGTCTTCGTGGGAGACGGGATGAGGGTTTGTTTATGGGTTTTTCAACAACCAGTTAGGTAGAGACCGACCCCGTTGACCTTAAACTAACGGGAATGGGACGTATGCCGAATCGCCGTAGGTTCAGGTGTGGCCAAGGTCGCGATCGGGTTGAGATGCGCGACGAACTGTCGGGTGCAGGCTTCCCAGGTATAGGCCAGCGCCGCCGTGCGGCAGGCAGCGGGCTTGAGGGCGAGCGCGGCCATCGCCGCCTTTTGCAGATCTTCATCCAGAAATCCGGTGACGCCGTTCTCGATGACGTCGATCGGCCCCTGCACCGGGTAGGCGGCGACCGGCACGCCGCTGGCCAGCGCCTCGATCAACACCAGGCCGAAGGTGTCGGTGCGGCTCGGGAATACGAACACGTCCGCGGCGGCGACATGCTGGGCCAGTTCTTCGCCGGTCTTGAAGCCGGTGAATATCGCCTGCGGATATTTCTTCTTCAGCATTTCCAGATCCGGTCCGTCGCCCACCACGACCTTGGATCCCTGCAGTTCCAGCTTCAGGAAGGCCTCGATGTTCTTTTCAATCGCCACGCGTCCCATGTACAGGAAAATCGGGCGCGGCTGAGCGAGGAAATTCTTGGGGCGCGGCTTGAAGTGTTCGCTATCCACGCCGCGCGACCAGTAGGCGAGGTTGGTAAAGCCGTGCTCGGTGAGCCGCTGGTGTAGCGTCGCGGTGGCGACCATGACCGCCGCCGCGCGCCCGTGGAACCAGCGCATGACGGCGTAGCTCCAGGCGAGTGGAATGCGCGTGCGCAGCCACACGTATTCCGGGAACTGGGTGTGGAACGACGTGGTGTAGGGAAACTTGTTGCGCAGGCACCAGCGGCGCGCGGCAATGCCGAGCGGGCCCTCGGTGGCGATGTGCACCGCATCCGGCTTGAGTTCCTCCAGCCGCTGGCGCAGCTTGCGGCCCGGGAACAGCGACAGGCGGATGTCCGGATAGGTGGGCATCGGCACGGTAATAAAACCTTCAGGGGTGATGCACGGCACCGTGTGGCCGAGCTTGATCAGTTCGTCGCGCGTGCGCGCAAGCGTGCGCACTACGCCATTAATTTGCGGGTACCAGGCATCGGTCACGATGACGATGTTCATGTTCAGCCTCGCTCAGTAGAAATACGCTTTCATCCGCCCAGTGGATCACCGCCAGCGCGCCATCGGCGTGCTCGACCAGCGCCGTGCAGCTCTCCACCCAGTCGCCGTCGTTGCAGTACAGGACGCCGTCGTGGTTCTCGATCGTGGCCTTGTGGATGTGCCCGCAGATCACGCCATCCATGCCGCGCTTGCGCGCCTCGTGCACCACGGCCTTCTCGAAGCTGCTGATGAAGCTGACCGCGTTCTTCACCTTGTGCTTGATGTAGGCGGACAGCGACCAGTACGGGAAATCGAGCTTGCGGCGGAAATAGTTGAACCAGCGGTTGACCGCCAGCAGGACGTCATAGGCCTCGCTGCCGAGCACCGCGACCCATTTGCTGTGCTTTACCACCTGGTCGAATTCGTCGCCGTGCAGCACCAGGAAACGCCGGCCATCGGCGGTTTGATGGATCGCCTCGGGGCGCATCTCGATGCCGCCGAAACTCGTGCCGAGGTAATCGCGGAACAGTTCGTCGTGGTTGCCGGGCACGTAAATCACCTGCGTGCCGCGCGCCGCCATGCACATCACCTGCTGGATGACCTGGTTGTGCAGGGCCGGCCAGCGCATGCCCTTTTTCATGTGCCAGAAGTCGATAATGTCGCCCACCAGGTAGAGCTGCTTGCACTCGGCGTGCTGCAGGAAGTCGAGCAGGAATTCGGCCTTGCAGGCACGCAGGCCGAGGTGGGTGTCGGAAATCCAGATGGCGTTGAAACATAGTCGTTGCATGGGCGCCTCCCAGGCTGTTGGGACGCGCGCAGGATGCGCAGTGCGCATGGCGGCGGCGTGACGCGGCGATGACAGTTATGTGAAGAATGCCGCCAGCGGCTTGATTTATTACCGTAACCCCGGTAAACACACGGCATGAAAAAAATGTTACAGAGTCTCACCGACGCCGGCCGCATCGTGCGCGCCTTCAGTTATTCCGCGAAGGGCCTGCGGGCGGCCTATAGAAAGGAGTCGGCCTTTCGCCAGGAGCTGATTCTGGCCGTGGTTCTGCTGCCGCTCGGGGTATGGCTGGGAAGAACCGGGGTGGAGCGTGCACTGCTTATCGGTAGCGTGCTGCTGGTGCTGATCGTGGAGCTGCTGAACTCGGCAGTCGAGGCGACCGTGGACCGCGGTGGCAAGGACTGGGACAAGCTGGCCGGCCGCGCCAAGGACATGGGTTCGGCGGCGGTGCTGATCGCGCTGTTGCAGTTGGCCGCGACCTGGGGGCTGATTCTGTTCGACCGGTTCGGCGCCTGAGCGCTATGCGTGGCTTGATCTGGTCCATCTGGCGGAAAAACCGCTCCTGCGTTTGTCCAGTGAAGGAAGCCTCATTCACTGACGGCTCCGCGCTCCGCACTTCCGCCATCCCGGCAACTGCTCCCGGCGTTGCTCTACCTCCCGCCATCCATGGCGGTCGCATGGCGGTCGTAGGTCGGCCTTCAGGCCGACATGTCGCCCTAAAGGGCGACCTACGCGCCGTAGCGCGCGCCGAGGCCATCCGCGGTTCGTAGCGGTGGGTTTGCGCCTCCGCCAAATGCTGTAAACTCATCCGCTCGCTTCCCGCGGAATCCCTGATCATGAGCTCAAGCCTGCCCGGCCGTTTCCCCCGCACGCGCATGCGCCGCATGCGCCGCGACGACTTCTCGCGCCGCCTGATGCGCGAACAGCGGTTGACGGTGGATGACCTGATCGAACCGGTGTTCGTCATCGAGGGCAAGAACCGCGCCGAGCCGGTCGCCTCGATGCCGGGCGTCACCCGCGTGACCATCGACCTGCTGCTCAAGCAGGCCGAGGCCTGGGTCAGGCTCGGGCTGCCGGCGGTGGCGCTGTTTCCGGTCACGCCCAAGGAAAAGAAATCGCTCAACGCCAAGGAGGCGTATAACGCCAAAGGGCTGGCGCAGCGCGCCGTGCGCGAGCTGAAGAAAAACTTTCCGGAACTGGGCGTGATCACCGACGTGGCGCTCGATCCGTTCACCACCCACGGCCAGGATGGCCTGATCGATGCCAGCGGCTACGTGCTGAACGACGAGACCACCAAGGTGCTGGTCAAACAGGCGCTGTCGCATGCCGAGGCCGGCGCCGATGTGGTCGCACCGTCGGACATGATGGATGGCCGCATCGGCGCGATCCGCGACGCGCTCGAGGACGCCGGGCACGTGCATACCCGCATCCTCGCCTACTCGGCCAAGTACGCATCCAGCTTCTACGGCCCGTTCCGCGACGCGGTGGGTTCGGCCAAGAATCTCGCCGGCGGCGACAAGTACAGTTATCAGATGGATTGCGCCAATTCCGACGAGGCGCTGCGCGAGGTCGCGCTCGACCTGGAGGAGGGCGCCGACATGGTCATGGTCAAGCCCGGCATGCCGTACCTCGACATCGTGCGCCGGGTCAAAGACGAGTTCGGCGCACCGACCTTTGTCTACCAGGTGAGCGGCGAGTACGCCATGCTCATGGCCGCCGCCCAGAACGGCTGGCTGAACGAGCGGGCCGTGATCATGGAGTCGCTGCTCGCCTTCAAACGTGCCGGCGCGGACGCGATCCTGACCTATTTCGCCTCGCGCGTGGCGAAGTGGCTCAAGGAAGGCTGAGTCGTTCCCGCTATCCTCAAACAGCAACGGGGCCCGCGGGCCCCGTTTGCTTGAAGGTAGGTCGGCCTTCAGGCCGACATGTCGGGTTAAATCCCGACCTACAGAACGCCGGGCACATCGTCGCTACATCAGCTCAGCGATTCTTGCCGAGAATTTCCTTCTCGATCTGCTCGAGGCTCGTGTGACGCACATCCTTGCCCTTGACGAGATAGATGATGTACTCGCAGATATTGCAGGCATGGTCGCCGATGCGCTCCAGAGCGCGTGCAGCCCAGACCACATCCAGGGTACGCGAGATGGTGCGTGGGTCTTCCATCATGAAGGTGATCATCTGGCGCATCACGCCTTCGTACTCACGGTCTACCTGCTCGTCCTCGCGCGCCACGCGCAGGGCGGCCTGGACATCGAGGCGCGCAAAGGCGTCGAGCGCGTCATGCACCATCTGGCGGACATGGTTGCCGAGCGACTGGATCTCCATGTAGTTGTTTTTGGGACGTTCCTCGGTGGCCAGTCGCACGGCCATGCGCGCGATTTTTTCGGCCTCGTCGCCGATGCGTTCGAGGTCGGTGATGGTCTTGATGACCGCCACCACCAGGCGCAGGTCGCTCGCCGCCGGCTGCCGGCGGGCGATGATCTGGCTGCATTCCTCATCGATGGTGACTTCCATCTGGTTAACCTTGTAATCCTCGGTTACGACCGCCTCGGCGACCGCGGTATCGGCGCTCACCAGCGCGGTGATCGCCTGGCTGATCTGGCGTTCGACCAGCCCGCCCATCTGCAGCACGCGTGTGCGGATGTCCTCCAGCTCGGCGTTGTACTGACGGGAAATGTGCGTATGAATCGGTTCCATAGTGTTCTCCGTAAATTCCTGTAAGCCATCCCTGGCGATAAGTGCCTAGTTTCGTTTAACTCCAGCCCGGCCATCCCTGGCCGGGCGTTCGCCGGCGCGCATGTACGTTTCGCCGCTTCGTGCATCCATGCGCTCTCGCGGCATGCGTTCCATCCTTGGAGGTACGTACATTCGCGAAAGCCCCGTTTCAGCCCAGGGTGCAACAAACTCCGTTGCACCCGTTCGCCAGCGCCGACACACATTAAGTGTGTCGGCGACTACCCTGGCTCACCCATAGCGGCCGGTGATGTAGTCTTCGGTGCGTTTTTCCCTGGGATTCGTGAAGATCGCATTGGTGTCGCCGAATTCCACGAGGTCCCCGAGGTGCATGAAGGCCGTATAGTCCGACACACGCGCGGCTTGTTGCATGTTATGGGTCACGATCAGGATCGTGAGTTTGTTCTTGAGCTCGGTGATCAGTTCTTCGATCGAGGCGGTGGCAATCGGATCGAGCGCCGAGGTCGGTTCGTCGAACAACAGGATTTCAGGATCGGTGGCCAGTGCGCGCGCGATGCACAGGCGCTGTTGCTGGCCGCCGGACAGGTTGAAGGCCAGGTCCTGAAGCCGGTCCTTGACCTCGTTCCACAGCGCCGCGCCGCGCAGCGCTTCTTCGACCTTTTCGTCGACAGTCGAACGCCGCTTCACGCCGCGCACGCGCAGCCCGTAGGCGACGTTCTCGTAAATTGATTTCGGGAACGGGTTCGGCTTCTGGAACACCATGGAGATGCGCATGCGCACCTCGATCGGATCGACCTTTGGTCCGAGGATGTTGATGTTGTCCGGGAGAATGACAATCTCGCCCTGGTAGCGGTTACCGGCGTACAGGTCGTGCATGCGGTTGAAGCAACGCAGGAAGGTGCTCTTGCCGCAGCCCGAGGGGCCGATCAGCGCGGTGACCCGCTTGTCGGCGAGTCGCAAGTTGATGTTCTTCAGGGCCTGGAAGCTGCCGTAGTAAAAGTTGAGGTTGCGCGCCTCCGCCTTTGGCTGATCCGTTCCGGTTGTAGGCACGGTGCCCTGGGCGGCAACGCTGGGGGTGGGTGTCTCGAGCATGGTCATGGGATTTACCATTTTATGCGTTTGCGGTAGCGGTAGCGCAGCCAGATGGCGAAGGCGTTCATGGCGAGCGTCATGACGATGATGACCACGCCGGCGGCGGCCGCGTTGTTCAGGAAGGCGGCCTCGGGGCGCGACAGCCAGTTGAACATCTGGATCGGCATCACCGTGAACGGTGCGAACAGCCATTCAAAGGAGACGAACGGCGCTTCGGTCTTGATCGGAGAGGGCGGCAGGAAGGCAATGAAGGTGAGCGCGCCGATGGTGATGATCGGCGCCGTCTCGCCGATGGCGCGCGCCAGGCCGATGATCACGCCGGTGAGGATGCCGCCGGTCGAGTAGGGCAGCACGTGGTAGGCCACCGTCTGCCACTTCGTGGCGCCGACCGCGTAGGAGGCCTCGCGGATCATGCCTGGCACGGCGCGGATGGCCTCGCGCGTGGCAACGATCACGATCGGCAGGATCAGAAGGGCGAGCGTGAGGCCGGCCGATAGAATGCTCTGGCCGAAGTCGAGTGCATACACGAACAGACCGAGCGCCAGCAGACCGTAGACGATGGACGGCACGCCGGCGAGGTTGGAGACGTTGATCTCGATCAGGTCGGTCATCCAGTTGCGCGGCGCGTACTCTTCAAGATAGATGCCGGCGGCGATACCGAGTGGCACGGCAGTGAGCGCCGTGACCAGCATGACCAGCGTCGTGCCGACCCAGGCCGAGAGGATGCCTGCCTGGCCGGCGCGCCGTGACGGGAAGGAGGTAAAGAAGTCCCAGGACAGGCGCGGCAGGCCATCGATGGCGAGGCTGAGAAACAGCGCAAACAGCGTGAACACGCCGACCAACATGGCGGCGAGGCCCACGATCGCAAAGATCTTGTCCCAGCGCTTGTGCTTGACGATGAGCGCGCGGATTTCCCGGACGTTTTGCGGTTCCATGGATAATGAAGCCCTATGATGTACAGGGATGTACAAATGCCGCGAGCGCAGGATGCGCAGGAGCGGCCTTCGTTCGTCTTGTCATATTAATAGACCTGGCGGAAACGTTTGCGCAGCAGGTGGCCGATGATGTTGAACAGCAGCGTCATGAGCAGCAGCACCAGACCCGCGGCGAAGATGCTCTGGTAGCCGATCGAACCGTGTGGCAGATCGCCGAGACTGACCTGCACGATATACGTGGTGATGGTCGCCGCCGGCTCCATCGGGTTCCATGTGAAATTGGGCTGCTGGCCGGCGGCCACCGCGACCACCATGGTCTCGCCGACGGCGCGCGAGATGCCGAGGATGTAGGCGGCGACGATGCCGGAGGTTGCAGCCGGCGTCACCACGCGCAGTGCGGTCTGGAAGCGCGTGGCGCCCATGGCGTACGAGCCCTCGCGGATGTGCATCGGCACGGCTCGCATCGCATCTTCGGACACCGAGCTCACGTACGGGATGATCATGATACCAATCACAATGCCGGGTCCGAGCATGTTGAATCCAGGCAGGCCGGGGATGAGGTATTGCAGCAGCGGTGTGACAAAAAGTAATGCGAAGTAACCGAACACGATGGTGGGCACACCGGCGAGCAACTCCAGAACCGGTTTGACCACTTCACGCACCGTGTGCGGCGCAAACTCGCTCAGATAGATAGCGATGATGGTGCCGAGCGGCACCGCCACCAGTAGTGCCACGCCGGAAGTGACGAGCGTGCCGGCCACCAGCGGCATGATGCCGTAGTGGGCGTCGGAAAACAGCGGCGTCCACTGGGTATCGGTCAGAAAATCCTTGAGTGAAACATGCTCGAAGAAGGTCGACGACTCGACCACCAGGATCACGATAATCGCCACGGTCACCATCACCGCTGAAAACGCAGCCAGGAACAGGACCAATTCGATCAGCCGTTCGCGCCAGTGGCGCAGGGGGCGGTGGGAGAATCGGGATGAGGGCTGGTCGGTCACAGGGCGGATCCCGGAAATGAAGCAGCGATGATAAGAGTGAATTATGACAGTTCTGTTACAACTGTCACAAATGGTGAAAATACCGGGCCGGTACCAAACGCGCATCCTGTGATGTACAGGAAGTACGAATGCCGCGTGAGGCCAGGGAAGGCCGAAGCGGCCGCGGTACCGGCATTCGTACGTCCCTGTACACAAAAAAAGAGGCGCCACTGGCGCCCCTTGGGGTATTAACGCTTGCGCTTACTATTTAGTGCTTGGCTTCGCGCTTCAGCAGCTCGTCGATCTTGATGCCCACCTCGGCCTCGCCGCCGAAGACGGTGCCGACCTTGCTCTTCTTGAAATTACCGGCCGCCAGCGTGTAGGCCTTGTCCGGCAGCGGAACATACTGCACTTCCTTGACCAGCTTCGGCGCATCCTTCAGGTAGAACTCGACGAAGCTCTTGATCTCAGGCTTGACCGCGCTCTTGGCGTTGACATAAATGAAGATCGGGCGCGACAGCGGTTGGTAGCTGCCGTTCATGACGGTTTCGAGCGCGGGCAATACCGCCGGCTTGCCGTCCTTCTCGACAATCGCCACGGCCCTGAGCTTGTCCTGGTTTTCGACGTAGTAGGCCAGACCGAAGTAGCCGATGGCGTTCTTGTCGCGCGCCACGCCCTGCACCAGCACGTTGTCATCTTCGGAGGCGGTGTAGTCACCGCGGCTTGCCTTGGCCTTGCCATTGACCGCTTCGGTGAAGTAGTCGAACGTGCCTGAATCCGATCCGGCGCCGAACAGCGTAAGCTTGGCATTCGGCCACTTCGGGTTGATGTCGTTCCACTTCAGGACCTTGCCCTGCGCCGCCGGTTCCCACATCTTCTTGAGCTCGGCCACGGTGATGCTCTTCAGCCAGTCGTTCTTCTTGTTGACCACCACGGTCAGTGCGTCATAGGCAACCGGCAGTTCGATGTACTGGATGCCGGCCGCTTTGCACGCATCCATTTCCTTTCTCAGGATCGGTCGCGAGGCGTCGACGATGTCAATTTCGCCGCGGCAGAACTTCTTGAAGCCGCCGCCGGTGCCGGAGATGCCGACCGTCACTTTCAGACCCTTGTTGGCCTTCTGGAAATCCTCGGCCACCGCCTCGGTGATCGGGAACACGGTGCTGGAGCCGTCCACCTTGATAAGCGTATTGGCCATCGCGGCCGTGGGGCTGGCGCTGAGCGCGCCGGCCATCAGGGCGGCGACACCGAACGCCGAGAATGTCTGCTTGAGTTTCATGAAAAACCTCCGGATATGGGTATGGGAAATACGGGGCGTACTATTACAACCAAATATGACAGCTTGATGAATTCTTGATGAAGGACTGATGAAGCCCGTTGTACGTCCGGCCCCAGTGCAACGAAACATGGCTAACGATGTATGCCCGTCGCACGTGTATTCGGGACCGGAATGTCTGCCGCCTCAGAAGTAGTATCGACCACGCAGCTCCAGCCGCTGGCCGTTCGGTTTCTCGCCAAAATCGGTCAATCGATCGCCGGACAGGAAGAGCATGCGCAAGCGCAGCTCCAGGTTGGTCACGCCGGTGTAAAGCAGCTCCGGAGCAATCGAGCGGCTGCCGTCGTCGAGGTTGGCGATCACGGTGAGCGCCGGGGTGAAATAGAGGATGTCGAACGGTTCCTTTTGACTCACCCGCAGGTAGAGATAGCGGCGCATCGGGTTGGGTCGCAACAAGGCCGGCTGCGCGGCGGCGCGCAGCCGTTCGAGCAGCGTCGTGTCGCCGGCA
>DATEYP010000176.1:0-6560 GCA_035256085.1 Acidiferrobacterales bacterium
GCGGCCAGGAACTGCTTCGGACCATTGGCGTCGTGATAAAAATCCGCGATCTGCCTGCCCTGCATGTCCTGCGGCGCGTAGCCCAGCAGCTGGGTCGCCGACTCCGAAGCGCGCACGATCCGGCCTTCCCAATCGGTGCGGAAATAGGTGTCCTGCATATTGTCGAGGATCGTGCGCAGCTCGCGCTCGCTGGCCGCAAGCGTGTCACGCCGGTCCTGCTCGATGGCAACACGATGCTGGCGTGCGATGGCGAAAAAAATGGACAGTGTGGCGAGTAACACGCTGGCGGTTATTGCCTGTGTGAGCCCGCCACCCAATAACCACGACACGCCGAGCACGCCAACGATAACCGCGACGGGCAAGGTTATGAACAGAATGCCGGGGAGAAATAAACGCGCCAGAAACAGCGGGATCGCGAGATAGGCGTATGCCAGGACATCCTGCGGATTGATGAACAACGCGCCGAAACAACCGGCCAGCAGCACCGTCACCGCTATCATGCCGGCCACGCGGTACCGGCCGCGATAATTCAATGCAATGGCGAGCACCAGCAGAGCCAGCGCCGGCGTCAGCACAGGCAGGTAGCGGCGGAATCCCATCGCCTGCGTGGTCTGGATGATCACGAATATCCCGACGAGCAGGAGCAGCACCAGCAGTAACCGCGCGAGCAACAGGCTCTGGCGACGCGCCTCGGGATCCGTCAGTGACGCATGCACCTTCTCCAGACGCGGCCAAAACTGCGACAAGACATTCATACATCAACCCAGCCCGTGGTGCCCATAAGTTGTTTTATGCCGCTGACGCGCATGGTTTGGCGAGGACACACTAGACATTATGTGTTGACCTACCACACCTCAAGCGACGCGGTTTAAGCTTGGAGTGTGAACAACCAAGGCTCAGAGCCGAAATTGAGGGGGTAGGTCATGCAAGAGTTTAGCAAATACGTTGGCTTGGATGTGCATAAAGAAACGATAGCGGTGTCGGTAGCCGAAGCGGCTGGCGGGGAGGTGCGCTATTTTGGGGAAATCAGGAATACGCCGGAGGCGATGGTAAAGCTGGTCAGGCAGCTAAGGAAAGACGGTGTAGTGCTGTCGTTCTGCTATGAGGCCGGAGCGTGCGGATACGGCATCCATAGGCAACTGCAAGATCTCAAGCAAGAGTGCCAAGTGGTGGCGCCATCGCTGATTCCGAAGAAGGCAGGCGACCGGGTCAAGACTGACCGGCGCGACAGCTTATCGTTGGCCAGGCTGCACCGGGCGGGGGAACTTACGGCGGTGTGGGTGCCGGATGGCGCGCAGGAAGCGTTACGTGATTTGACGCGGGCGCGCGAGGACATGAAACATCTGCAGCGGCAAGCCAAGCAGCGGCTGTCGGCCTTCTTGCTGCGGCATGGCAAACGCTATGGCGGCAAGAGCAGCTGGACGCAAGCGCACTATCGCTGGATGGAGGAAGTGAAGTTCGAGCAACCGGTGCAACAGATTGTGTTTCAAGAGTATGTGGACACGGTCAAGGCGATGACGCGTCGGGTCGCTGCGCTCGACATACAGATTGAAAGTGCGGCAGCCGAATCGGTGTTCTGGCCGGTGGTCGAAGGCTTGATGGCATTGCGCGGGGTGGACTTGCTCACCGCCACGACGATCGTGGCCGAAATCGGCGATTTGAAGCGCTTTGCCGGCGCACCGCAACTGATGGCGTACCTGGGTGTGGTGCCCAGCGAACACTCCAGCGGCGGTAGTAAATCGCGCGGCGGGATTACCAAGACCGGCAACGGCCACGTGCGCCGGGTGCTGGTGGAGGCGGCCTGGACATACCGGCACCCGGCGCGCAAGAGCGCCCACTTGCAGCGGCGCGCCGAACGCGCGCCACAACAGGTGCAGGATATCGCTTGGAATGCGCAGAAGCGCTTGTGCGGGCGTTACCGGCTGTTGGAAGGCAAAGGCAAATTGAAGGTACAAGTCTGCACGGCGGTCGCGCGCGAGCTGGCCGGCTTTATCTGGGCAATTGGGCAAGCGCTGCCGCAGCCGGCTGCGAAGGTTTAAGGGGTCATCATGTGTGTACAACGTGTCGGTAGCGGAACGGACAACGGTGGGAGAACCCTCGTCTACACTAGGAGGCGCCCGGCAACGACGTGATCCTCGACACTAGAGCGAGGCAGCTCCCCGACGAACCGGTTGTCATGCGGTAACCAACCCGCGCATATCAGACTGATCAACCGTCGGCACGCCGTCCGTTCTGCTACCGACACGTTGTACGATGATTCAAATTATTTGTCCTTTATGAACTTGACAGGGTCAATACATATCAGTGTAGTGCTTCATTCTGTTTGGTACTTATAACTTCCCGGAGCCCCCTGTAGGTCGGGCTTTAACCCGACATGTCGGCCTGAAGGCCGACCTGCATTTCGAACAAGCAATGTTCCGTCAATTGTGAAGCACTACACTAGCCTATTTACGGTGTTTCGTCGCAGATGAACGTAAATGAACCATGCCATGGAAGCACCGACGCCATGCACCTTGTTAGTGGGCCGGCGAATACAGGCAGCGCATTGAATATCCGCGTTAATCTGTATTCATCTGCGGCAGACTGTTTCTTCCGGGATTACAGTGGGCTGCCTGGAGCGACGTTGCGCAGCCCATGCAGATTGCCGTAGAAATGCGGGCTCTGCACCCGGCTCAACGAAAAAAGCACTTCGGACATGACCGGCGCCACCAGTGCCGCCTCGCTTCCGACAATCCGGCTGCCGGCGATGTCGAGATGCGCCGCGATGGCGGTAATGGCAACCTTGCCTTCGATCACGCTACTGGTGATGATCACGCGCGCCTCGTCCACGCGCAGCCGGCCACCCGGCCCGCCAATCAGGCTGTCCTCGATATTCACCGTGGCCTCGCTTATCCGTAACTCGCGAACGCGCGCATTGCGCACCAGCGTGTCGCGGCAACGATGGATGGTGATGCGGTCATACTCGCCCTCAAAGATCACCCCCTGCCGTCCCGTGCAGGTGCCAATCCGGTTCGAAGCTGGCCGCATCAACTTGCGCCGCAGGATATCATTGTGCCGTTCCAGCACGGGTGCGTTCAGAAACGCCGCGACACGTGCATGAAAAACGTTCGGCACGTCATTCATGGGCGTGTGACCGCTCGTTTCAAACACCTCCAACTGTGCTTGTGGCAGGTTTGCGGCCAGTACCCGGCCATTGCGTAGTGGCGCGACGCTATCGCGTCCGCCCCACAGCACCAGCACCGGTGCCTGTACGCGTGGAATGTCCGCGCTGAAATCCTCAAGCGCCAACGCCAGTCCCGCGATCTTGGCCGGATCGCCCTTCAGAAACTTCTGACGCAATGCCGGGCTGGCAACAATCGCCTCGGGGACAGGCTGAACCTTATCCGTCAGCCTGAAAACCTTGTTCACTAAGTTTCTCAATTGGTCATTCTGCGCCGGATACAGGTTCGGCAGAGAATCGATGCCGACATGGCTGAGGAATTTGCTGTACGCCATGGGGTGCAGAATGCCCGGGACGTCGACCAGCACCAGGGCCGTCACGTCCAGCGGAAAGCGCGCCGCATACCGTAATGCAATGGCGCCGCCCATGGAGTGTCCAACAAGGGAAAACGTGCGGGTGTGGAAGTGCTCCACCATCAGGTAGCGCACAAAATCGGCGTAGCGTTCGGGCGAATATAATTCGTTGCCCTTGCTGGAATGACCGAAACCAGGCAGATCGAAGGCGACGACGCGGTAGTTGCGCGCCAGTACGGGGATCAATCCGGCCCAATCACGCGCGCCATTGTCTCCGAGACCATGCACCAGCACCACCGTCGGTGCGTCGTCCTGCCCGGCGGAAAAAATGTGCGCCTTGCCGTGGAAGACTGGTTCGGAAATTACCGTTCTAACCGGCACCGGTGGTGGCGCGGCAAACACAGCAACGGACACAGTAAGGCAGCAGCCAAGCACCACAAGCCATCGCGCGCCGGTTTGTCTAAATCGATAATCCAGATTCACGCGCGACCCTCGCCAATACCGCTCCCTCGATGCACATAACCACTTCTGGCCGGTAAAAAATCATGGCCACTTCGTATGGTTGCCGCAAAATTGATCTCTGCCATTCTTCAACGGGAGAGGTGTGCTTGTTCAGGGCCTCCCTGGCAGAATGCCGTGCGGCCCAGTGCCTGGATACCATTCCCGATAATCAATTTTGTTGATGGCCTCCGTGGATCACGGGTACGTTTGGCGATCACGGAGCCGGGCACGCAGCACAATGCCCGTGACGCAACGCGTTCAGACGGTCCACACCCTGAAGACGGGCGTTACTTCTTTTTGGCCGCCTTCTTTACCGCCTTTTTTACCGCGGGGTTTTTGGTGGCGGCCTTTTTCTTCGGTGCGGTTTTCTTTTTGACCGCGGCCTTCTTTGCCGCCGGCGTCTGCGCCTTCTTTGCGCCCGGCTTTACGCTGCGCACCGTGTCGGCAAGCGCCCGCAGATGTTTATTCATTTCCTGTTGTTCCGCGAGCAACGCCTGCCCCGCCTGCGGACCGGTCTCACCTTCCTTGAGTCCGCGGTAGGCGAGTGCTATCGGGCTTTCATCCAGCACCAGGAAGCGCGCCTGCTTGCCAGCCGCCGTGCACACTTCCTTTACCAGCTCCTGCGCCTGGAGACTCAGCACATACAGGCTCTTGGCGCGCTCGGCACCGATCCAGCTCACGATGGTGTATTTGTCGCCGGGCGCACCCGGATTATCGAGATACCCTTGCCAGAGTCGCGCTGCCTGGTCGCCGCAGGCGGCGATCGCCTCCAGCTTCGCAGCCACCTGCATGCCGTTCCCGCCCTGTTTCCGGATCGCATCCACCGCCTGGTCAAGAATCTGCATACACCCTCCGTCTTGAGTTGGAACGCCCCCGCTGTCCGGGCCCGATTATATAAACATAATACACTGCGGCAATGGCAGCCGGACACACGGCGGACGCATTGCGCCAACCGGTGCGGCTTTATTCGCCTCTTCACCGGGCGGGCCGCACCATTATGGAATGCTTAAGTTCATCTGCGGCTGACTGCTTTTTCCAGGATCATGAACGCTGCCTGCTCCGGACTCCGTGCGGAACAATTCTAGGGGTCGCAGGAAACACGCCGGCGCTCAGTCCGGGATGTGTTGCCGGTGTCCGTCCGGCCGCCAGGCAGGGGCGATCACGTTCGGCATGCTGGAACGATCGAGGATCGTGGCCGGGGAAATCGTAAATTCGCCGTACTTGCGGTTAATGCCGTCAATGGCGGCAAAACGCTGGATGGACCGCACCTCGTCCGGCGTGAACAGCTCGAGCTGGCCGCTGGTGTTGCGCAAATGCGTGGCCGTGACCTGCACCTGGATCACCGCCTCGCCGTGCCACTGTTCGCGCAACAGCGTGCGCGCCAGATCGAAGAAGCGCCGTCCGTCCGGCGCGCCGTACACAACCGCCAGCACCGCTTCGATCCCTGCGCCGGGTGCGGCGGTGCGCAGGCCGATGTACAGTTTCCCGGCCTGCATGTCGAGACGCCGCAGGCGCACCGCCACCTTCTCGCACATGTGGCGCAGATAGGTCTCGATGGTGCGTGCACTGGTGGTGTGCGGCGGCAATACCTTGCCGTGCCCAACGCTCTTTGGCGGCGCGATGTCCTGCACCACCGCGCCGGTGTCGCGCCCCTGGCAGGCGAGCCACAGGTGCTTACCGGTGATGCCGTAGCGACGCGCCAGTATATTCATCGGCAGTGCCGCCACCTCGCCGCAGGTGCGTGCACCGTGCTGGGCAAGAAACGCCGCCGTGCGTGGACCGATGCCACAAATCTTTTCGACCGGCACATCCTTCAGGCATTCACGCGCCTCCCACGGCGGGATGACGGTGATGCCGTTCGGTTTCATGACGTCCGAGGCGTACTTGGCCGTGAGCTTGGTGGCCGCCGCACCGACCGAACACGGCAGGCCGTCGCTCGCCTCCCGCACCAGCTGCTGCGTCATGCGCGCCATGTGTTCCGGGGAACCGTGCAAACGCTGGCAATGGGTCACGTCGAGAAACGCCTCGTCCACGCTGAATACCTCGATGTCCGGGGTGATGGCGACGAGCGCATGCATGATGCGGGTGGACACGGCGGCATACACGTTCGGCCGCGAAGGGCGCTGGATGAGGCCCGGGCACAGTTTGCGCGCGTCGTAGATGCGCATGCCGGTTTTCACGCCAAAGGCGCGGGCCTCGTACGAACAGGTGATCAGCGTCGTGCCGACCGCGCCGTTCGTGACTCCGATCGGCTTGCCGCGCAGTTCGGGAAAATCGCGCTGCTCGACCGACGCGAAGAACGCGTTCATATCGATATGCAGGATGGCGCGCGGCCAATAGCAGCCGGCGCCGGCCTTCGGGCCGCGGGTCGATGCAGTCATGGTAGAGGCTTACTCGTGGCTATCCCCTGAGTAATAACGCAGAGGTCGCAAAGGCGCGGAGAGCGCAGGGAAAATATTTTTTGGTTAAATCTGAATTCTTTGCGTCCTCTGCGCCTTTGCGCACTCTGCGTTGATTCCAGAGACAATCTGAAATAACTACCGATA
>DATEYP010000177.1:0-5498 GCA_035256085.1 Acidiferrobacterales bacterium
CCCTGGAACAGGCCGCACTCGATGAGCACGCGGCTGTGCGCAGTCTCGAGCAGGTAGCAGGAGCCGGTAACCTGGCGGGCGGCGCCGTGGAAGGTCAGGGTTACCATATTGCTGTGTAATGTTTCATCCTGTTTGGAACCTATTACGATGTGCCCGGAACCCCTGTAGGTCGCCCTTTAGGGCGACATGTCGGCCTGAAGGCCGACCTACAACCGGATCAGGCCAAGTGCCGGTAATGGTGATGTTTCGTAGTTTCCGTAGTTTCGGGTGGGCACAAACAACGTGCTCACCCTACCAGGCTACACGCCGCCTTGTTCCATCGTTACTTGAGCGTCTTGGCGCCGTTCGGGGTGCCGAGAATCAGCACATCCGCCGGGCGCATGGCAAACAGGCCGTTGGTGACGACGCCGGCGATGTTGTTGAGTTTCCCTTCCAGTTCCACCGGGTTCATGATCTTGAGGTTGTGCACGTCCAGGATCAGGTTGCCGTTGTCGGTGGTGAAGCCCTCGCGCAACACCGGCTGGCCGCCGAGTTTCACGATCTGGCGGGCGACATAGGAGCGTGCCATCGGAATCACCTCGACCGGCAGCGGGAACTTGCCGAGCACGTCGACCAGCTTGGATTCGTCGGCGATGCACACGAACTTCTTGCTGGCCGCGGCCACGATCTTCTCGCGGGTGAGCGCACCGCCGCCGCCCTTGATCAGGTGCAGGTGGCGGCTGGATTCGTCCGCGCCGTCCACGTACAGGCTCAGGTCGCCCACGGCGTTCAGGTCGAATACCGGGATGCCGTACTGCTTCAGGCGCTCGGCCGAGGCCACGGAGCTGGCCACCGTGCCCTCGATCCTGCCCTTGATGCCGGCCAGCAGATCGATGAAGTGGTTGGCGGTCGAGCCGGTGCCGATGCCGATGATGCTGCCGGTCTCGACGTAGTCGAGCGCCGCCCGGGCAGCGGCCTTTTTCATTTCGTCCTGGGTCATGGTCTTCTTCTGTTGTTGTCTCAGCCAGGGATCAGGATACCGTATTGCCGATACATTAATAAAGAACGGTCTGGTAGATTAGAGCCAAAATCAGGCCGACTTCGGCGCGCCGCCCGGTGCGCGAAAAAGGCGAGGACTATCCGCTTGCCGCAGAACTATCTGACCAGAATCCTGAATGCCAAGGTGTACGACGTCGCGCGCGAAACCGCGCTCGACTACGCGCCGATCCTGTCGCGCCGCACGCGCAACCACGTGTGGCTGAAGCGCGAGGACGAGCAGCCGGTGTTCTCGTTCAAGTGCCGCGGTGCCTACAACAAGATGGCCGGCCTGACGCCGGCGGAGCTGCGCAAGGGCGTGATCACCGCCTCGGCTGGCAACCACGCGCAGGGCGTGGCGCTGGCCGCCAAGCGCCTCGGCGCGAAGGCGGTGATTGTCATGCCGCGCACCACGCCGCAAATCAAGGTGGACGCGGTGCGCAACCTGGGCGGTAAGGTGGTGCTGCATGGCGACAACTACGACGCCGCCAGTGCCCACGCCCGCGAGCTGGAAAAGAAGCAGCACCTGACCTTCGTGCACCCGTACGACGACCCGGATGTGATCGCCGGTCAGGGTACGGTGGCGGTGGAGATTCTCAAGCAGCACACCGGCGCCCTGCATGCGGTGTTTGTGCCGGTGGGCGGCGGCGGGCTGATCGCCGGCATGGCCGTGTACATCAAGAAAATGCGCCCCGGGGTGAAAATCATCGGTGTCGAGCCGGAGGATGCCGATGCCATGGACCGCTCTTTGAAGGCGCACAAGCGCATCGTGCTCGACCACGTCGGTATCTTCGCCGACGGTGTCGCGGTGCGCCAGGTCGGCAAGGAGACATTTCGCCTGTGCAAGCAATATGTGGACGAGATAGTGATCGTCTCGAACGACGAGATCTGCGCCGCGATCAAGGATATTTTCGAAGACCGGCGCTCGATTCTCGAGCCGGCTGGCGCGCTCGCCTATGCCGGCCTCAAGCGTTATGCCGAGAAGAAGCGACTGCAGGGCAAAAATCTGATCGCCATTGCCTCGGGCGCAAACGTGAACTTCGACCGCCTGCGGCATGTCGCCGAACGCGCCGAAATCGGCGAGCGCCGCGAGGCGATTCTCGCGGTCACGATTCCGGAGTGCCCGGGCGCGTTCCGCAAGTTCTGTGCGGTGATCGGCGACCACAACATCACCGAGTTCAACTACCGCTTCGCCGACCCGAAGGCGGCGCATATTTTTGTCGGCGTGCAGGTCGGCGATGCCGCGCAGATCAAGCGCCTTATCGGCGAGCTCAAAAGCCACGACTATCCGGTGCTGGACATGACCGACAATGAAATGGCCAAGCTGCACATCCGTCATTTGGTGGGCGGGCGCGCGCCGGCGGCGGAACATGAAATTCTCTATCGCTTCATATTTCCGGAGCGCCCGGGCGCGCTCATGAACTTTCTGAACAAGATGGGCGGCGGCTGGAACATCAGCCTGTTCCATTATCGCAACCACGGCGCCGACTTCGGACGCGTGCTGGTGGGCATGCAGGTGCCGCCCAAGGACAAGAAGGCGTTCCAGAAATTTTTGCAGAGTCTCGGATACGAATATACTGAAGAGACGAACAACCCGGCGTACCGATTGTTTCTTGGCTAACAGCGTCTAACAAGATTCATCGTAACCATGGGGGACACGGGGAAAAACATGTCTGTCCGCCGGTACATCGGGAATACAACGCTTCCCGAAGAAAACCGGTTTACTGCTTGTTTAGGCTTTCCCCGTGCTCCCCGTGGTTAATCACCGACGTTGAGGTCGATATTAGTTGGCAATCTAAAGGACAGGCTACCGTGCGAGGTGCAACATGAATACACAACGACTGGGCGTCATCGTTTATCTGGCCGGACTGGCGATCATGATCGGCGATGTCATCTATGGAAAGCAGATCCAGGCCGAAGTCGCCGCACTCGGCCTCGCCGGTATTCAGGCGAAATACGGCGATGCCGGCGGACTGAAATTGCTGCTGTTTGCGTTCGCGTTTCCGCTCGGTGTGGCTGTCAGCCTCCTGGGCGCGGCATTGTTCGGCGGCACGGCGACATCGCGCGCTGGCCGGATCGGCGGCCTTGCCCTGCTCGTGGTGTTGGCGCCGATCCTGACACCGGGCATTTTCGGCACGCAACACAGCCCGAACTATTTCGGATACGGTGGCATGTCGATTCTGGCACTGGTCGCGGCGGCCATGTGGTTCTGGGGTAAATACCGCATGCGTCTGACGGATGGCATGCGTCCGGCGGCCGACTGGCAGGGGCTTGGGTATCTGGCCTTTGCACTTGCGGCCTGGAACCTGTGCGGCTTCGGCGGCATGCCGAGCTTTGCGGTCTATCCGGAGAAGATGATCGCGCTCAATGCCATCCCGTTCGCGGTCGGACAGCTCAAGGCGGTGATGGCGCTGTTCATCCTCGGCTGGATTTTCACCGTCCTCGGCCTGCGCCGGGCGGCTCATGTGGTGCGTTGAGAGCTGTAAGGGTAGGGTGCGTTCCACGCACCGCTCGGAATGTCACGCGGAACTAAGAATGAATGGTGGGGCAGGGCCCCACCCTACCTGACGCCCTTCTCCCCACAGGCGGGAAAGGGAGCGGTTGTTTCTGCCCGTGTTCTTCCCGCTATTTCTTCGCGGCTCCGGTCTTATCGGACGCAGCGCCCTTGATGACTTGCATACGGGTGATCACGACATCTTTCACCGGCACATTCTGGTGCATGCCGGCATTGCCGGTCTGCACGGCTTCGATTTTCTTCACCACGTCCATGCCTTTCGTCACCTTGCCGAACACGGCGTAGCCCCAGCCCTGCGGGTTCTTGCCGCGGTGGTCGAGGAAGGCGTTATCCACGGTGTTGATGAAGAACTGTGCGGAGGCCGAGTGCGGGTCGTTGGTGCGTGCCATGGCCAGGGTGCCGGCGAGGTTTTTGAGCCCGTTGTCGGCCTCGTTCTGGATTTTCGCGCCGGCCGGTTTTTCCTTCATGCCGGCTGTCATGCCGCCGCCCTGGATCATGAAACCGGGGATGACACGGTGAAAGATCGTGCCGTTGTAGAAACCCTTGTCCACGTACCCGAGGAAGTTGGCCACGGTCTTCGGCGCCTTGCCGGCATCCAGTTCAATCTCGATAACGCCCAGGCTGGTGGTCATGCGCACCTGCGGATTCGTGGTCTTGGCCGGCTCCGCAGCCGTTACGGAAAGCGGCAGGGCGAGAGCGGCAAGCAATACAAGAGCGGTATGTTTCATTGATGTTCTCCGTTGTGGTCAGTTAGTCAGGCTATTCCATTTTCAGGATGGTATTCCATTCCTTCGCGGTGACCGGCAGGATCGACAGCCGGTTGCCGCGCTGCAGGAGCGTCATGCCCTTGAGCGCCGGGTTCTGCTTGAGCGCGGCAAGGGTAATGGGATGATTGAACGCGCGTTCCAGTTTCACGTCCACCATGCACCAGATCGGATTGGCCGGCGAGCTTTTCGGATCGAAATGCTCGTTGTCCGGGTCCCAGGCGGTGTGATCCGGATAGGCGGCGCGTGCGATTTTCATAATGCCGGCGATACCGGGTTGCGGGCAGCTGGAATGGTAGAGGAAGGCCAGGTCGCCTTTCTGCATGCCATCGCGCAGAAAATTGCGCGCCTGATAGTTGCGCACGCCGTCCCAGTGTTCGGTGCGTTGCGGTTTTGCCTTGAGATGTTTCAGCCCGAAACAGTCGGGCTCGGTTTTCATCAGCCAATAGCGCACGCCGTTATTCCATGAGGTACATGCCACGGTCGGTGACGACGGCCTGCAGCGGCACGTCCCAGGCGCAGGCATCGATTTTTTGCACGCGCTGGAAGTCGTGCGCCAGGCCGATGAGGTGCGGCTTGCGCCAGAGTCTGCGGTGGCGCAGGAACTCAAGGCTCTTGTCGTAGAAGCCGCCGCCCATGCCGAGGCGATTGCCGTGTATGTCGAACCCCACGAGCGGCATGAGGATGAGATCCAGTTCCTGCGCGCGCACCCAGGTGCGTGCCGGCACCACCGGTTCGAGAATGCCGAAGCGGTTCGCGGCCAGCGGGGTGTCTTGCGTGAACGGCGCGAACCACAGGCGGTCGTGCCGCAGGCGTGACAGGATCGGCAGATAGCAGTTTTTGTTGGTCTTCCAGATGCGCGCCATGAGCGGCACCGGATCGATCTCGCCATCGTTCGGCAGGTACACGGCAATGCGCCGGCTGACGCGATACAGGCGTGTCGCGACCAGGTGTGCGATGAGCTGGTGGGCGGCGTGCGTCTGCTCGGGCGCGCTCAGCTCCTGGCGGCGCGCGCGCAGTTCGTGACGCAGGGCGTTGCGTGTGTCGAGTGAAGTCACGGGAAGAATGGGAAATATTAAAAAGTGGCGCCACTCCGCCTGTGCCGTACCGCCCCATTGCCCTGAACCGTTAGGCTCAGGTGGGTGCCACCGAGATGCATCAGGCTTCCCGCTCGGAGGCGGGCTTGCACAACAGCATCTGCCATG
>DATEYP010000178.1:0-18543 GCA_035256085.1 Acidiferrobacterales bacterium
AACGGATTGGCGACCGCCTCCGGGCTGGCCAGCAGCAACGCGCCCTGCCCGAAGTAGTTGAGCACCAGCGCCGGCAATACATAACCGAACCACACCAGCCGCAGCGGCCGGCGGCCGAAGTGGCCCATGTCGGCGTACAACCCCTCGGTGCCGGTTACCGCCAGCACCACCGCGCCGAGAATGATGAACCCGGCGACGCCGTTCTCCACGAAGAACGCCACGCCATACCACGGATTGAGCGCCGCCAGCACCTGCGGATACATGAGGATGCCGTGCACGCCGAGCACGGCGAGCACGGCGAACCAGAGCAGCATCACCGGCCCGAACAGCGAACCGACGCGCGCCGTGCCATGCCGCTGAAAAAGAAACAGCCCCACCAGGATCACCAGTGCGATCGGAATAACGTATGGATCGAACGCCGGCGTCGCGAGGTGCAGGCCTTCGACGGCGGACAGCACCGAGATCGCCGGGGTGATCATGCCGTCGCCGTAGAACAGCGCCGCGCCGATCAGGCCGAGTGTCATCAGCACCCAGCGCTTGCGGGTGCGGTCGCCGACCACGCGCTGGGTGAGCGCCATCAGCGCCATGATGCCGCCCTCGCCCTTGTTGTCGGCGCGCATGATGAAGGCAATGTATTTGACCGACACCACCAGGATCAGCGCCCAGAAGATGAGCGACAGCAAGCCGAGCACATTGGCCGGCGTGATCGCAAACGCGTGCGGGCCGCCGAAGGCAATCTTGATGGTATACAGAGGGCTGGTGCCGATGTCGCCGTACACGACGCCGATGGCGGCGACGGCGAGGGCCGCGAGACCCTGGCGGGATTGACCGGCGGGCAGGCTCATGCGGCGAATGCCGGGCGCACGAGGCGACCGCTACCGTGCCCTGCCTGGCGGGTGTTCAGGGCAGGCGCGTCGACCGGCGAACAGCTCGGGTCAGTATTGATGGAAAATGCGGGACTGGCGGCTCTGGGATTTTCGACGTTGGGCATTGTTCTGAAAGCGCCCCGGGCCACGACGGGTCCAGACGCGCATATTATGGACGAATACGGCATGAATGGGCAGGCCGGCACAATGGAGATTGCACGTACAATAAAGACAGCTTCCGGCCGGCCGGATTAATCCCGCGAGCGGCGAAGCCGCTCCGCGCGTCCTGCTACCGCCATGGATGGCGGAAGTGCGGAAAACGCAGGAGCAATCTTTCCGCCGCTCACGCGGCATACACTCCATCCCTGGAGATTAAGAGAAAAGCCCTGCGAGGCAGGGCTTTTCCAGGCAATCTTAGCGCGGCACGACCTTGGTGGCCTGCATGCCCTTCGGGCCCTTGGCGGACTCGAACTCCACCTGCTGGCCTTCCTGCAGGCTCTTGAATCCGTCTCCCTGGATGGTCGAGAAATGCACGAACACGTCGGCACTGCCATCCGTCGGAGTGATGAAGCCGAAACCCTTGGCGTCGTTAAACCACTTTACAGTACCACTCTGCATAGTAACCTCAGCTCATGTAGCGACAGACGGGACGCATCCCGTATTAATGATTTTGCTGAAGGAAAGACTGAAGAAAATCGATATCGCCATGCAGTGGCTGCATGGCAAAATAGTTATTCTTCGTGCCACCACTTCAACACAAGCCCGCATTGCCTGGCGAACCGCGGGTCATACTACGGAAAGCCCTTTTCTGTTGCAAGCGCCCGCCGGTCAGCCGGAACGTGCAGCAAGTCATTGTTTCTCTAGCCGCTATTCGCTGACTGGGGTACCATCTATTCGATCGCACCTCATGGAACATTTCCCGTGCACAGCATGCTGCGCCCTGTACCCTACTTTATATTTATGATATTTATGCTCATCGCTGGCTTCGGCTGTACGTCGGCCAGCGCGGAAACCGCGGTCATTCTCAACTCCGGAGATGGCTCCATCAGTCTCGTGGACACCGTGACATATAAGGAAACAACGCGTTTCCCGGTCGGCAAGGAACCGCACCACCTCATGGCCACGCCAGACGACAAGGAGTTGATCGTCGCCAACGCCGCGAGCAACGACCTGGTGTTTATCAGTCCGCTCAGCGGCGAGATTCTGCGCCGCCTGCCGCGCATCAGCGATCCCTACCAGATCGGCTACAGCCCGGATAAAAAATGGTTTGCCTCAGCCTCCAATCGTCTCGACCGGATCGACATTTATCACGCCGCCGATTTCACCCTCGCCAAACGCATCCCATTGCCCAAGGTGCCGAGTCACATCGCCTTCAACCGTGATAGCTCGCTGGTGTTTTTCACACTGCAGGAAAGCGACGAAATTGCGGCCATCAGTCTCAAGACCTTCGATGTGGTATGGAAACACAAGGTCGGTCACCAGCCGGCCGGCATCTGGATGACCCCGGACGACAAACACCTGCTGGTCGCGATTACCGGCGAGGACTACGTCGAGATCGTGGACTGGCGCGCACCGAAGAGCGTGCAGAAGCTCAAGACCGGCAAGGGCGCGCACAACTTTCTGGCCATGGGCGACGGCCGGCGGTTGCTGCTCTCGAACCGTATGGAGAACACCGTGTCGATCCTCGACATGCAGGCGCTGCAAGTCCTGGAGAAATTCCATGTGCCCGGCGGCCCGGATGACATGGAGCTGACGCGCGACGGCAAGGAGCTGTGGGTCACCTCGCGCTGGAACAAGCAGGTGCAGGTGGTGGACATGGCCACGAAGACGATCAAGCACAGCATCGCGGTTGGGCGCTCGCCGCACGGCATCTACTTCCCGACCCATGCACCGCGTCAGTAGTCTTGTTGTTGCCCTGCTGCTGACAGCAACCGTCTGGCCGGCGCAATCCGAGACACGCTGCACCGGCACGGTGTATCTTACCTTTGACACCGGCAACATGGCGCAGGCCGAGACCATCGCGCGCATCCTCGGTCAGGAACAGGTCAAGGCCACGTTCTTTCTCGCCAACGAAAAAACCTTCCGCGATGACCACGCGCTCGACCCGGCGTGGCGTGACTACTGGCGGGCGCGCGCCGCCGAGGGCCATGCCTTCGGCAACCACAGCTTCCGCCACGTCTACCTGAAGCGCGATCTGCCGGACGGCAAATTGCTGGCGACCGTCAACTACGACGGCCCGGAGATAAGACTCGACGAACGCGGGTTCTGCGCCGAACTGAAAAAAGTGGACGAGTCGTTTCACGCGCTCACCGGCCAGCGCCTGAGCGGTCTGTGGCGCGCGCCCGGCGGGCGCACCACCCAGAGCGCGATCCGCTGGGCGGCCAACTGCGGCTACCCAGTGCACGTGCACTGGGACGAGGCCGGCTTCATCGGCGATGAGCTGCCGAGCGAGAAATTTCCCAACGACAAGCTGCTCAGGCAGGCGCTGGATCGCATCCAGCCCGGCACCGTCACCATGATGCACCTCGGCATCCGGACGCGGCGCGAGCCGTTGGCGCCGGTGCTCGCGCCACTCATTCAGGGTCTCAAGGCGCGCGGCTACTGCTTCGCGCCACTTGCCGTTGCCCAACGCTGATGCTCGACACACTCTCCAGCCTGTTCACCGCTGTACATGCCTGGCTGTTCGAGGCCCTGGTGCAGCCGGCGCTCTACCAGCTCGGCTTCATGGCCTATGCCGAACAGGCATTCAGCGCACTGGAGGTGACTTTGTATGGCGTGCTGGAAATCGGCCTGATGCTGCTCTTGCTGCGACCGCTCGAGTGGTGGCGGCCGGTGGAACGCTGGCCGGACCGGCGCGCGGTACGCGTGGACGTGTTGTATACCTTCCTGCACAACCTCGGCATCGTGCCGCTCGCGGTGTTCCTGCTGCTCCAGCCGCTGGAGGAAACCATTGACGGCACCTTGCGTCTGAATGGCATCATTCCGCCGAGCCTCGAAGAACTTGCACCCTGGCTTTCGGCCCATCCGCTGGTGTCGTTCTTTGCGTATCTCGCGATCCTGGATTTCGCCGAGTACTGGCGGCACCGCTTGCAGCACCGCTTCAACTGGTGGTGGGCGCTGCATGCCCTGCACCACAGTCAGCGCCAGCTTTCGCTCTGGGCCGACCGGCGCAATCATCTACTGGATGACGTGCTCGCCGACCTGTGGGTGGTATTCGTGGCGCTGCTCATTGGCGTGCCGCCGGCGCAGTTCCTCGGCATCGTGGTGGTAACGCGCCTGATCGAAAGCCTGTCGCACACCAACGTGCGCCTGTCCTTTGGCTGGCTGGGCGACCGCCTGCTGGTCAGCCCGCATTACCATCGCCTGCATCACGGCATCGGTATCGGTCATGAAGGCCGGGCGATGGGTTGCAACTTTGCACCGCTGTTTCCGCTCTGGGATCTGGTATTTGGCAGCGCACGCTTTGTGCGCGACTATCCGGCCACCGGCATTCGCGACCAGCTCGATGGCGTCGACTATGGCGAGCACTTCGTACGCCAGCAATGGCTGGGCATACAACGCCTGGCGAGGGCCCTGGGTTTCTGACGGCACATCATCACCGGCGCATGCCGGAAAAGTACGAAAATGATCCAGATCGATTCCGGACTGCGGCACTCGTGACGCAAATTATTACCATTCTGACGGTGCGCCATCACCGGCACTGCTGTACAAAGAAGAATAATGATCGAGATCAATTTCGTACTGTGGCACCCGTGAAGCAAATTATTACCATCTGCATGGTTGCCACGATTCCTTGCATCCCACAACAGGTCAGCCGATCAGTCTGCCGCTTAACAGGGACATTCCCCACTTAATCAGTCTGCTTCAGTTACCTGAGCTGAATGCTCTGGACAAATCGGTGACCCATTCAGTTGACAGGCACGGTTATTGCCACTTCGCTTGGGATGGTGCGCCAAGCCGGCTTTGGGCACCAACGCAACAGTCGACTGACTTTGAATGGAGGCACTTCACATGACAACAAGTTTTCCTGGAACGCAGGCCCGAGTCCGCGTCGCGCCGCCGGCTGCGCACCACAGTGCAAGGTGCTGGCATGCTGTAGCTGTCCTGCTGGGCAGTTTGTTCATGCTGACCGCACACGCCGCGAAGGGCAACGACCCGTACCTGCAGGCCATCAATACCGAGGGCAACCGTCTTGAATCTCTCGGTAAGGCCCAGAAAGAGCACGAGCAACTGGAGCGCCTGCAATCAACCAGGAAAAGTGGGGCGGCCACTCCGCCCGCAACGAATGCCACTGCGGCGCCCACCAGCATCCAGGGCTTCGAAACCGCTCTGCGCGACAGTTTCCCCGGCAGCTTCGCGCTGTACTCACTCATGGAAACCGAAGATAAGAACCAGGTGTATGCCGAGTACCGGAAGAAGAAATCCGATGGCACAGCGCGCTTCATTCCCGTGGTGATGAAGATCATCGCCATTACCAACGCCAAACGTGTACCAGTCAACACAAAATAATCAGAGGGTAACTCATGTTTATACGCATCGTTTTAGTCTTGGGAAGTCTGCTGTTGCCAACCGTGGCCGCAGCCAAGGAAGTAAATATCACCGAATACCTGCCGGAGGTGAAATTCACCGCCAACGGCAAACGCTACACCATTGAACGCATCCAGAACGTAAATAACGACCTGACCGGCAGCTTCGCCAAGACTTCGCGCAAGTGTCCGCCGTTCTGCATACATCCGATGGAGGTGGCGCCCGGAGTCGCCACGGTTGGCGAGCTGGAAATTCTGGAATTTCTGAAGAACAAGGTCGAGAAAGGCAGCGGCATCCTGGTCGATTCACGCGTCGAATCGTTCTACACCAAGGGCACCATCCCGGGTTCGGTGAACATTCCCTTCACCACGCTGACCGCCAGCGACAAGGATCCGGGCTTCCGCCAGGCCTTGGCGCGCCTTGGTGTCATGACCGGCGAATCGGTCAACTGGTCGAACAGCATTCATCGCTCCGTCGACGGGCTGGGCGAGAATAACCGCAAGCTGGATTGGGATTTCTCCAGGGCCAAAGACATCCTGCTGTTCTGCAATGGCCCGTGGTGCGACCAGTCACCGCGCGCGATTCAGGCGCTGCTGCGCATCGGTTATCCGGCGAACAAGATCTACTACTATCGCGGTGGCATGCAGAACTGGCTGAGCGTCGGCCTGTCTGTGGAAATACCGTCTCCGCTGGTCAGCACCCGCTGAGTACACCGGCAGGCGGCATGCCGCCTGCCGTTCCACAATACCCGGACCCGTCCTGCCGAGGACGGGTCATTTTATTTCTGATTCTCACGCACGCATGAGGCATGACTTGATATCCTGATACCCATGCGCCTTCCTTTCGCGCCCCGACCATTGTTTCTGTTGCTTGCGCTGCTGGTGACACTCGTCACCTTCGTGCAGTTTGGTGCGCTCACGCTGGCCTTCGACAAACTTGGCCTGTCCGCGGAATCCGGCTTTCTGCTGTTGTTCGCTTCGCTGTTCGGCAGCGCAATCAACCTGCCACTGTTCACGGTGAGCGCCGAAGCGCCGCCCGCAGAGGCGGTGCCGGTGGCTTTGCGCGGACTGCTGCGCCGCATGGCACGTGACTTTCACGGGCGCACACTGATCGCCATTAACGTCGGCGGCGGGCTGATCCCGGTGCTGTTTTCGCTCTACCTTATCGGACGCGGCGGACTTCCGCTGCCGATGCTCGTAGCGGCGATCGGGATCGTGGCGCTGGTATGCCGCCTCGTCAGCCGTCCGCTCCCGGGGATCGGGATCGGCATGCCGATTTTTGTGGCGCCGATTGCAGCGGCTCTGACCGCGCTGCTGCTGGATATGGAACGCAGCGCGGCGCTCGCCTATGTCAGCGGAACACTCGGTGTACTGATCGGTGCAGATCTGTTGCGGCTCAAGGACATCCGGCGCATGGGCACACCACTGGCTGCCATCGGCGGCGCCGGGACATTCGACGGAATCTTTATGACGGGTATTGTGGCGGTACTGCTAACGTAAGCAGCGCGAACATTGATTCCGCCGGGATGGTGCCAGTAATTCCTAGAGGTTTTTTTCGGGCGGGACTCCAACAGCAGGCTGCACCGACGCCACCGGCACAAAACCTGACACACGCGATCGGGCAACCGGCACGGCAGCCGGAACCAGTTTGCGCGACTCCGGCACTGCAGCACTCGCAACCGTGATCGCGTGTTTATCCACAGCCACGTACTCGCGATGCATCTTCATGACCTTGCGCACATAATCCTGCGTCTCGTCGTACGGCGGAATTCCCTTGTGGCGCAGTACTGCATTCTCGCCGGCATTGTAGGCGGCGAGCACCAGGCGAGTATTGTTCTTGAACAGCTTCTGCAGATCTTTGAGGTACTTCACGCCGGCCTGCACATTTTGCACGGGATCGAACAGATCATATGCGCCGTAGCGCCGCGCCGTGTCAGGCATGAGCTGCATCAGGCCCTGCGCGCCCTTATGGGAAACGGCATGCGGGTTGAAGGCGGATTCGATATGCATCACCGCCTTCACCAGCGCGGCGTCGACCTGGTGGGCGGTCGCGGTGCGCCGGATTAGCCAGTCGTACGCGCCCGGGTCGGTGACGGCATTGGCAATCCTGCGGCTCGAAATCAGTGTGCCCGCACCCTTGGCAGTTCTACTGTGCCGTACCAGTCTGTAGTCGCGATTGTTGAGCGGGTGGTCGGCGACAATGCGCGCGCCACCCGGCAGCTGGTAGACGAAGATATCCGCCTGGGCGACGCTGCCCAATCCCCAGAGTACGAGTATCCCCAGGATCGCGCGGAGATGGCCACCTGAATTCATGAAGCCCCTTCTTTATAGAGTTGATGCCGGCTGGCCCTGTACTGAAGGTGTTTGCATTTCTTATGCCATCCCACAGAAACGAGGCCAACTCTTTGACCTTTATTGGTTTTTTTTACCCGCACTCAAATCATGGGCAGCCATGTGTCGAACCATAGGCGTCACCCGGTAATGTAAGAACTGACGCTCAGTGGCGTGCCGATCAGCATTCAATGGAGCAGGATTACTTTATAATAGTCTAATTTACCTATCCGGGGCCGATCAGCCCCCCTAACCCACGCACCCTCGGGTGCCACCGGAGCCTGCCCCGTGAGCACAGTCGATCTCACCCAAGACAATTTTGAAGACGTTATCCAGATGAACGCCGTGGTCCTGGTGGACTTCTGGGCGCCCTGGTGCGGGCCATGCCGCGCCTTCGCGCCGGTTTATGAAGCCGCCTCGGCGCAACATCCGGATGTGGTGTTTGCCAAGGTCAACACCGAAGACCAGCAGGAGCTCGCATCCACCTTCCAAATCCGCTCCATTCCCACGCTCATGCTGTTTCGTGAACAGATTATTCTGTTCTCCCAGCCCGGTTCCCTGCCAGGCTCGGCGCTTGAGGAAATTCTCACCAAGGCCAAGGCGCTCGACATGGACATGGTGCGCAAGGAGATCGCGGAGCAGAACACCACGGCTTGAACAAGAAAACGACAAGGCGGGCGTACTGGCTGTCTTGTCGTTCCACAATACCTGCCAAACAGCAACCTCACTCCCGGTCTTTTTTGTCAGGCCCTTTTGACTTCATGTTCCGCCAGACCCAGTAGATCGCCAGTCCGGTCAGCAGGACATTCACAATGATCCCGACCAGCAGGAAGGAATTCATGATAATCCGGTCTTCTCAGGTTGCATCAGGACATGGCCTCCACATTCATGACGGATAATCCTAAAGAAACGGCTTTAGCCGCAGATGAACGCAGATGAATCTTGCCGTGTATGCACCGAGGTCAGCCACCCTTCTGGTGGACCGGCAAATACAGGCAGCCCATTGAATATCCGCGTTCATCTGCGGCTGACTGTTTTTTCCAGGATTATTCCTTAATCAACCAACCCACACGCGTGCATTGCGGAACATGCGCAGCCACGGGCCATCTGCGCCCCACTCATCCGGATGCCAGGAATTGCTCACGCTGCGGAACACGCGCTCCGGATGCGGCATCATGATCGTGAAGCGTCCATCCGGCGTGGTGAGGCCGGCAATGCCGGCGGGAGAGCCGTTGGGATTCTGCGGATAGGCCTGCGTGACCATGCCGCGGTTGTCCACGAAGCGCAGCGCCACTTGGTGGCCGGCAGTGATGTTCTCCCAGTCGGCGACCGTCCGGAACTCGGCACGACCCTCGCCATGGGCAACCGCGATCGGCAGAAATGAGCCGGCCATGCCGGCCAGGAGAATCGACGGATTCAGCGGGATCTGCACCATGCACACGCGCGCCTCATACTGCTCGGAGCTGTTGCGCACGAAGTGTGGCCAGGTTCCGGAACCCGGAATGATCTCGTGCAGGTTGGACATCATCTGACAGCCATTACAGATGCCCAGCGCAAAACTGTCCGGCCGCGTGAAGAACGCACTGAATTCGTCGCGCGTGCGGCTGTTGAACAGAATCGATTTTGCCCAGCCTTCACCGGCGCCCAGCACATCACCGAACGAAAATCCGCCGCAGGCTGCAAAACCCTTGAAGTCCTTGAGTGACACGCGCCCATCGACGATGTCGCTCATGGTCACGTCCACGGTATAGAAACCGGCACGGTCGAAAGCCGCGGCCATCTCCAGCTGACCGTTCACGCCCTGTTCGCGCAGAATGGCAACCGTCGGGCGAACACCCGTGGCGATGTAAGGCGCCGCGATATCCTCCTCGGGCTTGAACGTGAGCACGGTACTCAGGCCCGGATCGGTGTCATCGAGAATTCGGTCGAACTCCTGCTGTGCGCACCCGGGATTATCGCGCAGCGATTGCATGCGATAACTTGTCTCCGACCAGACGCGCTGCAGATTCACACGCGTGTCGCTGAACACTTCCTTGCCACGGCGCACGAAACTGATGCGATCATCCTGTGTGAGCGTACCGATGCGGCGTGCGGTGCGCGCGATACCGGCCTCCTTGAGCGCGCCGAGGATGCCGTTCAGGCGGGCGTGCGGCACCTGCAAGACCGCGCCCAGTTCCTCGCTGAACAGCGCCGCCAGCGGGTCGCGGCCGAGGTCGTCGATCTCGATGCGCACGCCGGTGCGTCCGGCGAACGCCATTTCGCAGATCGTGGCGAACAGGCCGCCATCCGAGCGGTCGTGATAGGCGAGCAGAAAACCGAGCTCGTTCAATGCCTGAATCACGGCGAAGAACAGCTTCAGTACGCGCGCATCGTCCACGTCCGGCGCTTCATTGCCGACCTGCTTGTACACCTGTGCCAATGCCGAACCACCGAGACGGTTCTTGGCTTTGCCGAGATCGATAAGGATGAGATCGGTTTCACCCTGATCGACGCGCAGCTGCGGCGTGAGTGTCTTGCGCACATCCAGGACCGGTGCGAAGGCCGAGATGACCAGCGACATCGGTGCCGTCACCGCACGCTGCTCGCCGCCCTCGTCCCAGACGGTCTTCATGGACATCGAATCCTTGCCGACCGGGATCGAGATGCCAAGGGCCGGACAGAGTTCCATACCGACCGCCTGCACGGCATCGAACAAGGCGGCGTCCTCACCCGGGTGGCCGGCCGGCGCCATCCAGTTGGCCGACAGTTTCACGTCCGGTAGTCTGGCGATGCGCGCCGCTGCCATGTTGGTGAGCGCCTCGCCGATCGCCATGCGTGCGCTCGCTGCCGGGTTCAGCAGCGCCAGCGGCGTGCGCTCGCCCAGGCTCATGGCTTCGCCGGTGAAGGCGGTGTAGCTGGCGGCGGTAACGGCCACGTCCGCGACCGGGATCTGCCACGGCCCAACCATCTGGTCGCGGCACACGAGTCCGGTGACGCTGCGGTCGCCGATGGTGATCAGGAAGTTCTTGCTCGCCACGGTCGGCAGGCGCAGTACCCGGTAGGCGGCCTCGGCGATGTCGATGCCCTTGGTCTTGAAGGCCGGCAGCTTGCGCTTCACGCGCTGCACATCACGCTGCATGCGCGGCGGCTTGCCGAGCAACACGCTCAGATCCATGTCGATCGGGCGCGCGGCCTGCGCACCCTGGCCGGCGAAATGTGTGTCGGTCAGCGTAAGATGCGGTTCCTTGGTGGCATGCCCGATGACGGCATACAGGCAGCGCTCGCGCTCGCACAGCTGCTTGAAATCTTCAAGGTGCCGGTTGTCCACCGCCAGCACGTAGCGTTCCTGCGCCTCGTTGCACCAGATCTGCATGGGCGACATGCCCGGCTGGTCGTTCGGAATAAGGCGCAGCTCGAACTCACCGCCGTGGCCGGCATCGTTGATGATCTCCGGCACGGCATTGGAAAGGCCACCGGCACCGACGTCATGAATCGAGACAATCGGGCTGTCCGCGCCGCGTGCCCAGCACTGGTCGATGACCTCCTGGCAACGGCGCTGCATTTCGGGATTGCCGCGCTGCACCGAGGCGAAATCCAGGTCTTCGTGACTGGTGCCGGTCGCCATGCTCGACGCGGCACCGCCGCCCAGCCCGATGAGCATCGCCGGACCCCCGAGTACGACAATGCTGGCGCCGGCTGTGATCTGTTGCTTTTGCACATGCATGGCGCGGATGTTGCCGAGGCCGCCGGCCAGCATGATCGGCTTGTGGTAACCGCGCACTTCGCCGGCCACCTGTTCTTCGAAGGTGCGGAAGTAGCCGCCGAGATTGGGACGTCCGAACTCGTTGTTGAACGCCGCGCCGCCGAGCGGACCGTCGAGCATGATCTCGAGCGCGCTGGCAATGCGCCCGGGCTTGCCGTGATCGGTTTCCCACGGTTGTTCGCCCCCGGGGATGTGCAGATTCGACACCGAGAAGCCGGTGATGCCGGCCTTCGGCTTGGAGCCGGTGCCGGTCGCGCCCTCGTCGCGAATCTCGCCGCCGGCACCGGTCGCGGCACCCGGGAACGGTGAAATCGCGGTCGGATGATTGTGGGTCTCGACCTTCATGAGGATGTGCGTATCTTCCTCATGGTAGCGGTATTCGTGCGTAACCGGATCGGGGAAAAAGCGCGCGCTGCGGAAACCCTGGATGACCGAGGAATTGTCCTTGTAGGCCACCAGCGTGCCGACTGGATTGAGCGCATGGGTGTTGCGGATCATGGCAAACAGCGAGTGTTGCATGCGCCTGCCGTCGATCACCCAGTCGGCGTTGAAAATCTTGTGCCGGCAGTGCTCGGAGTTGGCTTGTGCGAACATCATCAGCTCCACGTCCGTGGGATTGCGGCCGATGCGCTTGAAGTTATCGACCAGGTAATCGATCTCGTCCGGCGCCAGCGCCAGGCCGAGCTGCTGGTTGGCGGCAGCGAGCGCGGCCTGCCCGCCAGCAAGCACATCCACCGTGGTCGGCGGCGCGGGGCTTTCCACGCGAAATAATGCTGTCGCTTCGTCGTATCCGGCCAGCACACTCTCGGTCATGCGATCGTGAACCAGTGCAGCAACCTGGCGGCGCTCCTCCGTTGTCAGCGACACAGCGTCACGCTTGCGCACGAACCAGGCGACGCCGCGTTCCAGGCGGCGCACGTTCTTCAATGTGCAGTGCTGGGCGATGTCCGTGGCCTTGGTGGACCAGGGCGAGATGGTGCCGAGGCGCGGTACGACCAAAAGCAGGTCGCCCTGTGGTGTGTGACTCTCCCGTTTCGGTCCGTAGGTGAGCAGACGCTCGAGCACGCCGAGTTCCGGCGCGTTGAGTTTCTGGGTGAGCGCGACGAAGTGCCGGAATTCCGCATAGACCGTTTCGATGTGCGGGACGGCGGCGCGCAGCCTACCCATAAGCCGCTCCTGCCGAAATGGCGAAAGCGCCGCCGAGCCGCGCAGCATGAGAACGGGAATGGGTGCGGTGCTGATGAGCGCCGGAGCAGAACCGGCTGTGGTTTCGGGGGCGTTGCTCGCCATCGCTTGCGCTCGTGTTCCGCGTTGAGGTTCGCCTGCTACGGCCGGCGGCCTCGGGCAGCCAGGTTCCAGGACGCGATCATTTTATCCTAGAATAAAATAGTTAGCCGCAGATGAATGCAGATATTCAATGCGCTGCCTGGATTCGCCAGCCCACCAAGTAAGGGTGAATGGCTTCAGTGCATCCATGGCGTGATTCATACGCGTTAATCTGCGTTCATCTGCGGCTAAACACCGTTTCTGGGATTATACCAGTTCGCGCCACGCCAGGCCGCCCTCCTGGGAAGCAATTTCCACCCGCTGTGCTGCCCCACCCAGTACCGCACCCAGGGCGGAGTGCACCAGCCAGGGGGTGTTGTTCTTCTCGCTCAGGTGGGCGGCAACAATATGCTGCAACCGGCTGCAATCGAGGGCTGCCAGCAGCGCCGCCGACGCATCGTTATTCAAATGACCGAGCGGCCCGCCGACGCGTTTTTTTAGGGACTCTGAATAGGGCCCCTCGGCGAGCATATCGGCATCGTGGTTGCATTCGAGTATCAGGGCATCGCAACCGCGGAGCCGGGTTTCGATATGTGCGGTGATGTGGCCGACATCGGTGAGCAGGCCGAGCCGGCGCGCGCCATCGGAGAATACGAACTGGCAGGGCTCGCGCGCATCGTGCGGGACCGTATATGGGTGTATGGCAATGGCATCGATGGAAAGATCTTCATGGGCGGCGAACAGCCGGCACTGCGGGAGACGGTTTGTTTCCGGCGCGCCGAGTGCGGCGTGCGTCCCGGCCGTGAGCCAAACCGGAATATCGTACTTGCGTGCCAGCGGACCGACACCGTCGACGTGATCGCCATGCTCGTGGGTGACCAGGATAGCGTCCAGCTCACCGGCCTCGCGACCGAGACGCGCGAGGCGACGCTCGGTTTCCTTCAGCGTGAAGCCGCAGTCCACCAGAATCACCGTCTGTCCGCATTCGACCAGCAGTCCGTTGCCGCGGCTGCCGCTGCCGAGCAGCGCAAAGCGCAGGAATCCATTCTGGTACCGCCGCCCCTCTTTGACCAAGGGACCGGCAGCCATGCGTTAGCGAAGCTGTTGCAGCAATACGCCGAGCAACTTCTCCCCGGTCGTGGATTTTTCCGGCTCACCCTTCACATTGAACACATTCACGCTGGTACCGGTGGTCAAGGTCTTGAGGCGGATCTGATAGCGATCGCTCGTCACCTCGGCCTTGGCGTCTGGTCCGGCGCTCGCATTGCCGGCATCCCTGTTGAACCAGGACAAGATTCCCTGGCGCTTGCCAGCCTGGCCGCTGTCCACATAACGAACGTAGAAGATACCTGCGCTGCGATCACGGTCTTCAGTAATCACACCGGCGCGGTCCAGCGCCTGTCCGACCCGCCGCCAGGCGGCATCGAGATCGTCCTGGGGAAGGATTAACTCGTCCTTGACCAGTTGCGCGCGCGTGACATCCGCTGCGGCGACCTGACCCTTGGCCTGCTGCTCGTCCATGCCAAAGTGAACCATCAGCTTGGCAAGCAACTCGGCTTCCATTTCCGTATCGGCCGGACGTGGCTGCCACACGGTCTGCATCACGTTCACGCCGCTTGCGATTGCCACTTCTTCCGCCAAACCCTGGTGGCTGACAGTCACTTCGGTCGTGCCGGGCGTGCGCCCCGGCTCTACGCGTACGCGAAACTTGTCGCGCAGACCGGTCGAACTGGCGGAGGCGAAGATTTTACCGATGACCCCGGAGAATTTCACCGGACGATCGATCCAGTCGGTTTCGAGCACGCCGGTCCGCGGATTGTCCACGGTGAGCGCAATGTTGTTGCGCAGGAAATATTCGCGTGCCTTCACCCACGCGTGTTCCGTGCTGTCCTGTAACACCAGCCAGCGCTGTGCACCGTCACGCTCCAGACGCACCTTGCCGCTTGCCGTTTCTGCGACCTTTCCGTTCGTGCTTGCCAGGCCGGCATTTCCTGCGGGCGACGCGGAAGACTTGGCCGCGTAATCCGAATAGGCGGCTGCACCGCTGGACGGGATGGCCGACAGACCATCGCTGGCGGGACGCGCCAGATCCGGTGGCACTTCGAGTGCCGCGCGCAGCTTGGCCGGGGATTTCTCCTGCTTATCACCGAACAACGTGCAGCCGCCGAGGCTGAGCATCAGTAGAGCGGCAAAGAATGTGAAGGTACGCTGAATGGTCATGGAATCACCGGAATACGGAAGTGCACAGAAATAAAATGAATGCGCCGTCACGTCAAACCCGCGCCCACCATCGCCTGACGCAGAACGGCATGGTGCATATCCGACAGACGTGTCAGCGGCAAGCGTATACCGCCCTCGATGAGGCCCATCTGCTCCAGCACCCACTTGACCGGGATCGGATTGGCCTCGACGAACAAATTCTTGTGCAGACCCATCAGCTTGTCGTTGATGGCGCCCGCGGTCCTGGCGTCGCCATCGAGCGCGGCCGCACACAGTTCCTGCATCGCACGCGGCACGACGTTGGTAGTGACCGAGATCGCACCCCGGCCGCCGAGCAGCATGAACTCCATGGCTGTGGCATCGTCGCCGGAATAAAGTTCAAAATCTTTCGGACACAGATCGAGCAACTCGCGCGCCCGTTCAAGGTTGCCGGTCGCCTCCTTGAGGCCGACAATATTCCGGATCTGGGCGAGGCGTACCACCGTGGCGGGTAGAATATCGCAGGCCGTACGCCCGGGAACGTTATACAGGATCTGTGGTATCGGCACGGCCTCGGCGATCGCCCTGTAATGCAGGTACAGGCCCTCTTGCGTGGGCTTGTTATAGTAGGGCGCGACCAGCAGACAGGCCTGGGCGCCGGCCTCCAGTGCGCACTGGGTGAGTTCGATGGCCTCGGTCGTGGAATTCGAGCCAGTGCCGGCAATCACCGGCACGCGCCCGCGCGCAGCCTCGACCGTAAGCCGGATGACCTCGCAATGCTCCTGCATGTCAAGGGTCGGCGATTCGCCAGTGGTGCCGACCGCGATCAGCGCGGTGGTGCCGTTGTCAATCTGGAAATCCACGAAGCGGCGCAGCGCGGCTGTATCGAGCGCCCCGTCGAGATGCATCGGGGTCGCGAGCGCGACCATGCTACCGTGGAACATGAAGGAAATACCCGGACTTATAAGCTCAATCGAGCTGGCATAGTAGCTTGCCCGGCCTGCATATGACAAGCCTGACGCGTTCGCGAGCACGATAGGAAAAGACCGTAGATTTCATTAGTATTGCCGGTAGACTCACCCCGCCAGACCCTGCCATGACCGACCCGGAAAAACCCGTCCGCGAAATCCGCATCAACCCCATTGTGCCGAGTGAATCGGTGCTGGTGGCCACGGCGCGTGGCATGCGCCCGAAGAAAGCCGAGGCACCGGCGCCGCGTGATACGCGCGCGCATGTGGACACCTGCCCGTTCTGCGTGGGCAACGAACACATGACGCCGCCGGCAATCGGCGCCTACCCGGAGGACGCACCGTGGCAACTGCGCCTCGTCGAGAACCTCTACCCGGTACTGGGCGACGACCGCGAAAACCCGAACCTGAGCTTCGGCCTGCAGCAAACCATCGACGGCTATGGCCGGCACGAGGTGATGATCGATCACAACCAGCACGGCATTGCCGTGCATGAAATGAGCGAGGCGCACCTCGCCCTGCTATTCAGCACCTACCGTGCGCGCATGGAGCAGCTCTATCGGTCCAACCCGCGCCTGCGCTATGTACTGGTGTTCAAGAACTTCGGCCCGGCCGCCGGCGCCTCGATCGCCCACACCCACAGCCAGTTCATCGCCACGCCGGTGGTGCCGGACAATGTGCAGGACGAGGTCGAGAACAGCCGCATCTACTATGAAAAGAACCACCGCTGCATTTTCTGCACGCTGATCGACGAGGCGCTGACCTTTGAAGCGACACTCTACGACCGCGAATCCGGGGAGATTCGCCGCAAGCTGGACGTCGGCCAGTTCGTGATCGAGCGCGGTAAAAAGTTCATTGCCATCAAACCATTCGCCAGCCGTTACGAGTGGGAGGTGCATATTCTGCCCCTCACCCACCAAAGCGATTTTCTCGCCATCACCCCGGAAGACGCCACCGACCTGGCGTGCATCCTGCGCCGCAGCATGACGCGCCTCGACGCCGTGCTGGGTGGCGCGCAGTACAACTACTTCCTGCACTCAGTGCCGCATGCGCCGAAATACGCCGATTGTGGCGCGAGTTACCATTGGCACCTTGAGATCTGCCCGCGCACCAGCATTCCCACCGGCTTTGAGCTCGGCAGCGGGCTGTTCGTCAATACCGTGAGCCCGGAAGCGGCGGCCGCCAGGCTGCGTGCCGTGCCGCTCGACTGAGCTGTCCCTGTAACCACGGAGACCCAGACATGAAGAAAACAACTGTCGGCAAACCGATACCGGATATCGAAGTCGTCGCGACTGACGAACAAACCGTCAGCCTGTCCGACTTCCTGGGCCAGAACCTAGTGTTGTATTTCTATCCGAAAGACAACACCCCCGGCTGCACCACCGAGGGCCAGGACTTTCGCGACTACTACGAGGAATTCCGGAATCTCAAGACCGTCATCCTCGGCGTGTCGCGCGACAGCCTCAAGTCGCACGAAGACTTCAAGGACAAACATTGTTTTCCATTCGACCTGATTTCGGATCAGAACGAGAAACTCTGCAAGTTGTTCGATGTCATCAGGGAAAAGTCACTCTATGGAAAGAAATACCTGGGAATCGAGCGCAGCACCTTCCTCATTGACAGCAAGGGCATCCTTCACAAGGAGTATCGTGGCGTAAAAGTGGACGGACACGTGGCCACCGTGCTCGCAGATCTAAGAAAACTCGCCAAACAGTAAGGAAGCCCTGAAACGCCATGACCCCCGAGAAACGCAAAAAGATATTCGTGCTCGACACCAATGTGTTGATGCACGACCCGGCGGCAATTTTCCGCTTTCACGAGCACGACATCGTGCTGCCGATCGTGGTACTGGAAGAACTCGACCATTCCAAGCGCGGCATGTCGGAGGTGGCACGCAACGTACGCCAGGTGAGCCGCTTTATCGGTGACATGATCGAAAAGGCCGGCGGCGACATCAGCCAGGGCCTCAAGCTGCCGTCACATGCCGAGGGTTTCGAAACCGGCCGGCTGTACTTCCACATGGAGGCGGCGCACACCCATCTGCCGAATGGCCTGAGCAGCCCGACACCGGACAATACCCTGCTCGGCGTGACCCTCGATCTCGGCCGCAAACACCCCGCGGCGAGCGTTATTCTCGTTTCCAAGGACATCAACCTGCGCATCAAGGCGCATGCGCTCGGCATCCCCGCCGAGGATTACACCAACGACCAGGTGCTGGAGGACGCGGACCTGCTGTTTACCGGCGCCATGAAATTGCCGGCGGATTTTTGGGAGACGCATGCCAAGGACATGGAATCCTGGAAGGCCGAGCAGGGTCGCACCTTCTACCGCGTCACCGGACCGCTGGCACGTACCTGGTTCCCGAACCAGTTCCTGTACGATGACAGCGAGCGCGCCTTCGAGGCCATCGTGCGCAAGCTCGAGAACGGCAGCGCCGTGATCGAGACTGCGCGTGATTTCCGCGGCGAACGACATGCGGTGTGGGGCATTACCGCGCGCAACCGCGAACAGAACTTCGCCCTGAACCTGCTCATGGATCCGGACGTGGACTTCGTATCGCTCATGGGTCAGGCCGGCACCGGCAAGACCCTGCTCACGCTGGCCATGGCACTCACCCAGACGCTCGAAGAGAAACGTTACGCCGA
>DATEYP010000179.1:0-15254 GCA_035256085.1 Acidiferrobacterales bacterium
TACTCGACGTGGCTGGTCGCGATGGTGATGCCGCGCGCCTTTTCTTCCGGGGCGTTGTCGATCTGGTCGTAGGCCTTGAACTCGCCGCCGAACTTGGTGGACAACACCTTGGTCAGGGCCGCGGTCAAGGTGGTCTTGCCGTGATCGACGTGACCGATGGTGCCCACGTTCAGGTGGGGCTTGGTGCGTTCGAATTTTCCCTTGGACATCGTTAAAGCCTCGTGTCGATCAGTATTCAGTTTCTGTCGTTGTACGCTTCACCTGGTGACGAATCGTCGTGTCGTCACCTAGCTAGCTTTTTTTAGTATGCTCTCGGCGACATTCGTCGGTACCGGCGCATACTTCTTGAATTCCATGGTGTAGGTCGCGCGCCCCTGGCTCGCGGAACGCAGCGATGTGGAATAACCAAACATGTTGGCCAGTGGAACCTCGGCACGCACCAGTTTCACGCCGCCATGCCCGTCTTCCTGGCTCATGATGATGCCGCGGCGCGAATTCAGGTCGCCCATCACGTTGCCCAGGTAGTCCGGCGGTGAGGTCACTTCCACGTCCATGATCGGCTCCAGCAGAATCGGGTCGGCCTTCGGTCCGGCCTCCTTCCAGCACATGATGGCCGCCATCTTGAAGGCGTTTTCGTTCGAGTCGACATCGTGGTAGGAACCGAAATGCAGGGTCGCCTTCACGTCCACCACCGGATAACCGAACTTGATGCCGCGCGCCATGGCCTCGTCGACGCCCTTCTTCACCGCCGGAATGAACTCGCGCGGGATCACGCCGCCCTTGATGGCGTCCACGAATTCAAAACCCTTGCCTTCTTCGGTCTGCGGCTCGAACTTGATGTACACATGGCCATACTGACCACGACCGCCGGACTGTTTGACGAAGCGGTATTCCTGGTCGATCGGCTTGCGAATGGTTTCGCGATACGCCACCTGCGGCTTGCCGACATTCGCCTCGACGCTGAATTCGCGCTTCATGCGGTCGACGATAATTTCGAGATGCAGCTCGCCCATGCCGGAGATAATGGTCTGGCCGGATTCCTCGTCGGTGTGCACGCGGAACGACGGATCTTCCTGGGCGAGGCGGTTCAGCGCCATGCCCATCTTTTCCTGGTCGGCCTTGGTCTTGGGTTCGACGGCCTGCGAAATCACCGGCTCCGGGAACTCCATGCGCTCCAGGGTGATGATCTTGTTCGGGTCACAAAGGGTCTCACCGGTGGTGACTTCCTTGAGACCGACGCACGCGGCGATGTCGCCGGCGCGCACTTCCTTGATTTCCTGGCGCTCGTTGGCGTGCATCTGCAGCAGGCGGCCGATACGTTCTTTCTTGCCCTTGACCGGGTTGTACACGGTGTCGCCCGAGGCCAACACACCCGAGTAGACGCGTATAAAGGTCAGCGCACCGACAAACGGATCGGTGGCGATCTTGAACGCCAGCGCCGAGAACGGCTCGTCGTCGTCGGCATGGCGCTCGCCTTCGCTGCCGGCGGCGTCATCCAGGTGACCCTTGATGGCCGGGCGTTCATTCGGCGCGGGCAGCAGATCGACCACGGCGTCGAGCGCCGCTTGCACACCCTTGTTCTTGAAGGCGCTGCCGCACAGCACCGGCACGATTTCCATCTTCAGGTTGCGCTCGCGCAGTCCCGACTTGATTTCGGCGGTGGTCAGTGCTTCGCCGGCCAGATACTTCTCCGAGAGGGTCTCGTTGGCCTCGGCGGCCGCCTCGACCATCTTGTCGTGGTATTCCTGGCACTGCGCCAGCATCTCGGCCGGGATTTCCTTTTCCTCGAACTTCATGCCCTGGGTGGAATCGTCCCAGTAGATGGCCTTCATCTTGATCAGGTCGACCACGCCCAGGAATTTCTCCTCGGCGCCGATCGGCAGCTGCAGGGGCACGGCATTGGCGCCGAGACGCTCCTTGAGCTGGCTGACGACATTCAGGAAGTTGGCGCCGGCGCGATCCATCTTGTTGACGAAGGCGATACGCGGCACGCCATAACGGTTGGCCTGGCGCCACACGGTCTCGGACTGCGGCTGCACGCCGCCCACGGCGCACAGCACGAACATGGCGCCATCGAGCACGCGCAATGAGCGTTCCACTTCAATGGTGAAGTCGACGTGGCCCGGGGTATCGATAATGTTAAAGCGGTGTTCCGGCAGCGTGCCGTCCATGCCTTTCCAGAAGCAGGTCGTGGCGGCGGAGGTAATGGTAATGCCGCGCTCCTGTTCCTGCTCCATCCAGTCCATGACAGCCGTGCCTTCGTGCACTTCGCCGATCTTGTGCGACACACCGGTGTAGAACAGGATGCGTTCGGAGGTCGTGGTCTTGCCCGCATCGATATGCGCCATGATGCCGATGTTGCGATAGCGATTGATGGGTGTAGAACGGGCCACGACGATATTCCTCGAATTCGGTATTTAAAAACGGTAATGCGAAAAGGCCTTATTGGCCTCGGCCATGCGATGCACGTCATCGCGCTTCTTCATGGCGGTACCACGGCGTTCGGCGGCCTCCATGAGCTCGGCGGCCAACCGCGCGCCCATGGACTTCTCGCCGCGCGCACGCGCGGCTTCGGTGATCCAGCGCATGGCCAAGGCGGCCTGGCGCGCCGGGCGCACCTCGATCGGCACCTGGTAGGTGGCGCCGCCCACGCGGCGGCTCTTCACCTCGACCAGCGGGCGAACGTTTTCGATCGCGGTCTTGTACACCTCGAGCGGATCGGTCTTGCTGCGCTCGGCAATCAGCGTGAGTGCGCCATAGACGATCTTTTCCGCCGTGGACTTCTTGCCACTGCGCATCAGAACGTTGATGAACTTTGCCAGCGAATCGCTGCCGAACTTGGGGTCCGGTGTAACGTCGCGCTTGGGAGCTTCTTTTCTTCTGGCCATGGGCCTGACCTGCCTCGTTTAAAACCTGTCCAAATTTTTTAAGAAACAAAATGCCGCACCTAACCCCGTGCGACGTTTCCCGTCTTCGTTTTTTACGCTGTCTTGGGGCGCTTGGCACCGTACTTGGAGCGGCTCTGGCGGCGATCATTCACGCCGGCCGTATCCAGGGCGCCTCGCACCGTGTGGTAACGCACGCCGGGAAGATCCTTGACGCGACCACCGCGGATCAGCACCACCGAGTGCTCCTGCAGGTTATGGCCTTCGCCACCTATATAGGTAATGACCTCGAAGCCGTTGGTCAGGCGCACCTTGGCGACCTTACGCAGTGCCGAGTTCGGCTTTTTCGGGGTGGTGGTGTAAACACGCGTACACACCCCGCGCTTCTGCGGGCAGGCCTGCATGGCCGGGACATTGGTCTTTTTAATAGCTCGGGTACGCGGCTTGCGCACCAGCTGGTTAATCGTCGGCATTCCGTAAACTCTCCAACCGCAAAAACGAACAACAGGCCGAGCCCGTAGTTATACAGGTTCGGCCTGCTTCAGAGGGGCGCGATTCTAGGGAAGCGCCCCGAAAGTGTCAAGCCAAATCAGGCCCGGAACTGCCAGGATTCGGCGAAAATCCGGCCGAATCCGGTTCCCGGCTGTTTAGCCGGTGGCTGTCTCGCTGGCTTTCGGCTTGGTTGTCAGGGTTTCTTTCAAGGCAAACTCCTCGTCGCGCTGGTCCTTGCGCTTGCGGCGGCGATCCTCATGGAAGGCCAGGCCGGTGCCGGCCGGAATCAGACGGCCGACGATGACGTTTTCCTTGAGGCCGCGCAGGTGGTCGCTCTTGCCGGTGATCGCGGCTTCGGTGAGCACACGGGTGGTCTCCTGGAAAGACGCGGCCGAAATGAACGACTCGGTCGAGAGCGACGCCTTGGTAATGCCGAGCAACACGCGCTCGTAGGTTGCCAGGCGCTTGCCGTCACGCTCGATCTGCTCGTTGTCCTCGAGCAGGCGCGAACGCTCCACCTGTTCACCGGGCAGGAAGGTGGTATCGCCGGCGTCCGCGATCTTCACCTTGCGCAGCATCTGGCGCACGATCACTTCGATGTGCTTGTCGTTGATTTTCACGCCCTGCAGGCGATACACGTCCTGCACCTCGTCCACGATGTAGTTGGCCAGTGCCTCGATACCGAGCAGCCGCAGGATGTCAGCCGAAACCGGTGCGCCGTCCACGATCACTTCGCCCTGTTCCACGGTTTCGCCCTCGAACACGGTAATATGGCGGCCCTTCGGGATCAGGTATTCGTGCTCCTTGCCTTCCTTGTCGGTGATCACCAGGCGCAGCTTGCCCTTGGTTTCCTTGCCGAACGAAATGATGCCACTGGTTTCGGCGAGCAGGGCGTGGTCTTTGGCCTTGCGTGCCTCGAACAGCTCGGCGACACGCGGCAGACCGCCGGTGATGTCGCGCGTCTTGGAGGTTTCCTGCGGGATGCGCGCAAGCACGTCGCCGACACCGATGACGGTGCCGTCATTCACCACGATGATGGCGCCCGGCGGCAGCATGTAGCGTGCCGGTATCTCGGTGCCGGCCAGGTTCAGCGGCTTGCCGGTGCTCGGATGCACCAGGCTGATCATCGGCCGGATGTTCTTGGCACCGCTGCGCTGCTTCGGATCGAGCACCACGAAGGTCGACAGGCCGGTGAGTTCGTCGGTCTGGCGATTCACGGTCACGCCGTCGATCATGTCGGTGAACGCGATCTTGCCCGCCACTTCGGTGATGATCGGGTGGGTATGTGGATCCCAGTTGGCCACGACCTTGCCGGCCTTGACCTTGTCACCATTGCTTACCGACAGCACGGCGCCGTAGGGGATCTTGTAACGCTCGCGGTCGCGACCTTGCTCGTCCTGAATGACGAGTTCGCCGGAACGCGATACTGCCACGTTGTTACCACTCGCGTGCTTCACAAGCTTGATGTTGTTGAGGCGCACGTTACCGGTGGTCTTGACTTCGATGCCGCTCACCGTGGTGGCGCGCGAGGCCGCGCCGCCGATATGGAAGGTGCGCATGGTGAGCTGCGTACCCGGCTCGCCGATCGATTGCGCGGCGATCACGCCGACCGCCTCGCCCTGATTGATGAGATGACCGCGGCCGAGGTCGCGACCGTAGCACATGGCGCAGATTCCGTAGCGGGTGTCGCAGGTCACCGGCGAACGCGTGAGCACCTGGTCGACGTTCTTCTGTTCGAGCATCGCCGTCAGGCCTTCGTCCAGCAAGGTGCCGCTCGGCACCAGTACCTCGTTGGTCGCCGGGTCGCGAACGTCCTCCAGTACCACGCGGCCGAGGATGCGGTCGCGCAATGCCACCACGATCTCGCCGCCTTCGACCAGCGCGGACTTCACGATGCCCTTGGTCGTACCGCAGTCCACCGTGGTGACTACGAGATCCTGGCAGACGTCCACCAGGCGGCGCGTGAGATAACCGGAGTTGGCGGTCTTGAGCGCGGTGTCCGCCAGGCCCTTGCGCGCGCCGTGCGTGGAAATAAAGTACTGCAGCACGTTCAGGCCTTCGCGGAAGTTGGCGGTGATCGGCGTTTCGATGATCGAGCCATCCGGCTTGGCCATCAGGCCGCGCATACCGGCGAGCTGACGGATCTGGGCGGCACTGCCGCGCGCGCCCGAGTCGGCCATCATGAAGATCGAGTTGAACGAGTCCTGCATGACCTTGTTGCCCTTGGCATCCGTGACCTCTTCCTTGCCGAGCTTGTCCATCATGGTCTTGGCGACCTTCTCGGAGGTGCGCGTCCAGATGTCCACCACCTTGTTGTAGCGTTCGCCGTCGGTCAGCAGGCCGGAAGCATACTGGCTCTGGATCGCCTTCACCTCGGACTCGGACTCGGCGATGATGCCGGCCTTCTCGGCCGGCGCCACCATGTCGTCCACGCCGATCGAGATGCCGGCGCGCGCCGCATAGGCAAAGCCGGTGTACATCAGCTGGTCGGCGAAAATCACCGTGGCCTTGAGACCGATGCGGCGATAGCAGGCGTTGATGAGTTCGGAGATCGCCTTCTTCTTGAGATCGCGGTTGATGAGCTCGAACGGCAGACCTTCGGGCAGGATCTCGGACAGCAGTGCCCGGCCGACGGTCGTGTCGTACAGTTTGCGCGTCTCGCCCTGGGTGCCGTCCGCCTTGAGCTGCACCTCGCGGATACGCACCTTGACGTGTGCATTGAGCGACACCTGGCGCGTTTCATAGGCACGATGCACCTCGGCAATATCGGAAAACACCTTGCCCTCGCCCTTGTCGTTGATGCGCGAGCGGGTCATGTAATAGAGGCCCAGCACGATATCCTGCGACGGCACGATGATCGGGTCGCCGTTGGCCGGCGACAGCACGTTATTGGTGGACATCATCAGGGCACGGGCCTCGAGCTGCGCTTCCAGCGACAGCGGGATATGCACCGCCATCTGGTCACCGTCGAAGTCGGCGTTGTAGGCGGCGCACACCAGCGGGTGCAGCTGGATGGCCTTGCCTTCGATGAGCACCGGCTCGAACGCCTGAATACCGAGACGATGCAGGGTCGGCGCGCGGTTGAGCATCACCGGATGCTCGCGGATCACTTCTTCCAGAATATCCCAGACTTCCGGGCTGGCCTGCTCGACCATTTTCTTGGCGAGCTTGATGGTGGTGGCCAGACCCTTGGATTCGAGCTTGGCGAAAATGAACGGCTTGAACAGCTCGAGCGCCATTTTCTTCGGCAGGCCGCACTGGTGCAGCTTGAGGGTTGGACCGACCACGATCACCGAACGGCCGGAGTAGTCGACACGTTTGCCGAGCAGGTTCTGGCGGAAGCGACCCTGCTTGCCCTTGATCATGTCGGCCAGCGACTTCAGCTGGCGCTTGTTGGCACCGGTGATCGCCTTGCCGCGGCGGCCGTTGTCGAGCAGCGCGTCCACGGCCTCCTGCAACATGCGCTTTTCGTTGCGCACGATGATGTCGGGCGCATTCAGATCGAGCAGGCGCTTGAGACGGTTGTTGCGGTTGATGACGCGGCGGTACAGGTCGTTCAGGTCCGAGGTCGCGAAGCGGCCGCCGTCGAGCGGCACCAGCGGACGCAGTTCCGGCGGCAGCACCGGCAGGATTTCGAGCACCATCCATTCCGGCTTGTTGCCGGAATGCAGGAACGCCTCGATCACCTTGAGGCGCTTGGCAAACTTCTTGATCTTGGTCTCGGAGGTGGTGCCGGCCAGCTCCTCGCGCAGCTTGGTAGCCTCTTCTTCCAGGTTGATGGCCTTGAGCAGGTCGCGCACCGCTTCCGCGCCCATGCGCGCGTCGAACTCGTCGCCGTACTGCTCGACGGCGTTGAGATAGGCCTCTTCGCTCAGCAGCGTGCTGCGCTCAAGCGGCGTCATGCCCGGGTCGACGATCACATAGGCTTCGAAGTAGAGCACGCGTTCGATGTCACGCAGCGTCATGTCGAGAATCAGACCCATGCGCGACGGCAGCGACTTGAGGAACCAGATGTGCGCCACCGGGCTGGCCAGCTCGATGTGGCCCATGCGCTCGCGGCGTACCTTGGAGAGTGTCACCTCGACACCGCACTTTTCGCAGATCACGCCACGGTGCTTGAGGCGCTTGTACTTGCCGCACAGGCACTCGTAGTCCTTGATCGGCCCGAAGATCTTGGCGCAGAACAGGCCATCGCGCTCCGGCTTGAAGGTGCGGTAATTGATGGTTTCCGGCTTTTTCACCTCACCGAACGACCACGACCGGATTTTCTCCGGCGACGCCAGACCAATGCGGATGGCATCGAAGTCTTCGCTCTTGCCAGCCTGCTTGAAGAGGTTAAATAGGTCTTTCATCTCATCTCCTGCCGAAAATATGTCGGGACGGTTGTCTCGCTGTTCGCTGCGGGTTCGGTGCCGCCTGGCTCAATCCTGTTCCAGCTCGATGTCGATACCGAGCGAGCGGATTTCCTTGATCAGCACATTGAAGGACTCCGGCATGCCGGCCTCCATGCGGTGATCGCCCTTGACGATGTTCTCGAACATCTTGGTGCGTCCGGTCACGTCGTCCGATTTCACCGTCAGCATTTCCTGCAGCGTATAGGCCGCGCCGTACGCCTCGAGCGCCCAGACTTCCATTTCGCCGAAGCGCTGGCCGCCGAACTGGGCCTTGCCGCCGAGCGGTTGCTGGGTGACCAGGCTGTACGGACCGGTCGAGCGCGCGTGCATCTTGTCGTCCACCAGATGGTTGAGCTTGAGGATGTACATGTAGCCCACCGTCACCTGGCGTTCGAACGCCTCACCGGTGCGACCGTCGAACAGCGTGGTCTGGCCGGACCGCGGCAGACCGGCGAGCTCCAGCATGTCCTTGATTTCCTCTTCGGTGCCGCCATCGAACACCGGGGTGGCCATCGGCACGCCTTGCGTCAGGTTTTGCGCCAATTCGGCGATCTCATCGTCCGTGAATGACTTGAGGTCTTCCTTCTTGCCGCTGCTGTTGTAGATCTTGTCGAGGAACTTGCGCAGTTCCTCGATCTTGGCCTCACGCTTGATCATCGCCTCGATCTTGTGACCCAGACCGCGTGCCGCCCAGCCGAGATGCGTCTCCAGCACCTGGCCGACGTTCATGCGCGACGGCACACCGAGCGGGTTGAGCACGATGTCCACCGGCGTGCCGTCCGCCATGTGCGGCATGTCCTCGATCGGGACGATGCGCGAGATCACGCCCTTGTTGCCGTGCCGGCCGGCCATCTTGTCGCCCGGCTGCAGGCGGCGCTTCACGGCGACATACACCTTCACCATCTTGAGCACGCCCGGCGGCAGGTCGTCGCCGGAAGTGATCTTGATGCGTTTTTCCTCGAGCAGGTGATCGAACGTCTGCTTCTGCTTGCTGAGCTGCGCACGGATCTGCTCAAGCGCCTCGTTGACTTCCTCGGAGCGGAAGCGGATATCGAACCACTTCGAGCGTTGCAGGTCGGCGAGATACCCCTTGGTGACCTTGTCGCCGGCCTTGAGGCCGCCCGGCCCGCCGTCTGAAGTGCGGCCGGCGATCAAACGCTCGATGCGCGCATAGGCGTCGTCCTCGACGATGCGGAACTGGTCGTGCAGGTCCTTTTTGACACGCGCCAGTTCGGACTGCTCATTGGCCTTGGCACGGGCATCCTTCTCGACGCCGTCGCGCGTGAACACCTGGACGTCGATCACCGTGCCGGACATGCCGGACGGCAGGCGCAGCGAGGTGTCCTTCACGTCCGAGGCCTTCTCGCCGAAAATTGCGCGTAGCAGTTTTTCCTCCGGCGTGAGCTGGGTCTCGCCCTTGGGCGTGACCTTGCCCACCAGGATGTCACCCGGGTTCACCTCGGCGCCGATGTAGACGATACCGGATTCATCCAGCTTGGCGAGTGCCGCTTCACCGACGTTCGGGATATCGCGGGTGATTTCCTCGGAACCGAGCTTGGTGTCGCGCGAAACATTATTTAGCTCTTCGATGTGGATGGTGGTGAACGTATCGCGCTCCACCACACGCTCGGAGATCAGGATCGAGTCTTCGAAGTTGTAACCGTTCCACGGCATGAACGCGACCAGGATATTGCGTCCGAGCGCGAGTTCGCCGAGATCGGTCGAGGGACCGTCGGCCAGCACGTCACCGCTCATGATCTGGTCGCCGACCTTCACCAGTGGCCGCTGATTGATGTTGGTGTTCTGGTTGGAGCGCGTGTATTTGGTCAGGTTGTAGATGTCGACACCCGCCTCGCCCGGCCGGGCCTCGTTGTCGTTCACGCGTACCACGATCCGCGAGGCGTCCACTGAATCCACCGTGCCGCCGCGGCGCGCGACCACGGTCACGCCCGAGTCGATGGCGACGATGCCTTCGATGCCGGTACCCACGAACGGCTTCTCCGAGCGCAGGGTCGGCACCGCCTGGCGTTGCATGTTCGAACCCATGAGCGCGCGGTTCGCGTCGTCGTGTTCCAGGAACGGGATGAGCGACGCGGCGACCGACACGATCTGCGACGGCGCCACGTCGATGTAGTCGATCTTGTCCGGCGTCGAGAGCAGGAACTCGTTCTTGGAACGGCAGGACACGAGCTCATCGCTCAGACGGCCATGGCCATCGACCGCGGCATTCGCCTGGGCGATGACAAACTTGCCTTCTTCGATCGCCGACAGGTAATCCACCTGGTCGGTGACCTTGCTGTTTTCCACCTTGCGGTACGGGGTCTCCAGGAACCCGTACTCGTTGGTACGCGCATACACGGCCAGCGAATTGATCAGCCCGATGTTCGGACCTTCCGGGGTCTCGATCGGGCACACGCGTCCGTAGTGCGTCGGGTGCACGTCGCGCACTTCGAATCCGGCACGCTCACGCGTCAGGCCGCCGGGTCCAAGCGCCGAAACGCGGCGCTTGTGGGTGACCTCGGACAGCGGATTGGTCTGATCCATGAACTGCGACAGCTGCGAGGAGCCGAAGAATTCCTTGATCACCGCCGATACCGGTTTGGCGTTGATCAGTTCCTGCGGCATCAGGCCTTCGCTTTCGGCGAGCGACAGGCGCTCCTTCACGGCGCGCTCGACGCGCACCAGGCCGACACGGAACTGGTTTTCGGCCAGCTCGCCGACCGAACGCACACGCCGGTTGCCGAGGTGATCGATGTCGTCGATTTCGCCGCGCCCGTTCTTGAGGTCGATCAGCACCTTCATGACATCGACGATGTCTTCCTTGCTGAGCGTGCCCGGACCCTCGTCGGTGCCGCGGTTCAGGCGGCGGTTGAACTTCATGCGACCGACCGCCGACAGATCGTAGCGGTCGAGGCTGAAGAACAGGGCATTGAACAGATTCTGCGCGGCGTCGCGGGTCGGCGGCTCGCCCGGGCGCATCATGCGGTAAATTTCGATTTGCGCCTCGAGTGCGTCGCGCGACGCGTCGATGCGCAGGGTCTCGGAGACATACGGACCGTGGTCGAGATCGTTGGTGTACAGGGTCTTGACCTCGGTGACGCCGGCCGTCATCAGCTTCTCGATGACTTCCGCGGTCACGACCTCATTGGCCTGGGCAACGATCTCGCCGCTGTTCTTGTCGATCATGTCCTCGGACAGCGCACGCCCGATGAGGAAGGTCTGCGGCACATCCAAATGCTTGAGGCGGCTCTTGTCCAGCTCACGCACGTGACGCGCGGTGATACGGCGGCCGGCCTCGACCAGCACCTCGCCCTTCGGGGTCTTGATGTCGAAGTCCACCTGCTCGCCGCGCAGACGCGCCGGCACCAGTTCCATGCGCACGCCGTCCTTGACGAGCTGCCAGTGGTCGTTTTCGAAGAACGTGGCCAGCATTTCCTGCGTGGTCATGCCCAGGGAACGCAACAGAATCGTAGCCGGCAGTTTGCGGCGGCGGTCGATGCGCACATACAGAAAATCCTTCGGATCGAATTCGAAATCCAGCCACGAGCCGCGGTAGGGAATCACGCGCGCCGAATACAGCAGCTTGCCGGAGGAATGGGTCTTGCCGTAGTCGTGATCGAAGAACACGCCGGGCGAACGATGCAGCTGCGACACCACGACACGCTCGGTGCCATTGATGACGAACGTGCCGTTCTCGGTCATGAGCGGGATCTCGCCCATGTACACTTCCTGCTCCTTGATGTCGCGCACGGTCTTGGTGGCGGAGGTTTCGTCCTTGTTGAAGGTCACGAGGCGCAGCAGCACGCGCAGCGGCGCGGCGTAGATCAGCCCGCGCTGCATGCACTCCTTCACGTCGAACGGCGGGATGCCGAGGCGGTAGCTCACGAACTCGAGGGCGACCGAGCCGTCATAGCTTTCGATCGGGAACACCGACTTGAACGCGGCTTGCAGGCCGAGGTCGATGCGCTGTTCCGCCGGCACATCGGCCTGCAGAAACTTGCGGTACGAATCCTTTTGGGTAGCCAGCAGGTTGGGAACGCGCAGAATGCTCGGGCGTTTGCCAAAGCTCTTGCGGATACGTTTCTTTTCGGTGAATGAATACGTCATCGTCTTCCTCGGCTCTTGAGATCCACGGACTGCCACACCCGGAAAATACCGGGGCTGTACTGCCTACAATGCGGGAAGCGGCACGAGGCCAGTGACTTTCGCCACCAGCCTCGCCCCGTTTTCTTGTTCAACCGGAGGGTGCGACATCCGCCCGCCGGCCGCATCTTGTTAGCAACGCGCCGTTACTTGAGTTCAACCTTGGCGCCAGCCGCTTCCAGCTCCTTCTTCATCTTTTCGGCCTCTGTCTTGTTCACGCCTTCCTTCACGGTAGCGGGAGCGGATTCCACCAGGTCCTTGGCTTCTTTCAGCCCCAGGCTGGTCACGGCACGCACGGCCTTGATGACTTCCACCTTCTTTTCACCGGCGGCTGTCAGGATCACGTTGAACTCGGTCTGAGCCTCGGCGGCCGGGGCAGCACCGGCGGCCGGGGCAGCAACCGCCACGGCGGCAGCGGCGGCAGACACGCCGAACTTGTCTTCCATGGCCTTGATGAGCTCGGACAGGTCGAGCACCGACATGGCGGCAACGGCATCAAGGATCTGTTCTTTGTTTAATGCGGACATGATTGCAATCTCCTGAATCGATCTTTAAATAAGTGAATAGGGTTATGTTTACGCAGCGGCCTGTTTCTGGTCACGGACAGCGGCGAGCCCGCGCACGAACTTCGTCGGCACCTCGTTGAGAGTCGCAACGAACTTCTGTACCGGTGCCAGCATCGTGCCCATGAGTTGCGCCAGCAGCACATCGCGGCTCGGGAGGCTGGCCAGGGCTTTCATTTCCGCCAGCGAGATGAGCTTGCCGCTCATACTGCCGGCCATGAAACGAAACTTTTCGTTGTCCTTGGCAAACTCCACGACCACTTTGGCTGCCGCCACCGGGTCCTTGCCCGCCACGAACGCCAGCGGACCGGTGAGATGGTCCTGCAGGCATGCGAACGGTGATCCGTCCACGGCGCGTCGCACCAGCGTGTTCTTGACCACGCGCACATACACACCACCCGCACGCGCTTTATTACGCAGGGTGGTCATCTGTGCCACGGTCAAACCGCGGTACTCGGCCAGAATCGCCGCCTGCGCGTCCGCGACGACCTTGGACACCTCGGCGACGACGGCCTGCTTCTGCTCTAAATTGAGACTCATTTCTAAGTCACCTCCTGTTGCTGTGGCAACCCCGTTTCAGGACACGTCCTGTTTCGGGGTCACCGTCTGCGCGGGCCGGCAGCATGCCATTAAGCCGTGACGGGTGATCGACTCGACTCACCTGCCCCGGCGCCAGCGGTCTTTGACCTCCGGCGGGGATATCCCGCCGGCCCAAAGTTCCGATAAAAATAAATCAGTCTTCCTACTCCCCCTCTCCCGCGCTAGCGGGAGAGGGATGGGGTGAGGGCCGCTCTATATCTGGCTTCCCTCACCCTCATTCCCTCTCCCGGAGGGAGAGGGGAAGTTGGTGAGAATCTACCTTTCGGTCGAGGCGAGGTCGCTCACGGCCATCCCTGGCCTATGCGACACTTGTGCTTCCTGCACGTCGCCGTTGCGCGCTCAGGCGCGCACATGTTCACTCGGCGCTTGCGCGCGACCTGGTTCACCCGGCCACGAGCGACGATGCATCCACCACAACCCCCGGACCCATGGTCGTGGACAGGGTCAATTTCTTAATATAGATACCCTTCGCGGTCGCGGGCTTGGCCTTGTGCAGGGCCGCCATCAGCACCACCAGGTTTTCCTTGAGCGCATCCGCGTCGAACGACGCCTTGCCGATCGTGCTGTGCACGATGCCGCCCTTGTCGATGCGGAACTGCACCTGGCCGGCCTTGGCGTTTTCCACCGCCTTGGCGACGTTCGGGGTCACCGTGCCGACCTTCGGGTTCGGCATCAGGCCGCGCGGCCCGAGAATCTGGCCGAGCTGGCCGACCACGCGCATCGCGTCCGGCGAGGCAATGACCACGTCGAAATCCATGACGCCGGCCTTGATCTGATCGGCCAGGTCCTGGAAACCGACGATGTCGGCGCCGGCCTTCTTCGCGGCCTCGGCGGCGGCGCCTTCCGCGAACACCGCGACACGCACGGTCTTGCCGGTGCCACGCGGCAGCACGGCGGAACCGCGCACGTTCTGCTCGGACTTCTTGGCATCGATGCCGAGGTTCACGGCCACGTCCACGGATTCGTCGAACTTGGCGCTGGCGGTCTGCTTGACCAGGTTCAGCGCCTCATCCAACGGATAGTTCTTGCCGGCCTGGATCTTGCCCTCGAGGGCTTTCATACGTTTGCTGAGATTGGCCATGTCAGACGCCCTCGGTCTCGATGCCCATGCTGCGGGCGCTGCCGGCGATCAGACGCACGGCGGCGTCCAGGTCATGGCAGTTGAGATCCTGCATCTTGATCTTGGCGATGTCTTCAAGCTGCTTGCGCGTCACCTTGCCCACCTTGTGGGTGTGCGGCGTCTTGCTGCCACTCTGGATGCCGGCCGCCTTCTTGAGCAGGATCGAGGCCGGCGGCGTCTTGGTGATGAAGGTAAAGCTCTTGTCACTGAAGCAGGTGATGACCACCGGAATCGGCGTGCCGGCCTCCGTCTCCTTGGTGCGCGCGTTGAACTGCTTGCAGAATTCCATGATGTTGAGGCCGCGCTGGCCGAGCGCCGGGCCGACCGGGGGACTGGGGTTCGCCTGTCCGGCTGCCACCTGCAGCTTGATGTAGGCGTCGATCTTCTTTGCCATGTTGACTCCTGTGGGTGCAAGCGCCTGTTGTCAGGCTCCCCGTTGTTAACTTCAGATACAAGATACAAGGGTCAAGATACAAGGGACTAAAGATTCCGCCTTCACTTGTATCTTGTATCTTGACCCTTGTATCTGCCTTTCTACGCCTTCTCTACCTGACCAAAGTCTAGCTCGACCGGCGTGAGTCGTCCGAAGATGGAGACATTCACGCGCAGCTTGCTCTTCTCGAAATTGACGTCTTCCACCGTGCCGTTGAAATCGGCAAACGGGCCTTCCTTGATACGCACCATTTCGCCCGGCTCGAACGAAAACTTGGGCCGCGGCTTTTCCACGCCCTCCTGCACCTGGTGCAGGATGGCGTTCGCTTCCTTGTCCGTGATCGGCGTCGGCTTGGTGCCGGAACCGCCGATGAAACCGCTCACCTTCGGCACGTTCTTGACCAGGTGCCAGGTCTCGTCGGTCATCTCCATTTTCACCAGCACATAGCCGGGGAAGAACTTGCGTTCGCTGGTGCGCTTCTGGCCGCTTTTCATTTCGACCACTTCTTCGGTCGGCACCATGATCTCGCCGAACATGTTTTCCATGCCGGCGCGCTTGATATGTTCCTGCAGCGTGCGCTGCACGCTCTTCTCGAAGCCGGAATAGGTCTGCACGACGTACCAG
>DATEYP010000180.1:0-18715 GCA_035256085.1 Acidiferrobacterales bacterium
CTTGTCGCGCGCCGGCAGGTTCACCCAGATCTGAAAGCCGTGCATCACACCGCCGTCGCGCATGAATTCAGCCGACGGCAATTCCGAGTGCACCACGCCGCTGCCGGCGGTCATCCACTGCACGTCGCCGGGGGTGAGCTTGCCGGCATGCCCGGCCGAATCCTTGTGCTTAAAGCCGCCAGACAGAAGATAGGTGACGGTTTCAAAACCGCGATGCGGATGATCGGGCGCGCCGATGCCTTCGCCCGAGCCCCAGGTCACGGGACCGAGGTGGTCGAGCAACAGGAACGGATCGACTTGCATCAGTCGCTGCGTCGGGAACGGCCTCCTTACCGGGAAGCCTCCGCCTTCCAGAGTGCTTATGCTATCGATGACGGACACAATCGGCCGCTCAGTGCGGTTCAAAAGTGATGTCATGGCGAATCGACCGCTATGCGCCCAAGGTCGGGTAATCGACGTAGCCGTGCGGCCCCGGCGTGTAGAAGGTGTCGACGTTCGGCGCGTTCATCGCGGCGCCGGTCTTCCAGCGTGTCACGAGATCGGGATTGGCGAGGAACGGGCGCCCGACCGCGATCAAATCGGCCTTGCCGGCGACCAGATCCGCTTCGGCACGCTTGGCGTCATAGCCGCCGGACAGGATCAGCGTACGTTTGAACTTTTCGCGGAATGTCTTTTTGATCGAGTCGGGAACTGGCGGCGCACCCATGGGTGAGTGATCCACGAGGTGGATGTAGACCAGCCCCAGCGTGTTGAGCCGCTCAGCAAGCCAGGCGTAGTCGGACTCCATCGCCTCGTACAGCGGCATGTCGTTGAACACGCCGAACGGCGACAGCCGGATGCCGACCCGGTCATTGCCGATCGCGGCGAACGCGGCTTCCGCTACCTCGATGACGAAGCGCGCACGGTTCTCGATCGGCCCGCCGTAACGGTCGTGCCGCTGGTTGGAGTTCGGCCGGATGAACTGCTCCAGCAGGTAGCCGTTGGCGGCGTGCAGCTCGATGCCGTCCATCCCGGCGGCGACGGCATTTTTCGCGGCCTGCGCGTACTCCTCGATGGTCGAGCGGATGTCGGCCTCGCTCATGGCCTGCGGTACCGGATGCGGCTTCAGGCCTTCCGCGTCGGTGTACATCTCGCCGGCGGCGGCCACCGCCGAGGGCGCCAGCAACCGCGCGCCGGTCGGCAGGTTGAGCGGATGCCCGATGCGGCCGGTGTGCATGAGCTGCACGAATATCTTCGCGCCGCGGGCGTGCGCCGCATCGCTGATGCGCTTCCAGCCCGTCACCTGGGCGTCGGAAAAAATCCCGGGGATGCGCGGGTAGCCCAGCCCGTTGGGCGACGGTGAAGTGCCTTCCGTGACAATCAGTCCCGCAGACGCCCGCTGTCCGTAGTACTGTGCCATGAGTTCGTTGGGGACATTGCCGGGCGCGCGGTTGCGCGTCATCGGCGACATCACCAGGCGATTCTGCAGGGTCAGTGATCCCAGATTGGCGGGCGAGTACAGTGATGACATGGTCGGTCTCTCCTTGGCGCGAATATTTCAGTGTTGCCGCTTGACCGGGAAGGGCGGCGGATATCAGGGACTCCCTCCTCCCGCCAGCGGGGGCATGGCGCACTATTTTTTGTCGATGCTCATCGGACCGGAGCCAAAGGCCATGATGTACAACATGCCGCCCATGAGGCCGAGATTCTTCATGAACATGATCATCTCGATCTGCTTGGCTGCATCCGCGGCTGCCCAGAAGTTGTGGAAGGCGAAGGTCACCGGAATCATCCACAGGAACAGCGCCGCGGCGCCGAGCCGGGCCTTGTAGCCGCCGATGATCATGAGCGAGGCGCCGATCTCGATCACGATCGTGATCGCGAGCAGCACTTCGGCCATTGGCATGCCCTTGCTGGTCATCCAGCCGGCGGTGCCGGCGAAACCGCCGATCTTGTTGATGCCCGAGAGCAGGAAGATCAGCGACAGCAGGATGCGCCCGGCGAGCGGGCCGAACTTGTTGATGGCGTCTTGCATGGTGTGTGCTCCGTGGTTGTGGGTGGATGAGTAAATCCGCGTGACGACGCGGTCTTGCTACGACGCAAGTCCTTCGGCCCGGAGCGCGGCGATAGCCGCCGGGCGCGCGGCGAGGCGCGCCAGGTAGTCGGTGAGCACCGGCCACGGACCTAGATCAATCTTGAGGCGCGCGCTCCAGCGCAACACCACAAACAGGTAGGCGTCCACGACCGTGAACCGTTCGCCTATGAGATACGGCCGGCCGGTCAGGCGCTGTGTCAAGTAGTCGAAGCGTTTGGCCAGCACGCCCAGCTGGTTCTCGCGCCACTCCGGCGGCAGTTTTGGATTGAACAATGGACTGTACTGCTTGTGCACCTCGGTGGCGATGTAGTTCAGCCATTCCATCAGCCGGTAGCGCTCCATGCTGCCGGCCGCCGGCGCCAGGCCGGACGACGGACTCTGGTCGGCGATGTACTGGAGTATGACCGCGCCCTCGGTCAGCACCTCGCCGTTGTCGAGGCGCAGCGCCGGCACCGAGCCTTTCGGATTGGCCTCCAGATAGTTCTCGCCGGAAGCGGTGCGGCGGGTTTCGCGGTCCATCTTGTCGAGTTCGAAATCGAGCCCGGCCTCGCGCAGGGCGATGTGCGAGGCCAGTGAGCAGACGCCGGGGACGTAATAGAGTTTCATGGGCTATTCCTGGTTGAAGTCGTCACGGCAGATCGAACACCAGCACTTCCGCCTCGCGACCCTGATCGAGGCGCAGCTGTGTTTCATTTTCGATGCGCGCGCCGTCGCCGGCAGCGAGCGGCGTGCCGTTGAGCGCGACGCCGCCGCGCGCCACGTGCACGTAGGCGCGCCGGCCGCCGGCGAGTGCGTGTGACACATTCATCGTGTCGTCGAGTTTCGCGGTGTACAGCAGCGCATCCTGATGAATGGTCACCGAGCCATTACGCCCGTCGGGTGAGGCGACTACACGCAGTTGCCCGTCGAGTTCGCCCGGCGCAAAGTGTTTTTGCTCGTAGCCAGGCGCATGCCCGGCGTGGTCGGGAAGGATCCAGATCTGCAAAAAATGCACGAGCTCGGATTTCGAGGCGTTGTATTCGCTGTGGCGCACACCGGTGCCGGCGCTCATGCGCTGCACGTCGCCGGGGCGGATCACCGAGCCGGTCCCGAGGCTGTCCTTGTGTTCGAGCGCGCCTTCCAGTACGTAGCTCACGATCTCCATGTCGCGATGGCCGTGGGTCGGAAAGCCGGCGCCCGGTGCCACCCGGTCCTCGTTGATGACGCGCAGCACCGAGAACTGCACGTGCGCCGGGTCATGGTAATCGGCGAAGGAAAAACTGTGATAGCTGTCCAGCCAGCCATGATTGGCGTGGCCGCGGTCCTCGCTTTTCCGAACCTGGATCATGTCTGTTCCCGTCGTTGCCTGGGAGCAGACATTAGCCTTGTGTTTTACTCAGGAATAGCGAAAAATCCTGCCTGAGTCATTCAGAATTTCTGAACGAATGCGCTTAACTATTGATTCACTGGTGGTTCTGGATGCAATCGAGCGCCACGGCAGTTTTGCCGCGGCCGCCGAAGCGCTGCACCGTGTGCCATCGGCCGTTACCTACGCGGTACAAAAACTCGAGGAAGATCTCGGCGTTGCGATTTTCGATCGCAGCGGCCATCGCGCGCAGCTCACCGAGGCCGGGCGCGAACTGCTGCGCGAGGGCCGGCGGCTGCTGGTCGCGGCCGGCGAACTTGAGGCGCGCGTCAAGCGCGTCGCCACCGGTTACGAAGTCGAGCTGCGCATCGCGGTCGATGACCTGGTGCCGATGGAGCGGCTGTTCCCGTTGCTGGACGAGTTTTATCGTTCCACCTGCGGCACACGCCTCAAGTTGCTGACGGAGGTGTATGGCGGCGCGTGGGATGCGCTGGTCAGCGGGCGCGCCGATCTGGTCATCGGGGCGCCGAGTGACGGTCCAACGGGTGGCGGCTACAGCACGCGCCCGCTTGGACTGGTGCAATGGGCATTCATGCTGGCGCCAACGCACCCGCTGGCGGGCGCGCCGGAGCCGCTGCCACCGGAAGTGATCGTGCAGCATCGCTCGATTGCCGCCGCCGACAGCTCGCGCAACCTGCCGCCGCGCACGTCCGGTCTGCTGAGTGGCCAGGACGTGCTCACCGTGCCGGACATGCGCAGCAAGATCCGCTTTCAGTGCGCCGGGCTTGGTGTGGGTTATCTGCCGCTGCACCTGACGCGCACCGATGTGCAGGCCGGCCGACTGGTCATCCGGCAGGTGGTTGAGACGCGCATCGGCACGCCGCTGTTTATCGCCTGGCGCACCACGCAGCGCGGCAAGGCGCTCGCCTGGTTTCTGGAACGGCTGGAGGAGCCGGCATTGCGCGAGAGCCTGCTGGCCTGACCGGTTATCCGGGCGTTCTTGAACCGCTGCAGTGCCGGGGTATGATGAACCTGGAAAAGGCAGTTAGCCACAGATGAACGCAGATGAACATGGATATTCAATGCACTGCCTGTATGCGCCGGCCCACCAAAAAGGGTGAATGGCTTCGGTGCATAAATGACATGTTTCATTTGCATTTATCTGTGTTCATTTGCGGCAAAACGCCGTCTTTAGGATGAAGCGCAGTTCAGACGCCGGTTAGGGATTCCGAAACAAGCACGTCATAAGGAGGCAGGCATGATCTCACTCTCAGTGAATGGCGAGGCCCGTGATCTGGAAGTGGACCCGGCCACGCCCCTGCTCTGGGTGCTGCGCGACACGCTCGGCCTGACCGGCACCAAGTACAGCTGCGGCATCGCGCTGTGCGGCGCCTGCACGGTACACGTGGGCGGCGCGCCGGTGCGTGCCTGCATCACGCCGCTGTCGGCGGTCGCCAACAAATCCGTCACCACCATTGAAGGCCTGTCGCAAGACAGCAGCCATCCGGTGCAGCGCGCGTGGATCGCGCTCGATGTACCGCAATGCGGTTACTGCCAGTCCGGCCAGATCATGACGGCCGCGGCGCTGCTCGCAAGGAATCCGAAGCCGACCGATGCCGATATCGATCTAGCCATGTCCGGCGTGCTGTGCCGCTGCGGCACCTACTCGCGCGTCCGCCGCGCCATCAAGCAGGCGGTGGAACTGAAGGTCAAAGGGGGCGCGGCATGAACGACCGCACAATACCCGAAGCAATCGATCCGACAGCGAATGAAGCCTCATTCACCGATGACGGAAGTGCCGGGCGCGAAGCCGTCAGTGAATGGGGCTTCCTTCACTGGACAAACGCAGGAGCAGATTTCCGGCCGACCGCCATGGATGGCGGAAGTGCCGGAAACGCAGGAGCAGTTTTCCGGCCGGGGCGCCGTGCTTTTCTCAAGGCCAGCGCGGTGGCGGGTGGCGGTTTGCTCATCGGTTTCCATCTGCCGCTCGCGAACCGCGCGGGTGAAGCGCAAGCGGCAACGAATGAATTCATACCGAATGCCTGGATCCGCATCGATGCCAACGATACCGTAACATTGCGGGTCGCCAGCTCGGAGATGGGGCAGGGCGTGTACACCGCCATCCCCATGTTGCTCGCCGAGGAGCTCGAATGTGACTGGGCGCGCATCCAGGTGGAAATGGCGCCGGCCGACAAGGCCTACACCAATCCGCTTATCGGCATGCAACTCACCGGTGGCAGCACCGCGGTGCGTGCCTTCTGGACGCCGCTGCGCCAGGCCGGCGCGGCCGCGCGCGATTTGCTGATTCGTGCCGCCGCCCAGACCTGGGAGGTGCAAGAAGACCAATGCCGCGCCGAAAACGGTGTCGTCCTGCACCAGACCGGCAATCTCAAGGCCAGTTACGGTGTGCTCGCCGCCAAGGCCGCGACCCTGCCGGTTCCGTCCGAGGTGTTCCTGAAGGAACCGGGTGAATTCAAGCTGATTGGAAAATCCACCGCACGTCTGGACACACCGCTCAAGGTCAATGGCAGCGCCGTGTTCGGCATGGATGTGAAATTGCCCGGCCTGCTCACTGCCGTGGTCGCGCGCTGCCCGGTGTTCGGCGGCAAGCCGAAAAAATTCGATGCCACCAAGGCCAAGAGCGTGCCGGGCGTGAGCCAGGTGCTGTCCGTACATTCCGGCATCGCGGTCGTGGCCGACAGTTTCTGGGCGGCGCATCAGGGGCGCGCTGCGCTCGCGGTGGAATGGGATGAGGGTGCGCACGCCAAGCTGGATAGCGCTGAAATCCGCAAGCAACTCGAACGGGCGCTGAAGAAGAAGGGCGTGAAGGCACGCAACGATGGCGATACGGTCAAGGCGCTCAAGGCCGCACCCAAAATCATCGAGGCTGTATACGAGGCGCCGTATCTTGCACATGCCTGCATGGAGCCGATGAATTGCACGGCGCTGGTGAAGAAAGGCAGTTGCGAGCTGTGGGTGCCGACCCAGAACCAGACCGGCGCGCAGTTTGTGGCGGCGCAAATCACCGGCCTGCCGTCCGAAAAGATAAAGGTCAATACCACGTTCCTCGGTGGCGGATTCGGGCGGCGCTCGGAGCAGGATTTCGTGGCCGAGGCCGTGCAGCTGGCCATGGCCACGGGCGCGCCAGTGAAGCTGATCTGGACACGTGAAGACGACATGCACCACGACTATTACCGACCCGCGACCCTCAATCGCCTGAGCGCCGCGCTCGACAAGGACGGCAATCCGGTTGCCTGGCGGCACGAGATTGCCGGGGGGTCGATTTTCAGCCGCGTGTTCCCGAATTCCATCAAGAACGGCGTCGATAACACCTCGGTCGAAGGCGCGGCCAATTTGCCGTACGCGATTCCCAACCTGCTGGTGACGTGGGCGATGGAAAACGGCGCGGTGCCGGTTGGCTTCTGGCGTTCGGTGGGCAGCTCGCAGAATGCCTATATTACGGAATGCTTTCTGGACGAGCTGGCGGCCGCGGCCGGCAAGGATCCGTATGAATACCGGCGTGCATTGCTCACCAAACACCCGCGCCATCTCGGCGTGCTGGAGCTGGCCGCGCAGAAGGCCGGCTGGGGCACGCCGCTGCAGAGCGGCCGCACGCGCGGTATCGCCGTGGCCGAGTCCTTCGGCAGCTACTGCGCGCAGGTCGCGGAGGTGTCGGTGGAGCGCGGCCAGGTTCGCGTTCAGCGCGTGGTGTGCGCCATCGACTGCGGCCTGGTGGTGAATCCGGACACAGTGGTGGCGCAGATGGAGTCCGGCATTGTCTATGGCCTGACCGCCGCGCTCAAGGGCGAGATCACCGTCAGGAACGGGCGCATCGAGCAGGGCAACTTCAACGACTACCCGCTGCTGCGGTTTGAAGAAATGCCGGACATCGAAGTACACATCGTGAAGAGCGCCGAGCATCCCGGCGGCGCCGGCGAGCCCGGCACGCCGCCGATCGCACCGGCGGTGGCGAACGCGGTGTTCGCCGCCACCGGCAAGCCGGTGCGCAAGTTGCCGATCCGGGTGTAAAGGGTTTAGCCACAGATGAACGCAGATGAACACAGATATAAACCGGTAGGAATCGAGATTCTGCAAATCCAAATCTGTGTTTATCTGCGTTCATCTGTGGCCAAGAGATATTATGCGCAGTGCTGATCGTGAAGTGCTCGAAACCGCCGCCGACTGGCTGGATGCCGGTCACGGCGTCTATCTCGTCACGGTGGCACACACCTGGGGCGCGTCGCCGCGCCCATCGGGATCGTTGCTCGCAGTTCGTGCCGACGACGCACGTTTTGTCGGTTCGGTGTCGGGTGGATGCGTCGAAGACGATCTCAGTGCACGGCTCGCGGCCGGCGGTGCGTCGCAGGCGCTGCCGCGCATCGAGCGTTACGGTGTCACCCCCGAGCAGACCCACCGGTTCGGTTTGCCGTGCGGTGGACGGCTCGATCTCGTCGTGGAGCGGCTCGCGAGCGCCGAACCGTTGCGCCGCATCCTGCAGGCCATGGACGCGCGCCGGCTCACGGCGCGGCGAGTGTGTCTCGCGACCGGCGAAGCGAGTCTGCATGCGGCGGGACGCGACGCTGTTTTTCGTTTCGACGGTGAGAACCTTATACAGGTGTTCGGCCCGGCCTGGCGCCTGCTGCTGATCGGTGCCGGGCAGCTGTCGCGCTTCGTCGCGCAGATGGCGCAGGCACTCGACTATGAAGTGATCGTCTGCGACCCGCGCGAGGAGTATGCGGCGCAATGGCAGGCGGGAGACGCGGCGCTGGACACGCGCTCGCCGGATGATGCCGTGCGCGCACTCGTGCGCGACGCGCGCAGTGCGGTGCTCGCGCTCACGCATGATCCCAGGCTCGACGATCTGGCGCTCATGGAAGCGCTCGTCTCGCCGGCGTTCTACGTCGGTGCGCTCGGTTCGCACGCCAACAACGCCAGACGCCGCGCACGCCTCAAGCAGCTCGATCTTCCACCGTCCACCATCGAGAAACTGCATGGTCCGGTGGGGCTGCCGATCGGCAGCCGCACCCCGGCCGAAATTGCGATCGCGATTCTCGCCGAACTGATCGCCGTGCGAAACGGGATTACGCTGTACAGATCAAATGAGCCGGATCGCACGGACACGCCGATGCCGGATGTGGCTGTGAAGACATGCGCGGAATTGCCGGCATCTTGCTAGCCGCAGGTTGCGGCAGCCGGTTCGGGGCGAACAAGCTGCTTGCGCCACTGGCGGACGGTACGCCGCTGGCGATCGCCGCGGCACGCCGGCTGCGGTCGGCGCTGGGTGAGGTGGTGGCGGTGGTGCGACCCGCAGACCCGGAGTTATCTGCCCTGCTGGCGGCCGAAGGTTTGCGTGTCGTGGTGTGCGAGAACGCGCACGCCGGCATGGGCGCGAGCCTCGCGGCCGGTGTCGCCGCCAGCCGCGAGGCGCACGGCTGGCTCATCGCCCTGGCGGATATGCCCTTTATCCAGGATTCCACCCTGCAATGCGCCGCCCAGGCGCTGAAGACCGGGGCACTGCTGGTTGCCCCTTTTCATGCCGGGCGGCGCGGACACCCGGTTGGTTTCCATTCCGGCTTTCGCGATGAACTGCTTGCACTCTCGGGCGATGCCGGCGCGCGCGCGATTCTGGTGCGGCATGCGACGTCGCTTACGCGTTTCGACGTGGACGATGCCGGGGTCGTGCAGGACGTGGATACACCGGCCGATCTGGCGGAGTTCGTGGCCGGGCAGCCAGTCAGCAGCGTTACCAGTTAAATCCCACGCCGAGAAACATGCCGGTCGCAGTCGGATCATATTCGACATCGATATGGCGGATGTCAAACTTCATGTGCTTGGCTTCCAGCAGGAAACTCAGGTGGTCGATACGCAGTTCTACACCGAGCATTGCGTGTAAGAGGATGGAAGTATTGAGGTCCATCTCAATTTGCCCTCCGCCGCCTTCGTTACTGATATCGGTGAATCCGATACCAAAACCGCCCCCGACATAGGGGTGAAAGTTGCCGCTGTTAAAAAAGTATTTTTTACCACTAACCATAAAGGCGTCGGTCTCGGCCGTGCCGCGCGCAGAGGGTGATGCAGACGACGTAAATCGGTGGTTGTAGCCCAGATACTCGGTGCCAACGGCCCAGCCATGGCGTAGGCGGAGCTCCCAGCCGGCGTTGATGGTTTTGTAACTGGTTTCATCCAGGGTGACGTTTTCCGGGATGTGCGCTGGAGTGTCAAACGACTGCGAATTGTCCATCAGGTGCATGGCACCACCCTTGATAAATACGACGCCGGCTGCCACAGCGGAACCCGGGAGCACGGCCAGGGCGGTAGAGAGCAATAGTGTTGCAACGGAACGCCGGCACGCAGAATTCATAAACGGACTCCCTGTATGGCAGATTCCCTGCCGGGCTTGTGAATTTGCCGGCCGGTTTCATGCGAGCGACGAACGATTTACACGTGGTTGTGATTACCAGTTAATACCCATGCCGGCGAAGATGCCGGTGGCCGTCGGGTCATATTCATTGCCGCCGCTTTCGATGTCGTGGTACAGGTGCTTGCCTTCCAGCACGAAACTCAGGTTATCGAAGCGCAATTCAAAGCCCAGCAGGAACTGCATGGCGAGGGTGTATTCCTCGTCCGAGTACTCAGTCCCACCGCTGATGTAGGAGACATTGGTGCGGCCGCCCCCGATACCGCCCCCGACGTACGGATGAAAAACGCCGCCATCGATGAAGTACTTCTTGCCGACGAACTGCAAGGCAACGGTTTTGGCTTCACCCGGCTCCGCGGCGGGCAGCGTGAATTCATTGCGGTAGGTGAGAAACTCCATGCCGAGCGCCACACCGCTTTTTTTGCGCACCTCCCAACCGAAGGCCAGGGTGCTGTGGCTGGTGTCATCCAGATTGCGCTGCTGTAAATCGATCATCTGTCCATCGTCCTGCAGGCGCAAGGCGCCGCCTTTAATAAACAAGGCGCCACCCGCGGCGGCGGCGCCCGGGAGCAGGACAAGTACTGCAGAAAGTAGCAGAGCGGGAGCAAAACGGATGCAAGCGGAATGCATGGCAAACTCCTTGTCGGGATTGAGAAGTGTATGGCCGGCCACGGCCAAATCAGCGGATATTGTAATCGTGGACGCTAAATGCCCCAATTCGGCGTGTTGGCCGGCCGACGGAAGGCATGCTGACAAACCCTGAACGGCTCGACTAGAATGGGGCCGCATTCGTCCAGTCCAGCTGCCGACAAGATACAGGAATCCAGCGAGCGTGTCACAGAACGCAGCGTCCACGAACGACAACGACAACCTGGTGAATATCCGGGGCGTCAGTTTCAAATACAACACGCGCACCATTCTGGACAACCTGACGCTCGGTATTCCGCGCGGCAAAGTAACCGCCATCATGGGTGGCAGCGGCTGCGGCAAGACCTCGCTGCTCAACCTGATCGGCGGACGCCTGCGCCCGAGCCAGGGCCAGGTGCTCGTGGACGGGCAGAATGTTCCGGACCTGAACATCCGGGAGCTGTACCAGCTGCGCAAGCGCATGGGCATGCTGTTCCAGCATGGCGCACTGCTCACGGATTTGTCCGTGTTCGAAAATGTGGCCTTCCCGATCCGCGAGCACACCCGGCTTCCCGAGGCGGTGCTGAGAAACGTGGTGTTGATGAAACTCCAGACCGTGGGCCTGCGCGGCGCGCGCGACCTGATGCCCTGGGAACTGTCCGGCGGCATGGCGCGGCGCGTGGCGCTGGCGCGCGCCATCGTGCTCGAACCGATGATGATCATGTACGACGAGCCGTTTACCGGACTCGATCCGATTTCCATGGGCGTGATCGCCAAGCTGATTCGCGAACTCAATCAGGTGCTTGGCATCACCTCCATCGTCGTGTCGCACGACGTGGCCGAGACCTCGCTGATCTCCGATCACGCCTACCTGCTCGGCGACGGCCGCATCCTGGGGCAGGGCACGCCGGCCGAACTGCAAAACTCCACCTCGCCATACGTGCGGCAGTTCATGGATGGCCTGCCCGACGGGCCGGTGCCGTACACCTATCCGGCGCGCAATTATCTCGACGACCTGCTGGAGAAGGGTGCATGAAATTTCTCGAGAACATCGGTGCTGGCGTGTTGCAGTCGGTCGAGCGGCTTGGGCGTGCGGCCTTTTTTCTCTCTGAAGTCGTGGGCCACGGCTGGGTGCTGGTAACGCGCTTCTGGCTGGTGGTGCAACAACTGTATTCGGTGGGTGTGTTCACTCTGCCCATCGTGCTGGTCTCAGGCCTGTTCGTCGGCATGGTGCTCGGTCTGCAGCTCTACAATACACTGGTCAAGTTTGGCGCTGCCGAGTCGCTTGGCCTGGTTCTGGCGTTATCGCTGCTCCGTGAACTCGGGCCGGTGGTTACGGCGCTGCTCTTTGCGGGCCGTGCCGGCTCGGCGCTCACCGCCGAGATCGGCCTGATGAAGGCCACCGAGCAGCTCGCCGGCATGGAAATGATGGCGGTTAACCCGATGATGCGCGTGATCGCACCGCGGTTTCTGGCCGGCGTCATTGCCATGCCGCTGTTGGCCGCGCTCTTCAGTGCGATTGGTATCTTCGGCGGCCAGATGATCGGCGTCGGTCTCCTCGGCGTGGACAGTGGCGCGTTCTGGTCACAGATGCAGAACGGCGTCGATTTTCACGAGGACATCATGAACGGTGTCATCAAGAGCGTCGTGTTCGGGGTGGTGGTCACCTGGATCGCGGTGTTCGAGGGTTACGATGCGGTGCCCAATTCCGAGGGTGTCGCCCACGCCACCAACCACACCGTGGTGTATTCATCGCTGGCCGTTTTGGGACTGGATTTCATTATGACGTCGTTGATGCTCGGGGAAATTTGATATGACCAACAGAAAAACCGTGGAAATATGGGTCGGGGTGTTTGTCGTCATCGGTCTTGCGGCCCTGGTGTGGCTGGCGTTTCGTGTTGGCAATCTCACAACCACGGACGTGGCCAACGGCTATCGCGTGGAGGCGCGCTTCGAGAACATCGGCAGCCTCAAGGTGCGCTCGGCGGTGACGCTGGCGGGCGTGCGCATCGGCCGGGTGGTGCAGATCAATACCGACCCGGACAGCTTTCAGGCAGTCGTCACCATGAACATCGACGGTCGTTACAAGAATCTGCCCACCGACACCAGTGCCTCGATTCTCACGGCCGGTTTGCTGGGCGAGCAGTACATCGGTCTGGAACCCGGCGGCGCCGAGGAGTATCTAAAGGAAGGCAGCCGCATCAAGCTGACCCAACCAGCCATGGTGCTGGAAAAACTCATCGGTCGAGTGTTGACCATGTTCATCGACAAGCCCGCCGACAACGGCAAGAAATAATAAGGAACGGAGAGTGCCATGCGTAAATTCTTCCTGCTTGCTAGTTTACTGCTGCTGTCGGCGGGCGTCGCCCATGCCGAGGTGGCGCCGGAAGAGCTGGTGCGCAAGACTGCGGACGAAATCCTGACCGAGATCAAGGCGCACCGCGACGTCTATGCCAAGGACTACGCCAAACTCTATAAAATGGCGGACGAGAAGGTGCTGCTGCACTTCGACTTCCGGCGCATGGCGCAATGGGTGCTGGGACGCTTCTGGAAGGAGGCCACTCCGGAGCAGCGCGAGCGTTTCACGAGTGAATTCCGCGATCTGCTGGTAGGCACCTATTCCCAGGCGCTGCTGAATTATAACGATCAGAAGATCGTGTATCTGCCGGTGCAGCGCAAGCCGGATGACACCGAGGTGACGGTGAAAACCGAGGTAAAGCAGACCGGCGGCCAGCCGAACATTCCGATTCACTACAGCTTTTTTAAGAACAAGGACGGCGCGTGGAAGGTGTACGACATCACCATCGAGGGCGTGAGCCTGGTCACCAACTACCGTTCGGTGTATGCCACCAAGATCCGGGAGAAGGGCATGGACGCGCTGATTGCGGAAATCACCGACAACAACAGGCAGAAACGCGCTGCCGGCTCGGGAAAGAAATGAGCACAGGTCCGACCACACAGTCCGTGACCGGCGCGCTGACGTTCGAGACGGTGCCGGGTCTTTACCAGAACTCGTCCAGTTGGTTTGCTGGCGCGGGTGATCTGACCATTGATCTTGCGCAGGTCGAGCGCACCGACAGCGCCGGGCTCGCGCTCCTGATTGAATGGCTGCGGCGCGCAAGCGCCGCGAATCGTAAGCTGCGTTTTGCCAACATTCCCACGCAGGTGCAGACGTTGATCCGCATCAATGGCCTGCAGGACGCGCTGCTCAATCACATTCCCTGATTCCATCATCCTGAAACGGCGTTTAGCCACAGATGAACGCAGATTTACGCTGATGATTCATGCTATCGATGCACCGAGGTCATTCACCCTTTTGGTGGTCCGGCAATAACAGGCAGCGCATTGAATATCCGCGTTCATCTGCGGCTGGCTGCTTTTTTCCAGGTTAATCCACATTAACATTCCCTTCCCCGCCTTGCGGGAGCGGGAAATTCCATGACTGCGAATGGGAATGACATGACTGCCGCCGCCGGCCGGAGAACCGCTCCGGCACCTCCACCATCCATCGCGATTGCGGTTCGCGGCGTGCACAAGCGCTACCGGAACGTGCATGCCTTGCAGGGCGTGGACCTCGATATCCGGCGTGGCGAATTCTTTGGCCTGCTCGGACCGAACGGCGCCGGCAAATCCACGCTCATCAATATCCTCGCCGGTCTCGCGCGCCTGGATGCCGGTAGTGTCGCGGTGCTCGGGCACGACGTGGTCAAGGGTTACCGGCAGGCGCGGCGCGCGCTCGGCGTGGTACCGCAGGAGTTGGTATTCGACCCGTTCTTCAGTGTGCGCGAAGTGCTGCGCATCCAGGCCGGCTACTTCGGCCTTGGACGCGAGAACGACTCGTGGATCGAGGAATTGCTGGACGCGCTCATGCTGGCCGACAAGGCCGAGTCCAACATGCGCTCACTGTCCGGTGGCATGAAGCGGCGCGTGCTGGTGGCGCAGGCGCTGGTGCACCGGCCGCCGGTCGTGGTGCTGGACGAACCGACCGCGGGTGTGGACGTGGAGCTGCGCCGGTTGCTCTGGCAGTTCATCCAGCGCCTGCACCGCGAAGGCCACACTATCGTACTCACCACGCATTACCTGGAAGAGGCCGAGGCGCTGTGCGAGCGCATCGCCATCCTCGACCGCGGCGCCGTCATCGCGCTCGACAGCAAACAGGGGCTGCTGGCGCGCGGCATGGACAGCGTTATGTTCACGGTGCACACCGAGAGTCCGATGGCCCGGCTCCCCGCGGCGCTGGAGAGCAAGGTCAAGCAACGACGGGGCAACGAACTGGTCCTGCAACTGCACCGGCGCGATGATGCCATCGCCGACGTGGTGGATGCGCTGCGCACACACGGCGCGGTGATCACCGACCTGCACACCGAGAAGCCGGATCTCGAAGACGTGTTTCTCGAACTGACCCGCAAGGAACGGCGGCCATGATTCTGCGTGGCTTTAATACGCTGCTCTACAAGGAGCTGTTGCGCTTTTACAAGGTGGGTTTCCAGACGCTGCTCGCGCCGATGCTGACGGCGCTGCTCTATCTGCTGGTTTTCGGGCATGTGCTTGAGGAGCATGTGCAGGCCTTTCCGGGTGTGCGCTACACCGCGTTTCTGATTCCCGGCCTGATGATGATGGCGGTGTTACAGAACGCCTTTGCCAACAGCTCATCGAGCCTGATCCAGTCGAAGATCACCGGCAATCTCATTTTCGTCCTGATGACGCCGCTTTCGCACGTCGAGTTTTTCCTGGCCTTTGTGCTGGCGGCGGTGGTGCGCGGCGTGGTGGTCGGTGCCGGTGTGTATCTCGCGGCGCTCGTGCTCATTCCCCTGCCGTTGCACAATGCGTTGGTGCTGCTGGTGTTCGCTGTGTTCGGCAGCGCGGCGCTCGCCACGCTCGGCATCATTGCCGGTTTGTGGGCCGACAAGTTTGATCAGCTTGCCGGCTTCCAGAACTTCATCATCATGCCGCTGACCTTCCTGAGCGGCGTGTTTTACTCGATCCATTCATTGCCGCAGTCCTGGCAGACCTTGTCGCACTTCAATCCATTCTTCTACATGATCGACGGTTTTCGCTACGGATTCTTCGGCGTCTCGGACGTGAGTCCGCTGCTCAGTTTTATCGTCGTCCTGTCGTCGTTCGTGCTGTTGTCCGGGCTGACGCTGGAGCTCTTGCGACGCGGTTACAAAATCCGCAGCTGATCTAATGAAAGCAAGCTTGCACAAAGTCCATTGCGCCAATAACGGCGCTTGGAAAAATAGCCATTGTAGGGGCATTGCAGTGAGCCTTTTATCTGCCGCGTGTCCGGCGTATGCTTGCCGGCCATTGCGACGTACAGGGATGTACGAGTGCCGCGGGAAGCAGGAGGCTGAGAGCGGCCAAAGCGGCCAGTGTGGCCCGATTCACTAATTCGATATGACTCGAGCCGAAGACATCCAACGACTCATCGAAGCCGGGCTTCCCGGCGCGCAGGTGCGCGTCAGCGGCGACGACGGTCATCACTTCGAGGCGCTGATCGTCTCCGCGGACTTTGCCGGGAAAAGCCTCGTGCAACAACACCAGCTGGTGTACCAGGCGCTGGGGCAGAACATGCGGGACGCGGTGATCCACGCCCTGGCGCTGCGCACCCTGACCCCGGAACAATATGCCGCCGAAGGCGGGCGCTGATTCCGGCCGAACAACTTTGAATACGGAGACACATTCATGAACGTGCAAGACAAGATCCGCAAGCAGGTCGAGGAAAACGACATTATTCTTTATATGAAGGGCACGCCGCAGTTCCCGCAGTGCGGGTTCTCGGGTCGCGCCACCCAGCTGCTGAAGGCCTGCGGCGCCAAGTTCGCTTCGGTAGATGTGCTCGCCGATCCGGAGATCCGCGAGGGCATCAAGCAGTTCTCCAGCTGGCCGACGGTTCCGCAGCTCTATATTAAGGGTCAGTTCATCGGCGGCTCGGACATCATGGCCGAGCTCCACCAGAAGGGCGAGCTGCAGAAACTGGTGGCCGAGGCCCAGAGCGGCACGAAATCCGCTTAGGTCCGGAAAAATACTGAAAAAGCCCGTCTCTGGGCTTTTTCAGGGTCTCTCGGTGTAAACTATCCAGGCCGCCCCACCGGGCGGCCTTTGATTTTCTGGCTTGGTGAGCCCCGGTCTTCTCATATGGACAAACTGATTGTCTACGGTGGTACCCCGCTGCGCGGTGAGATTCGCATTTCCGGCGCCAAGAACGCGGCCTTGCCGGTACTGGTGGCCTCGCTGCTGGCCGACAGCCCGCTCACCATCGGCAATGTCCCGCACCTGCAGGACATTACCACCACCATGGAGCTGCTCGGGCGCATGGGTGTGAACCTGACGGTGGGCGACAAAATGACCATCGAGGCCGATACCACCACCATCAATTCGTTGCGCGCGCCGTACGAGCTGGTAAAAACCATGCGTGCCTCGATTCTGGTGCTGGGGCCGCTGCTGGCACGCTTCGGTGAAGCCGAGGTGTCGCTACCCGGCGGTTGCGCCATCGGTTCGCGCCCGGTCAACCTGCATATTAAAGGTCTGCAGGCGATGGGTGCCGACATCAAGGTTGAAGACGGCTACATCAAGGCGAAAGCCAAGCGCCTCAGTGGTGCGCGGATATTCATGGACATGGTGTCGGTGACCGGCACCGAGAACCTGATGATGGCTGCCGCCCTGGCGGACGGCGTCACCGTGATCGAGAATGCCGCGCGCGAACCGGAAGTTGCGGATCTGGCGCGTTGTCTCAACAGCATGGGCGCCAAGGTCCGGGGAGCGGGCACCGATGAGATCTCTATCGAGGGCGTGAAGCGCCTCGGCGGTGGCCGGCACATGATCGTTCCGGATCGTATCGAGACCGGCACCTATCTGGTGGCCGCGGCCATGACCGGTGGCGCCGTCAAGTTGCGCAATACCCAGCCGCACCTGCTCGAGGCGGTGCTCGACAAGTTGCGCGAGGCTGGCGCCGCGATCGAGACCGGCGACGACTGGATCAGTCTCGACATGCAGGGCAAGCGCCTCAAGGCGGTGAGCGTGCGCACCGCGCCGTATCCGGCGTTCCCGACCGACATGCAGGCACAGTTCATCGCCATGAATGCGATTGCCGAAGGTGCGGCCAGTGTCACCGAGACGGTGTTCGAGAGCCGCTTTCACCACGTGCAGGAACTGGTGCGCCTCGGCGCGGATATCGAGATTCGCGCCAACACCGCGTTGACGCGCGGTGTTGCCAAGCTGCGCGGTGCACCGGTGATGGCCACGGACCTGAGGGCCTCGGCCTGTCTGGTGCTGGCCGGCCTGGTGGCCGAGGGCGAGACGCTTATCGATCGCATTTACCACATCGATCGCGGTTACGAGTGCATTGAGGAAAAGTTCCAGCAGCTCGGCGCGCGCATCCGGCGCGTGCCCAGTACCAATCGTGCCGCTGCCAGCAATATCGCCTGAGCCATGACCGAGAGCATCAAGATTGCGCTGTCCAAGGGGCGGATTCTGGAAGAGAGTCTGCCGCTGCTGGCGCGCGCCGGTATCGAGCCGGTGGAGAATCCGCTCAAGAGCCGCAAACTCATAATCGACACCAACGTCCCCGGCACCCAGATCGTCATTATCCGCGCCGCGGACGTGCCGACCTATGTGCAGTTCGGCGCCGCCGATCTCGGTATTGCCGGACGCGACGTGCTCATGGAGGTCGACGGCCATGACCTGTACGAGTTGCTCGACCTCAAGATCGCACGCTGCCGGCTGATGGTGGCTGAACCGGCCGGGCTGGCGGCGCGCGATGACCCCAAGGCCTGGACCCGGGTGCGGGTAGCCACCAAGTACGTGAACATCACCCGCCGCCACTTTTCCGCCAAGGGTATTCAGACCGACATCATCAAACTCTATGGCTCGATGGAGCTGGCGCCGCTGGTCGGCCTTTCGGACCGCATTGTGGATCTGGTGGAGACCGGCAATACCCTGAAAGCCAACGGTCTCACCGAGATCGAAAAGCTGGCCGACATCAGCGCCTGGCTGGTGGGAAATCAGGCGTCCATGAAAATGAAACACGCCACGCTCAAGCCGCTCGTGGAGCGCTTCCGTCAGGCGGTGCAGGGCTAGCCGGATGCCTCCAGCGTTCAGGATGATTCCTAAATGCCGTCATACCGGCGCGACCGCCATGGATGGCGGAAGTACTGGAAACGCAGGAGCTGTTTCCAGTGCAAGCCGGTATCCAGACGATATCGATCCGGATCGCGCGGCACTTCTGGACTCCGGCTTGCGCCGGAGTGAC
>DATEYP010000181.1:0-2672 GCA_035256085.1 Acidiferrobacterales bacterium
GGGAACACTACGTCCTGGCCAACCGCCGCTTCGCGGACGCGGTGCTGGACGAAATCGGCGCGGGCCAGGCAGTAGTGCTGGTGCAGGACTACCAGCTGGCGCTGGTGCCGCGCATGCTCAAGGAACAGCGCCCCGACCTGCGTGTCGGACTGTTCTGGCACATCCCCTGGCCCAACCCGGAGGCGTTCCGCATCTGCCCGTGGGGCGCGGAGATCCTGGACGGCATGCTCGGGGCCGACCTGCTCGGCTTTCACCTGCAGCAGTACGGCAACAACTTCCTCGACACCGTGGACCGCGTGCTCGAATCGCGGCTTGACTGGGACCACTTCGCCGTCGAGCTGCGCGGCAGCCGCACGCTGGTGCGTCCATTCCCGATCAGTGTGCAGCCCTGGTCGGAGCGACATGTCCCCGAGGGCGATGAGCTGGCCAAACAGATCACGGAACTCAAGGCCCAGCACCAGCTCGGCGACGCCTACCTCGCCGTCGGCGTGGATCGCATCGACTACACCAAGGGCCTGCCGGAGCGCTTTCGTGCCATCGATCGACTGCTGGAGAAATACCCGCAGTATCGCGGGCGCTTCACGATGGTCGAACTCGGTGCGCCGAGCCGCACCCACATCCCGCGTTACCGCGAGCACCTGGACGGACTCGAGGCGCTGGCCGACGAGATCAACTGGAAATACCAGACCGACAACTGGAAGCCGATCCACTTCCTGGTCGCACACCACGATGCCAAGACCGTGCACGCCTTCCTGCACATGGCGCCAATGTGCATCGTGAGCTCACTGCATGACGGCATGAACCTGGTGGCCAAGGAATACGTCGCCGCACAAGGTGGCGGCGACGGCGTGCTGGTACTGTCGGAGTTCGCCGGCGCGGCGCGCGAGCTGGCCGACGCGCTGATCGTCAACCCCTACGACATCGAGCAGTTCGCCGACGCCATACGCCAGGGCCTGGAGATGGGCGCCGACGAACGGCGCGCACGCATGCGGCAACTGACACGCCAGGTCGAGGAACACAACATCTACCGCTGGGCGGCGCGCCTGCTCACCCAGCTCGCGGCGACACAGGCGACGGGCAGCGAGAAGACCAGCGCTGCCAAAGCGGCTGCCTCGTAGCAGACATCCGCCCAACACTTACCGGCGTCCGCTGGCCAGATACAACCAGACAAAGCCGGCCATGCCGGCGAGCAACGACGCGGTGAGGATGCCGGTCTTGGCCATCAGCAGGTACTCGGGTTGCCGGGCGAACGCCAGCTGGGTAATGAAGATCGCCATGGTGAAGCCGATGCCGCCGAGCAAGGACACGCCGGCAATCTGGGTAAAGCGCGTTCCGGCCGGCAGTTGGCCGACGCCGAGCTTGAGGGCCAGCCAGCTCGCGCCGGTGATGCCGATGAACTTGCCCACCACCAGCCCCACGCCGACACCCAGGGTAACCGGATGCGCCAGGGTCGCCCACAGACCGTCGAACTCCAGCGGGATGCCGGCATTGAACAGCGCAAACACCGGGATCACCAGAAACGCCACCGGCAGGTGCCAGAGATGTTCCAGACGCTGCAACGGCGTCTCGACCCGCTGCACGCCATGCTCCAGCGCCTGAACCACACTCAGCAGCTTGTCGTTGGTCAGGATGCTCTTGCCGGATACGTGCGTGGCATCGAAGCGCGCGATCAGCGCCTTGACGTGCCGGCTGAAGACCTCGGGATCGTATTTCGGGCGCGCCGGGACGGTGAAGGCGCCCAACACCCCCGCGAGCGTGGCATGCACGCCGGATTCCAGCAGCGCATACCAGAGCAGCACGGCGACCAGAAAATAGGGAATGATCCGGCGGATCCCCGCGAAGTTGAAGATCATGAGCACGGCCAGGAACAGCGCGGCGACGGCCAGCCATTCCAGCACCAGGTGTTCGGTATAGAAAACCGCAATGACCACGACGGCGCCCAGGTCATCGACAATCGCCAGCGCCACCAGAAAGGTAATCAGCGCCTTGGGCACCCGGCCGGCGAGCAGGACCAGCGCGCCGATGGCGAAAGCGATATCGGTCGCCATGGGAATACCCCAGCCGCGCGCGGCTTCGCCCTGCGGGTTGAACGCGAAGTAGATCAGCGCCGGCACCAGCATGCCGCCGATCGCGGCCGCGATCGGCAATACCGCCTGGCGCGGTTGCGCCAGCTCGCCCACCAGCATTTCGCGCTTGAGCTCAAGACCCACGACAAAAAAGAACAGCGCCATCAACCCGTCGTTGATCCAGTGATGCAGGCTCTTTTCGATGCCCCAGCTGCCGACACGAATGCCGGCCGGCGTGTGCACCAGATGTTCATAGGCGGCCGCGAATCCGCTGTTGGCCAGGATCAGCGCCAGAATGGCGGTCGACATCAGCAACAGGCCGGAGGTGGTCTGGCGATGGACGAATTCCTCGAAGGGAGTCAGTACTTTGGCGAATGCCTTCTCCCATGGGGCGTGATGGATGCCCTCGTCGCTCTCGGTCATCGGTGGTTTGTCCGGCGTAGTCATTTGATTTATTAGATTCCGCTTTCGTGTGGGCTGGTTACAGTCGTGTCGGTTTCAGAACAGCATCTGGCGGACAGAGTTAACTGACCCCGGCAAAGCCGGGGGCTTATTCGGTGAGCGCTTCAAAGGCGCCAATAACACCGTGAGCCGCCTGAAGGCGGC
>DATEYP010000182.1:0-4964 GCA_035256085.1 Acidiferrobacterales bacterium
GAAAGCCAAACAAATGCGTGAGCACGCGCAGGTTGCGGCTGGTGGTGCGCTGCTCGGTAATCGGTTGGTTACGGGCCATGAGCGGGCAAAGGGCAAGAAGGGGCTGCGGGCAGGGCAGCGGTGGGCATCAGCATACCACCGTGGGTTATAACCAGAACGATGTCGCGTGGCGGCAGGCTGAATATCCGGCCGAAACGAGGCAACGGGACCGGTTTTTCGCTTTGATAAAATACTAGAGTATTCTTTCAAAGTGGAATATGCTTTGAAAGCTCCTCTGCAAAGCACAGGGACCGCTCGTGAACCCCAAAGACTTCCACAACCCCAAAGCGGGGCGCGTTGTCCGTACACCCGAGGGCTATCATGCCTTCATCCCGGCGCCGCTGCCGCCAGACATTCATTACGATACCGAACTGGTGCTGGCCCTGTCTCGGGCGGACACGGCATTGAGCGAGCTTTCCGGTCTCGGCCGCTTGTTGCCCAACCCCCACCTGCTGATCGCCCCTTATGTTCGCCGCGAAGCGGTGCTTTCATCGCGCATCGAAGGTACGCGCGCCAGCTTGTCCGACATCCTGTTGAATGAGATGGAGACGGACCTGCCGCCTGGAGACGAGGCCGACCTGCGCGAGGTACGCAACTATGTCGCCGCCCTGGAGTACGGGGTTCGACGGCTGAAGCGGTTGCCGTTGTCGCTACGACTGGTGCGCGAACTACACGCCCGGCTCATGACTGGCGTGCGCGGCAATATCGCCACGCCCGGCGAGTTTCGGCGCAGCCAGAACTGGATTGGCCCGCCTGGCAGCACGCCGGCCACCGCACCCTACGTACCCCCTCCACCGCGGCCGATGCAGGAAGCGCTCAACGGCTGGGAGAAATTCCTGCACCAGCGTGACCAGCATCCCGACTTGGTCCACTGTGCGCTGATGCACGAACACTTCGAGGCCATTCATCCATTTCTGGATGGCAACGGCCGTATCGGGCGCCTCTTGATCACGTTGTTCCTCATCGAACGCGAACGGTTGTCGCAACCGCTGTTGTACCTTTCCGCCTACATCGAGGCGCATCGCCAGGATTATTACGACCTGTTGCAGCGCGTACGGACACACGGCGATTGGTCGGGGTGGCTGTTGTTTTTCATGACGGGTGTGGCCGAGACGGCACGCGACGCCACGCAACGCGCCAATGAGCTGATGACCTTGCGGGAGAAGTACCGCGCGCGTCTGCTGGATCGGCCCAAGGCCGTGGCTTTGCTGGATGAGCTCTTTCAGAATCCCTATATCACGGTCGCACGCGCCGCCGAGATGCTCAAGGTCTCCAACCCAACTGCCCGACAGATCGTCGCCTTGCTTCAGAAGGCCGGCATGTTAAAAGAAATATCTGGCCGTAAATGGGGACAGCTTTACCTGGCTGCACCCATCATGAAGGTGATCGAGAGAGTCGCGGTACCCTAAGGAACCTCTGATTAAGTCGTCATTCCGGCGCGACCGCCATGGATGGCGGAAGTACCGGAAACGCAGGAGCAGTTTCCGGTGCAAGCCGGAATCCAGGCCTTGAAAAGACATCGGCCGTCAGGCCGATTCTGGATGCCAGCTTTCGCTGGCATGACGGCATTACTACTTGTTCAGAGCTTCCCTAAGCAACACTAGTCTGGCTGTAACGCGCGCTGTCGATGGCCTCGTGGCAGAAGGCCTGCACGGTGCGTATGCCGTACAGCGCCTCATCCACATAGGCGCTGATGTCGGCCACGCGATCCTGGCTAGCGCGCGACAGCTTGCGCACGCGATAGCCGAGCAGCCACAGCGGCACGATCACCAGCGGCACGCCCAGCAACACCAGCGCCGCGAGCTTGAGGCTGGTGATGGCGAGCATCGCCAGCCCGCCGGCAAACAGCAGCGTGTTGCGCACCGCCACCGCCAGGGTCGTGCCCACCACCACCTGCAACAGCGAGGTATCGGTGGTCAGCCGCGAGATCACCTCGCCGGTGCGCGTCACTTCGAAAAACGCCGGCTCCAGCTTGAGCACCTGCGCGAACACCGCCTTGCGAATATCGGCCACCACGCGCTCGCCCAGCCAGTTCACCAGGTAAACCCGCGCCGCCACCGCCACCGCCAACACGCTCACCACCAGCAGAAACAGCAACAACGCCTGATTCAATTCCGCGCTCGACCCGCTGCTCAAGCCATGATCCACCACCCGTTGCAGCACCACGCCAAACCCGAGCAGCGCGCCGGCGGCAATAAACAACGCCAGCAGCGCGGCCGCCAGGTTTTTACGATACGGGCGCAGAAAGCCAAACAAATGCGTGAGCACCCGCAGGTTGCGGCTGGTGGTGCGCTGCTCGGTTATCGGTTGGTTACGGGCCATGAGCGGGCGAAGGGCAAGATGGGGCTGCGGGCAGGGCAGCGGTGGGCATCAGCATACCACTGCAAAACCATGGCGGTGCCGGGGCTCGTTAGCGACAAAGCGGGCAGAGCACGCAAGCGGTTCGGGGCCTGAACCCGCCCTCGGCACTACAGCCTTTCCTTATATGTAGCAATTCGCGGCGTGGCTGCGCCGCGCCCGGAGGCGCATGTTAGGATACAAAAATAAGGGATTTGGGGAGTGTCTTGGCACCTCAGCCAGAACAAGAAAATGACGTATTGATTGACCTGCGGCGTCTCGACACCGCTTGGGTGGTGCGTAGCTCGAGTCGCGCCAATATTAACGATGAGTTGCAGAAATCGGTGATGCATGGCGCTACATCCTGAATTCCCGAAATCACCCTACGCGGAGCTACTACCGGACCAACGATGGTTCCCGGCGGCGGAAGAGCTGCGGAGCACGGCCTATGAGAAGCTGTTGCCTCCTCTCGTCGCCAAGATTCGTACAGAGGTCACGGCATGGCGAAAGGCGGGTTACGCAGGCGCATCGGCCACGTCGCGCGCGTTGTTGAACTGGTGGTTCGAGAACGAGCATCTGGTCGAGCAGTCCGACGGCACATTGTCGCCGTTCCGCTATTACTTCGCGCAGCGCGAAGCCGTGGAGACGGTCATCTGGCTGCACGATGTGCGCAAGGTACGGGACAAATTTGATTTGCTCCGCTTCGACGCTTCGGGCGCCGTGTCCACCAACATGTTCGACGAGGACTGGCCACGTTACGTGGTCAAGATGGCTACCGGCGCGGGCAAGACCAAGGTTCTGTCTCTGCTCATCGCTTGGAGCTACTTTCACAAACTCTACGAGGCCGACTCGACGCTCTCGCGCAATTTTCTGTTGATCGCGCCCAATATTATCGTGCTCGACCGACTGCGCACCGATTTCGATGGGCTGCGCATTTTCTTCAGCGATCCGATCCTGCCAGACAATGGCCACGAAGGCCGTAACTGGCGCGAAGATTTCCAGATCGCACTGCATATTCAAGATGACGTTAGAGTGCAGCGCGATATCGGCAACCTGTTTCTCACCAACATCCATCGCGTCTATCTCGGTGATGTGCGCGAGCCGTCGCTCGAAGACGACGATCTGCGCGACTATTTCCTTTCGCCCTTTGGCCCAAAGCCCGCCGGCAAGACCACGGACAGCAAGGCCGATCTCGGCGAGATTGTGCGCGAGCTGGATGAGCTGGTCGTGTTCAATGACGAAGCACATCACATTCACGACCCGAAGATGGCTTGGTTCAAGAGTATCCAGGACATTCATCACCGGATGCTACAGAAGGACGCTCGCCTGGCATTGCAGGTGGATGTGACCGCCACTCCCCGGCACGACAACGGTGCGATCTTCGTGCAGACGGTTTCCGATTATCCGTTGGTAGAAGCGATATACCAGAATGTCGTCAAGCATCCGGTGCTGCCCGATCCCGCCAGCCGCAGCCGACTGCAAGAGCACAAGAGCGCGATTTTCACCGAGCATTATGCCGACTACCTGCAACTCGGCATCGAAGAGTGGCGCAAAAGCTATGCCGAGCACGAGGCCATGGGCAAGAAGGCGGTGTTGTTCGTGATGGTAGACGACACTCGCAACTGCGATGAGGTCGGCGAATATTTGCGTAAAATCTGTCCAGAACTCGAAGGCGATGCCGTGCTCGTCATCCACACCAAGAGCAACGGTGAGATTTCCGAAGCCGCGTCCAGCAAAAACGAGGAAGAATTAAGAAAGCTCCGTCGTGAGGCCAACGCGATAGATTCCTGGGAAAGCCCGGTCAAAGCCATCGTCTCCGTGTTGATGCTCAAGGAAGGCTGGGACGTGCGTAACGTCACCACCATCGTCGGTCTGCGCGCATATGTCGCCAAGAGCAATATCCTCCCTGAGCAAACCCTCGGTCGAGGCCTGCGCCGCATGTACTTCGGCTCGGACACGCCTGAAACCGTCTCGGTCATGGGCACACCCGCCTTCATGGAATTTGTTGAGTCCATCCAGAGCGAAGGCGTCACCTTCGAGCGGGTGCCGATGGGCCCGGGCACCGAGCGCAAGGATTCGCTCGTGGTCGAAGTGGATACCCAGAACGCCGACAAGAATATCGACGCATTGGATATTGAGCTACCGAGGCTTACTCGGCGGTTCAACCGCGAGTACAAAGACCTTGAAGCGCTCGAACCCGCAACCTTCGGCAACGCCAAGCTTCCGCTCAAACCCTTCACGCCCGAGCAAACCCGCGAAATCGTTTTCAAAACCATGCTCGATGCCGAGGTCCACCATACCATCCTGCTCGATGGCGCCGGGCCGGCTGACTACCGCTCGGTTGTGGGATTTTTTGCACGGCAATTGTTGAAGGAGTTGCGTCTCGTCGGCGGTTACGACTTGCTCTACCCCAAGGTGCGAACCTTCATGACCGAGCAGTTGTTTGAAATCTCACCGGTCAATCTCGAAGACCCGGTGGTGCTGCGCAATCTCTCCGAGCCCGACGCCGGAAAGATTCTGTTCGATACCTTCAAGAAGGCCATTAATGCACTTACCGTGCAGGATAGCGGTTCGTCGCGTATCGAGGA
>DATEYP010000183.1:0-9827 GCA_035256085.1 Acidiferrobacterales bacterium
CCTCAAGTTCGAATCCGGCGGCCACCGCGTGCAGCGCGTGCCGGCCACCGAGGCGCAGGGCCGCATCCACACCTCGGCCTGCACCGTGGCGATCCTGCCCGAGGCCGAGGAGATCGACGCCATCGTGCTCAATCCCGCCGACCTCAAGGTCGACACCTTCCGCGCCAGCGGCGCCGGCGGCCAGCACGTGAACAAGACCGACTCGGCGATCCGCATCACCCACCTGCCGAGCGGCATCGTGGTCGAGTGCCAGGACGAGCGCTCGCAACACAAGAACCGTTCGCGCGCCATGAGCCTGCTGTCCGCGCGCCTGCTGGAGGCGGAACAGCGCAAACAACGCGAGACCGCGGCCGCCACACGCAAGAGCCAGGTCGGCAGCGGCGACCGCTCCGACCGCATCCGCACCTACAACTTCCCGCAGGGACGCGTCACCGACCACCGCATCAACCTGACGCTCTACAAAATCGAACGCATCATGGACGGCGAGCTCGACGACCTCATCGATCCGATCATCGCCGAGGACCAGGCCGACAAGCTCGCGGCGCTCGGCACCGCCTGATCCAGATTGTGCCGGCCCGTAGGGTGCGTCCCACGCACCAGCTCGCGGTGCGTGGGACGCACCCTACGGAATTGGTTCCGCCTAATTAACATTCCTAGACCTTCTTTACATGGCCTCGACCATCGACCAGATACTTCGCCAAGCCGCACAACAGCTTGCGGCCTCTTCGCCCTCGCCGCGCCTCGATGCCGAGGTGCTGCTAATGCACGTCACCGGCCTCGCGCGCACTGCACTCATCACGCGCTTGCAGGAACCGCTGCAACCGGAGCACGAAGAACGACTTGAAGAACTGCTCGCGCGCCGCGCGCGCGGCGAACCGGTCGCCTACCTCACCGGCAAACGCGAGTTTTGGTCGCTGGAACTGAACGTAACCCCGGACGTGCTCATCCCGCGCCCCGAAACCGAGTTGCTCGTCGAGCAGGCACTGGCACGCATTCCCGAAAATGCGGACTGGACCGTCGCCGATCTCGGCACCGGCTCGGGCGCGATTGCGCTGGCCATCGCCACAGAGCGTCCGCACTGCCGCCTCATCGCCATCGAAAGCTCTTCAGCCGCACTCGCCGTGGCGCGTGCCAATGCCACGCGCCTCGATATCGCCAATGTGGACTTCCGGCATGGCGAATGGCTGAAGCCACTGGCCGGCATGCGGTTCGATGTGATTGTGAGTAATCCGCCGTATGTGCGCGCAAACGACCCGCACCTGACACAGGGCGATGTTCGCTTTGAACCGGAATCGGCGCTCGTTGCCGGGGCGGACGGCCTCGACAGCATCCGCTGCATTGCCGCTGACGCCGTGCTCTGTCTCCGCCCCGGTGGCTGGCTGTTGTTCGAGCACGGCTACGATCAGGCGCAGGCGGTGCGCGCGCTGCTTGCAACCCATGGCTACGACAGGGTCGCTTCTTGCCGGGACACAGCCGGCCACGAACGCGTCACGGCAGGCCGCTCGCGCAGCTGAGGTTTCTTCACGCAGGCTTTTTAGGTGTTTTCTGCCAGATAATTCCTGGTCACAAAAACCTGCACATCCACAAGCAAGCACGGGCCGTGCACCATACCATCATTCTTGACCTGTCCATTCCGTGCTGACGGCTCTAGAATTCGCATATGGACGACCCGCAACTGCTCCGCTACAGCCGCCAGATCCTGCTGCCGCAAATCGGCTATGAAGGCCAGCAACGGCTGCTGGCCGCGCGCGTGCTGATTATCGGTGTGGGCGGCCTCGGCTCGCCGGTGGCCATGTATCTGGCGGCCAGCGGCGTCGGCCAACTGGTGCTGGTGGATTATGACAGGGTGGAACTGTCCAACCTGCAACGCCAGATCGCCCACACCACCGACCGTCTGGGCGTGGACAAGGTGACTTCGGCGCAGTACACCTTGGCGGCACTGAACCCGGAGGTGCAGGTGACGGCGATCGCCGGGCAACTCGACCCGGAGGCGCTGGTGGAGCAGGTACAGCTGGCCGACGCGGTGGTGGACTGCAGCGACAACTTTGCCACGCGCTTTGCGCTCAACCGGGTGTGCGTGGCGAACAAGACGCCGTTGATCTCCGGCGCCGCCATCCGCCTGGAAGGTCAGGTGGCGGTGTTCCGTCCCGAGCGCGCCGACAGCCCCTGTTATCGTTGCCTGTACAAGGATATGGATGAGTTGGGCGAAAGCTGCTCGCAGACCGGCGTGCTGGCGCCGCTGGTCGGCATCATCGGCAGCATTCAGGCCACCGAGACCATCAAGGTGCTGCTCGATATCGGCGAGACCCTGACCGGGCGCCTGCTGGTGCTGGATGCGCTTAGCATGGAATGGCGCAGCATCAAGCTGCGCAAGGATCCGGACTGTCCGGTGTGCGGTTCGGCGGCCTGATCAATAGAGGTAGGGTGCGTTCCACGCACCAATCCAGACAAGCACTGACGGTGCGCTGAGCGCACCCTACACTTTTTATCTTGTAGCAAGAATCAGGCGCGCAACGCGCCGCGGCTCAACAGTTCCCATTGCTTCTCCCAGCCTTCCATCGGTGATGCCGTGAAGCCGCTGCGCACGTACTGCGCAATGCGACCTTCGAGGAACGCAAGCAGAAGCTGCGCGGTCTCGTTCACTGCCAGACGCGTGCTCCCCGGGGCCTCGCCATCGCGCAACACCTGACGCAACTGAGTTTCAATGCGGTCGTAGAATTGGCTGATGCGCACACGCAGGCGCTCGGTCTCGCCGGTGAGCACACCGCCCTGCAACAGGCGCGCCATGCCCGGGTTCTTGTCGGCAAAGCCAAGCACCAGCGTGAGAATCTGCTGGAGGCGCGCTTCCCATTGCGGCTCCTCGGCAAGAATGCGGGTGATGCGGGTGAATACGCTCTCCTCGATGAACTCGATCAGCGACTCGAACATTTTCGCCTTGCTGGGAAAATGCCGGTAGAGCGCCGCCTCCGACACACCGACGGCGCGCGCCAGATCGGCGGTGGTGATGTGTTCGCCGGCCTGTTCCTGGAGCATGCGCGCCAGCACCTGCAGGATTTCCTCGCGCCGTTCGCCACTGCGTGGTCTGGCCATGGTTCCTCCTCTGTGGTGTGACGCGATCAGCAGTCAGGACTTGATGAGAGTACCCACGCCCTGATCAGTGAACACTTCGAGCAACACGGCATGCTCGACACGCCCGTCGATGATATGTGCCGACTTCACGCCACTGTTCACGGCATCAAGCGCATAGTTGACCTTCGGCAACATGCCGCCGTGGATGGTGCCGTCCGCGATGAGTGCATTAACCTTGCCGATGGTCAGGCCCGTCAGGAGTTTTCCTTCCTTGTCGAGCACGCCAGTGGTGTTGGTGAGCAGCATGAGTTTCTCGGCGCGCAGGGTAATAGCGAGCTTGCCGGCCACGACATCGGCGTTGATGTTGTAGGCCTCGCCGTCCGGACCGACGCCGATGGGCGCGATCACCGGAATAAAATTCTGCGTGTCGAGCAGCGCCACCACTTCCGGGTCGATGGATTCCACCTCGCCGACGTGGCCGATGTCGATGATCTCGCTCGGCAGATCTCCGGCCGGCGCGGACTTCATCACCAGCTTGCGCGCGCGGATCAGACCACCGTCCTTGCCGGTCAGGCCCACGGCCTTGCCGCCGTGTTTGTTGATGAGGCTCACGATCTCCTTGTTCACAAGGCCGCCGAGCACCATCTCGACCACATCCATGGTCTCGCGGTCGGTCACCCGCATGCCTTGCACGAATTCGCTCTTCTTGCCGATGCGTTCCAGCAGCTTGCCGATCTGCGGCCCGCCGCCGTGCACAATGACCGGGTTCATGCCGACCAGCTTCATCAACACCACGTCGCGCGCGAAACTCTGTTTCAAGGCTTCGTCGACCATGGCGTTGCCGCCGAACTTGATGACAATGGTCTTGCCCTGGAAGCGCTGAATGTACGGCAACGCCTCGATCAGTATCTGGGCGCGGTCGGCGGCGGATTTCGCGGTTAGCGGCATGCCTCGGGTTCCTGTTGGTGCAACCCTGACTGGCCGGTCAGGGCTGCAGAGGTGATTACTTACCTGCAAAGGAAATTACCGCATTTGCCTGCAGAAGTCAGCCATTTGCCGAAACAAAAGAAAAGGGCCGCGACAGCGGCCCTTTTTTACCATCGGTGCGCGGAATCAGCCGACATTCACGGCAATCTTCTTCGGTTTCACCTCTTCGGCCTTGGGCAGGACGAGCTCCAGGATACCGTCCTTGTAGTTGGCCTTGACCTTCTTTTCATCGATTTCCTTGCCGAGGCGCAGGCTGCGCAGGAATTTACCGTACCGGCGCTCCTGGCGGATGACGCGGTCGCCTTCCTTCTCCTCGGTCTCGCTCTTGGTCTCGGCCGTTATCGTGAGCACGCCGTTTTCCAGCGATACCTCGATGTCGTCCTTCTTCATGCCCGGCATTTCTGCCTTCACAATGAACTCGTTGTCGCGCTCCACGACATCCAGGCGTGGTGCGATGCCCTGACTGGCCTCTTCCTCCGCCCAGCGCATCGGCTGAAGGAAATTCTCGAACAGACTGTTGAAGTCATCGTTCCAGCGGTTGGCGACAGTGCTGCGGGGGGTACGGATCAGATGGTTCATGGTTACACCTCCATTCAAGTCGACGGGTTGGGGTACAAAATTTGGTGACTTTTTTATGGGGGTGTGCCGGGTAATTTCAAGCACCCGGACTGCCGGTAAAAACCGTCAGCGTGACAATGAGTTAGGTCTAGAGAATATAGCGCGCCAGATCCTCGTCACCGGCCAGATGCGCCAGGTGCTGATCCACATACGGCGCATCCACCGTCAGCGTCTGGCCGCTTTTGTCGGCCGCCTCGAAGGAGATGGTTTCGAGCAGGCGCTCCATGACGGTGTGCAGGCGGCGTGCGCCGATGTTCTCGGTTTTCTCGTTTACCTGGAAGGCGACTTCGGCGATACGCCGCACACCCTCCGGCGTGAACGCCAGCGTCACGCCCTCGGTGCCGAGCAGGGCCGTGTACTGTTCGGTGAGCGAGGCATACGTCTCGGTAAGAATGCGCACAAAGTCTTCCGTGGTGAGCGCATTCAGTTCGACGCGAATCGGCAGTCGCCCCTGCAACTCGGGAATCAGGTCGGACGGCTTCGAGAGGTGAAAGGCGCCGGAGGCAATGAACAGGATGTGGTCGGTCTTCACCATGCCGTACTTGGTGGACACGGTCGCGCCCTCGACCAGCGGCAGCAGGTCGCGTTGCACGCCTTCGCGCGACACATCCGGCCCGCGCGCCTCGGAGCGGCCGGCGATTTTGTCGATCTCATCGAGAAACACGATACCGTGCTGCTCGACACGCTCGATGGCCTGCGCCTTGAGATCGTCATCGTTGATCAGACGCATGGCTTCCTCTTCGGTGAGCAGGCGCATCGCCTCGCTGATTTTCATCTTGCGCCGGCGCGGACGCCGTCCGCCCATGTTCTGGAACATGCCTTGCAACTGGCTGGTCAGGTCCTCCATGCCGGGCGGCGCCATGATCTCGACGCCCATGGCCGGGACGGTCAGCTCGATTTCGATTTCCTGCTCGTCGAGCTGGCCTTCGCGCAGCTTCTTGCGAAATGCCTGGCGCGCCGCGCCGTCCTGCACGCGCGGCTCATTGGCGTTGAACCCGACGTCGCGCGCCGGGGGTATGAGTGCGTCCAGCACGCGATCCTCGGCCGCGTCCTCGGCGCGCACCTTTACCTTCTCCGTGGCCTCGGTGCGCAGCATCTTGACGGCCATGTCGGCCAGGTCGCGAATAATGGAATCCACGTCGCGGCCGACGTAACCGACTTCGGTGAACTTGCTGGCCTCCACTTTCAGGAACGGCGCATTGGCCAGTCTCGCCAGACGCCGCGCGATCTCGGTCTTGCCGACCCCGGTCGGGCCGATCATGAGGATATTCTTGGGCGTGATCTCGGGGCGCAGACGCGCGTCCACCTGCATGCGCCGCCAGCGGTTGCGCAGCGCAATCGCCACCGCGCGCTTGGCGTCTGCCTGGCCGACGATGTGCTTGTCCAGTTCCTGGACGATCTCGCGCGGGGTCATTTCGGACATGAGCAGTTCCTGAGGTAAAAAATATCAGCCACAGATGAACGCAGATAAACGATGGATAACCAAAAGAATATCCGCGTTCATCACTCAATCATCCGCGTTCATCTGTGGCCAGATTTATTAAACCTACAACACATCGAAAAAAACATCAGCCACAGATGAACGCAGATGAACACAGATTAAAAGATAAATAATTGACAAGCAAAACAAACATCCGTGTTCATCACTCGATCATCCGCGTTCATCTGTGGCCAGATTTATTAAACCTACAACACATCGAAAAAAACATCAGCCACAGATGAACGCAGATTAAAAGATAAATAATTGACAAGCAAAACAAACATCCGTGTTCATCGCTCGATCATCCGCGTTCATCTGTGGCCATAAATATTAGAAACTACAATACCTCAATCGTCAGGTTGCGATTGGTATAGATGCAGATGTCGGCGGCGATATTCAAGGCGCGCTCGACGATGTCGCGCGCGCCGAGCTCGGTGCCGTCCAACAGGGCGCGCGCGGCCGCCTGCGCGAACGGCCCGCCCGAACCGATGGCGATCAGCCCGCCCTCGGGCTCGATGACGTCGCCCTGGCCGGTGATGATGAGCGACGCGGTTTTGTCCGCCACCGCGAGCAGCGCTTCCAGCCGGCGCAGAATGCGATCCGTGCGCCAGTCCTTGGCCAGCTCGACTGCCGAACGCGTGAGATGACCCTGGTGCTTTTCGAGCTTGGCCTCGAAGCGCTCGAACAGGGTGAAGGCATCGGCCGTGCCGCCGGCGAAGCCGGCGATGATCTGGTCCTTGTACAGGCGCCGCACCTTGCGGGCATTGCCCTTCATGATGGTGTTGCCGAGCGTTACCTGGCCGTCGCCGCCGATGACGACGTCGTTGCCGCGGCGCACGGAAAGTATTGTGGTGCCGTGTGCGATGTCCACGCTTTTTCTCCGTAGAAAGACAAGTGCATTCTACCCGTCGTGCCGGCCCACCGGAAAGGTGGAGAACCTGGCGTCGTTCAGATCAGTTGCGCCGCATAGTCCGGCGCGAAACTCGCCTGCAGACCATCCAGAACGAATTGTACGGCAAGCGCCGCAAGCAGTATGCCGAGCACCCGGCTCACCACGTTCGCGCCGGTCTCGCCCAGCAGCTTCATGATACGCGCGGAGAGCAGCAGCGAAACCAGCGTGAGCCCCAGCACCACGCCAAGCATGGCGAGCAGCGCGCCGACGGCCGCGAACGACTCCTGCCGGACCCCGGCGGTGAGCAGCACGGTGGTGATGGCGCCCGGGCCGGCGATCAGCGGGATGGCCAATGGAAACACCGAAATGTCCTTCTTGTGCTCGGCCTCGGCCTGCTCGCGCTGGGTCGGCGCGCGCACACCGGAGTGGCGTGCGAACACCATTTCGATCGCAAGCAGGAACAGCAGCGCCCCGCCGGCGATGCGGAATGCCGGCAGGCCGATGTTGAGCGCAGCGAGCAGGCTGTCGCCCAGCAGCGCGAACGCGACCAGCACGACCGCGGCCAGCGCCGTGCCGCGCAGCGCCATACGCCGCCGGTACGGCTCGGATTCGCCGTGTGTCAACGCGGCGAAAATCGGCGCCAGCCCGATCGGATCGATGACTACCAGCAGGATGAGAAAGGTTTCAAACAACAGCTCGAACATGTCGTGCGCCAGTCATGTATGAGAAGTGCTGCCCTGATGACGCCAAGTCCCAGCAAACATCATGGTCTCAGGTGCGTCGCCATTCCGTGCGATACTGCGCATCCAGTGTAGCGCATAACCCCGCCGCCGTTGAGGACATAACCGTGAAACCATTCAGGAAAGGCACGCTTGCACAACAATAACCATTTTCTCGCCGCGCATGCCGCGGCCAGCCGCTGGCAAGAGGCCGCCGACGCCTGCCTGGCCGGGCTCGGCCACATTCCGGCCGAAGCGAATGTCGCCTTTCTGTATGCTACGGATGCGTTCGCCGGCGTGCTGCCGGAAATATTCACCTATCTCAAGGAACGCACCGCAGTCGCCCACTGGACCGGCACGGTCGGCACGGGCATCTGCGGCAACGGCCGCGAGTATCACGATGTCCCGGCCATTAGCCTACTGGTTGGAAGCTTCCCCGAGGAACAGTTCCGTATCCTGCCGCCGCTGACCGACAAGCCGGATGCATTCGTGCGCGCCGAGCATGCCTGGCTCGCGCGCCACGACCACCACTTCGGCATCGTGCACGCCGACCCGCGCGCGATGCAGGTTCCGAAACTGCTCGGTGAACTGGGCGAAGCGGTGCGCGGCGGTTTCCTGGTCGGTGGACTGACGTCGTCACGCACGAGCTACCCGCAGATCGCCGACGGCATGGTGGAAGGTGCGCTGTCCGGCATTCTGTTCGATGCGGAGGTGCCCATTGCCACCGCCCTCACCCAGAGTTGCGCGCCATTCGGCGGCAGGCACATCATTACCCAGTGCCAGCGCAACATCGCGATCCGCCTCGACGACCGCCCGGCACTGGACGTGTTTCGCGAGGAAGTCGGCGAGGAGCTGGCGCGCGACCCGGCGCGCGCCGCCCGGACCATCGGCGTGGCGCTGCCGGTGCGCGGCAGCGACACCGGCGATTACCTGGTGCGGAATCTCATGGGTGTGGACGAGAACAACAACCTGCTGGCGATCGGCGAGATGCTGAGCACCGGCCAGCCGCTGCAATTCTGCCGGCGCGACCCGGCGAGCGCCGAGGCCGACCTGCGCCGCATGCTGCGCGAGCTGAAGGCGCGCGCGCCGCAGCCGAAGGGTGGCCTGTACTACACCTGCGTCGGGCGCGGCCCGAATCTGTTCGGGGCAGAATCCGGCGAGCTGCGCATTATTCAGGAAGAGCTCGGCGACCTGCCGCTCACCGGCTTTTACTGCAATGGTGAAATCTCGCACAATCGCCTGTATGGCTACACCGGCGTGCTGACGCTGTTTCTCTAGAACAGCCCGAACAATGACTGGCCGTGGCAAAAAGTAGGATGGGGCCCTGCCCCACCAAACATCGCCGGCGGCGATTCAACGCGTTGTCGCCCCACATCCAGATGGTGGGGCAGGGCCCCACCCTACAACCGAAGGAATATTCAACGGCACATACCCTCACAGGTCGTAACCGCGACGTGTGAGGGTATTGCGCAATACTGGTTTGTTACTCGAGCCGGAAACCGATCTTGAGCGTCACCTGGTAATGCCCGACCTTGCCGTTGGCAACATGGCCGCGCGTCTCCGCCACCTCGAACCAGTCGAGATTCTTCAGCGTCTTGGACGCGCGCCCGATGGCATTCTGGATGGCGTCGTCGGTGCCCTTGCTCGACGAGCCGACGATTTCAACAACTTTGTAGACATGATCGGACATGGCAACTTCTCCTTGTGGTTGTGGAAATGGATACCCTACAGCGGCCGCTGGCACTGCCAGCAAATTGAAAAGTCACGCGGGCTCTCTTCCCCGCAGGTGCCGCAGCGCGTGCTGTCCGGCGCGACCGTCGCTTTCTCATACGTCGTGATGATTTGCCGGGCACGCACCAGATCGCGTTCTTCCTCGATCCACACCGAAGGCGCAACCTCGCTGAACGGCAGCTCGCCGAGTGCGCCGCCGGCATATTCATTGAACACGCGCGCCTCGATGCCGGCGGCCGCAAGCAGTCCGCGCACGAGATGTGCTTCGGGGAGATTGGCGGCGGAATAAAGCCGTTGCACAAATGAAGCCCTATTACGCCTCTGCCGGAAC
>DATEYP010000184.1:0-2749 GCA_035256085.1 Acidiferrobacterales bacterium
TTTATGCCAGGGGTCGGGAAAGAAAACATAAACGCCGCTCAAGCTGCCCTCTGGAATCCGTTGCTCGAGCAATTCCCTGGCATCGCTGCAGGCAACGCGCACATTCGCGAGCCCCTCGGCCTCGAGCCTGCGCAGCAGCATGCCCACGCCCGGGCGGTGTACCTCGATGCCGAGATAATTGTTCTGCGGGTGCGCGGCGGCCATGGTGGCAAGCACCTCGCCATTGCCAAAACCGATCTCGAGATGCACCGGCGCGGCGCGCCCGAAGAGCGCAACGAAATCGAGAGTCGCCTCGCCCGGTGTGACGCCGAAGCGCGGCAACAGTTCTTCGAGCGCGCGCCGCTGGGCATCGGTGATACGCCCTTCGCGGCGCACGAAACTGCGAATGGCGCGGTGAGGCATGGAAGCTGAGGTCATGACGGAATGGCAAGACCGGCCATCAGGGCCGGGCAAAGAGATCCAGCGCATTCTGGTGGGCGATGCGTTCGGCAAGCGCCGGCCGCAACTGCCTTAACCACTCGCGGGTCCGTGTCAGCGTGAGGTTGTAGCGAAACCAGAAATCGTTGGTGTAGGTGCCGCTGCCGAGCATGAAACGGTCCGGGAACCGTTCGAAGAGATTGCGCCATTCGGGGGCAAGCTGCCCGTCCGGCGCAATATCGGCGCGGTGGGAAAGTTCCGCCCAGAGATTGGGATGCAGCTCGAGCATTTCGCCGACAAGACGCGGGCGGATCTTCATCCCGGTATGCGCCCAGAGCACACGCATCTTGGGATCAAACGTCAGGAGTTTCTGGATGACATTGGCTTCGCCATGCACGCTGAGCACCAGACCACGCTCGACCGCCAGCGCCACCAGGCGACGCACCGCCGGCACATCGACCCGACCTTCATAAAGATGAAACTCGCCAATTCCGCGGTAAATGCCGCGATCCAGTTCCGCCGTCACCCATTCGATGAGTTCCGGATTTTCAAGCCAGTTATCCCGATCCGCGCGATTCCGGTACGGAACAAACAGCGGTATGACCCGTAGTCGATCGGCCTCGACCAGTTTTGCGGTGCCATCATTCGGCGTGCTCGAGACCGCGACCCATGGCACGTTGTATCGCTGCATGGCACGCATGAGCCCCTTGGCCGAATAGAGCGGCCAGGCATCGTCGTTATAGTGCATCTGCACATCGAAAACCGGTGGAGACCGGTCCGGCTCCCAGAGTGCCACGGCCAGAAGTGTCAGCGGCAGGCTGAGAAAAACCAGGACCCGGCCGGGCAGTGTGCGCGAAAAGAAATACCCCAATGCCTTCAGAAAGATTACGAGCCGCTGCAGGTAAACTCGGAGCATGGCGAACGTGACGCGCCGGCGCCGACGGACTCAGAAAAATGTCCCGCCGAGCGGCGAGGACGGCGAACCGTACTGCTTGCGCGGCATGCGCCCGGCCTGAAACGCCTCGCGCCCGGCCTCGACTGCCTTCTTCATGGCGCTCGCCATCAGCACCGGGTTTTGTGCCGCCGCGATGGCGGTGTTCATGAGCACACCGTCACAACCGAGTTCCATGGCGATGGCCGCGTCGCTGGCGGTGCCGACGCCGGCGTCCACGATGATCGGCACCGTGGCCGCCTCCACGATAAAGCGGATGTTGAACGGATTGCGGATACCGAGCCCCGAGCCGATCGGCGCGGCCAGCGGCATGACCGCCACGCAGCCCATCTCCGCGAAGCGCCTGGCCATGATCGGATCGTCGTTGGTGTACACCATCACCTTGAAGCCGTCCTTAATAAGGATCTCCGCGGCCTGGAGCGTGGCCGGGATATCCGGGTACAGCGTCTTCTCGTCGCCCAGCACTTCGAGCTTCACCAGGTCGTGGCCATCGAGCAGTTCGCGCGCCAGCCGGCAGGTGCGCACCGCGTCATCGGCGCTGTAGCAGCCGGCGGTGTTGGGGAGGTAGGTGAATTGCGACGGCGGCAGCACGTCCAGCAGATTCGGCTCGTTCGGGTTCTGGCCGATATTGGTGCGGCGGATGGCGACGGTGATGATCTGCGCGCCGCTCGCCTCGATGGCGCGCCGGGTTTCCTGCATGTCCTTGTACTTGCCGGTGCCGACCAGCAGGCGCGAGTTGTAGGCCCGGCCGGCGATCACCAGGGTATCGGACAGGTGGTTCACGGGCGCATTCATTGAATATGGCTATTCTTCCAGGCGCCGTAATTGGCGCAATGGACTTTGTGCAGGCTTGCTTTCATTAACCACCTCCGATCGCGAACACTACTTCCACCCGGTCGCAGTCGTTGAGTTGGAATTCCATGTGCCGGCTGCGCGGCACAATCTCCTGATTGACCTCGACCGCCACGCGCTTGCCGGCCATGCCGAGCTCGGCGAGCAGCGCCGCGACCGTCACCGGGGCGGCCAGCGCCCGTTCCTGTCCGTTGACCACAATTTTCATCACGATGTCCTGAATCCTCCGGCTGCATGGCCTCCATGGCCGGGAATAATAAAGACTATTTCTGTGCAGGCATGCCTTCCTAGAATGGCTATTTTTCCAGGCGCCGTTATTGGCGCAATGGACTTTGTGCAGGCATGCTTTCCGAAAATGATTTACCATTCTAGCGTCCGTGGCCTTAAAATGCAGCCACGCGGGCGTCGTATAATGGTATTACCCTAGCTTCCCAAGCTAGAGACGTGGGTTCGATTCCCATCGCCCGCTCCATCCTTCCTCTACGGAGGCACAGTGAAAAAAACCTTGAAGATTGTGGGTCTGGCCGT
>DATEYP010000185.1:0-6750 GCA_035256085.1 Acidiferrobacterales bacterium
GTCAATCTCGGCATCAATATGATGACACCGCAGGAAAACCCGCCCTATCACGGCCACACCATCCACTGGCATGGCCTGGACGTGTTGCAGTCCGAAGACGGCGTGCCGGAGACCGGCGCCGCGGTGCTGGGCGACAACTACAAGTTTACGGTCGACAGCCGCTACGTCGGCAGCTACATGTACCACTGCCACGTGCACACCGTTAAACACCTGGAGATGGGCATGTATGCGCCGCTCATCGTCAAGGCCGTGGACAACGCCGGCAATTTCACGAATGTCATCAACAGCGGCGGGCCGGCCTACGACTACGAGTGGAACCTGATGTACTCGAGCGTCGACCCGGCCTATCACACCGCGGTCGGTGACTCGACCACGTTTGCCGACTACAACCCGAAGTACTTCCTCATCAACGGTTATGAGGGGCGCAGCAAAACCGCGCCCGCCGAGACCGTTACCGCCGCGCCCGGCAAGAAGGTCGCGATTCGGCTGATTGGCGTGCAGTCGGTGAACACCAGCTTCGAGATCAAGAATGCCAGCGGGTCGAGTCAGTCGTTCACCGTGCACAACAAGGATGGCTACAAGCTGCCGAGCACCCAAACGCTGACCAAGCTCGACCTCTCGCCCGGCCAGACCGCGGACGTGATGGTGACGCTGCCGTCCTCGACCGGCAGCTGGTACCCGCAGGTGACCTTCAAGAACCTGCGCAACGGTGGTGCCTATTCCAGTGGCACGGTCTACACCCGGCTGAATTTCTGACGTTCGGATGTAGAGGTTTCATGGAGCGAAAGAAGCGCACATCGGCGTGCCTGCTGTGGCTGGCCGTGCTGGGAGTGATGATTCCCGGCACGGGGTGGGCCGCTGGTGCACCGGCCGTACCGCTGCCGATTGCTCCTGCCGCTCCGATCGACCCGTTTGACTACAGCTATTGCGGCGGCAAGCCGGTGTATCCGGTGATCGGATTCAACTTTGCGACTGCCTGCGGGCCGCGCAATCAAATCGGGCTCGGGCGGCGCGGACACCTCATGTGGCTGTTTCCGCCGCACCGCGAGGGCGACAACCCGGTACGCGGCAAGCGCCTGCCCACCGAAATTGAGCTCAAGCGCCTCAGCCTGCTCGCGGAAGTCGTGCAGATTGCCGACCCGGCACCCGCCGCGCCGGGCGCGATGATCTACAGCCTTGGCATCAATTTCCAGGGGCGCCCCGACAAGCGCATGCGCACACCGCTGTCCGACGCCTACACCCCGGCCAACGCATTGTTCCAGGCCATGCTGACACTGGTGCCGGATGCGCCGCTGCTGCCTGTCTGCGAGGGCGCAATGCGTGACTTCGACCCGACTTTGCATCCGGCCGAGCGGGTCGCCGGGTCGGCCGCGCCATGAGTAGCACCAGCACGCGGTGTGCCCGGTTGGCCCGACAGGGTGTGCTGATCGCGGCGCTGGTCATGGACGCAACACTCGCCGCGCCTGTCCTGAGCTTGGTCGAAGGGCCGGCCGAGTTCCATGGCCTGCGGGTCGAGCCGCCCAAGGTGCTGCGCGGCGGCCTGTTGCTCGACCAGGATGCCCGCGACACGGCCTTTCCGCTGAAACGCGACACCTGGCAGCTTGTGTTCTTCGGCTACACCCACTGCCCGGACATCTGTCCGATGACCCTGCACAAGACCGGGTTGCTGCTCAAGGAGCTCGGGCCCGAGAGTGTACGCGTCACGCCGGTGTTCATCAGCATCGACAGCGGGCGCGACAACCCCGCGGCACTGCGAAATTTCATCAAGCAGTTCGAGGTGCGCGCGGTGGGACTGAGCGGCGACCCGGAGGCCTTGCAGGCGGTGGCCAACGAGTTTGGCGTGCTGGTGCGCCGCTTTCAGGGCAAGACCGCGCTGGCCTACGCGCTGGAACATTCTGCATTCCTGTATCTGCTGGATCCGCAGGGGCGCGTGCGTCTGCTCTATCCCGGATCGGCGGAGATTTCCGGCATTGCCGCTGATCTGCGGCGCCTGTGGCGAGACGAGTCCATGGATGGACGAGGTACGAGCCCAGGGAAGGGCGAGGTAGACCGCGCCGGGAGCGAGCGGTCGAGCCCGCGCTGGGAGCTGGCGGTCGAAGAGGGCGCAGCGCTCAGATAGCGAGTTCATTTGCGCTCCAGACATTTTACCTGGCGGTCGTTCGTGTGCGCGACAAGATGGTACCGGGTGCTGATTCCCGGTGCTGCGGTGAGCTGGAGGTATGCCAGCTTCGTTACGCTGAATCTGCTGTGGCGGGATTTGCGCTATCGGTTTCCTGCATTCGCAGACGATTGTTCCGGATGAATTCCTGCAGGAAGCGATAGGCAACCGGGTTGGCGTCGCGCAGTCGCGTGTCCACCACCAGACACTTGCGGCCGTCGATCATTTGCGCCTGCAGAAAGCCCACCTGCCGGCGACGCCGGTCGGGGCCGGAGTACGATCCAGGACGGGAGCGCCGGTCTACGCCATACGAGGACACCGCATCGATGAGGCGCTCGATCCAGTCGCTTGGACGGAAGACCTTGCCGTCCAGGGTAATACCCTCAATGACGATCTTCGGCGGGTCGCTGGGCATGGCGCGAGTCGATTGCGGTCAAGATTAAGTTGTAGTGCAGGAACGGTGCGGAAGCCACCCGGGCAGACGCGATCTTCAGGCGGCGCGTACGCGCCGCAGCGCGTCGGCCAGGCTGGTGGCGCCATACGCACGCACCTTTTCCGCCAGTCCGCGCACGACGTTACCCACGACACCCGGACCTTGGTAAATGAACGCCGTGTACAACTGGATCAGATCAGCACCGGCGACCAGTTTTTCCCAGGCGTCATCGGCGTTGCTGATGCCGCCCACGCCGATAATCGGGATGCGCCCCTGTAATGTGGCATACAGGCGGCGTATCACCTGCGTCGATAACGTGCGCAGCGGCCGGCCGCTCAGCCCGCCGGTTTCGCGCGCCTTTAGTTCGTGCTCGAGGCCGGGCCGCATAGTGGTGGTATTGGTGGCAATCACGGCATCCACATGGTGCTCAACAAGCAGGCGGGCGATGGCATCGATTCCGGCATCGTCCAGATCGGGCGCGATCTTGAGAGCGATCGGCACATAGCGACTGTGGTTGCGCGCCAGCAGAGCCTGCTCATTCTTGAGGGCGGTAAGCAGGGCAGCAAGCGGCGCTTCGTCCTGCAGGGCGCGCAGCCCGGGAGTATTGGGCGAGGAGATGTTCAGGGTCACGTAATCGGCATTTGCATACACGGCGCGCAGGCCGGTGAGGTAATCGTCGATCGCCTGCGCGTCCGGCGTGAGTTTGTTTTTGCCGAGGTTGATGCCGATCAGCCCGCGGCGCGGCTGCGCCGCGAGATTTCCCAGAAAGGTCTCAAGTCCGGAGCTGTTGAATCCCATGCGATTGATGATGGCCGCGTGGCGCGTGAGTCGAAACAGGCGCGGCTTCGGATTGCCCGGCTGCGGATGCGGCGTGACCGTGCCGAGTTCGAGGAAGCCGAAACCGATATCGAACAGTGGCGCGACACAGCGTGCCTCCTTGTCCAGGCCGGCAGCCAGTCCCAGCGGATTAGAGAAGCGCAGCCCCATGACCTCCACCGGCAGGGCCGGGATGCGACCGGCGTATGTCCGGCGCACCAGTGTGGCGACTCCCGGCGTACGGTAGGCGGTCTGCAACAGACCCAATGTCAGGTCATGGCTGCGTTCCGCGTCGAGCGTGAACAGCAGGGGGCGGATCAGGGAATACACGCAGCCTCGGGGTGCAGGGATGGCACGCGCTATGATAGCGTATCTCGTCACAGCCGTGTGCATCGCGGCGTTTACGCTACACGAACCAGCCATGCGCCGACTGACCCACAAACGTTCCCGCAAGTCCGGCCTGCCGCCGGGCACACCCGTGCATATCGGCGAGCGCAAGGCCGGCGCGCCGCGTGTGAGCCTGATGCAATACGACGGCGAGCAGCTGGTCGAAGAGGAAATGACGGATGTCTCGGCCTGCCGCACCTGGTTGAGCCGGCCGGGCGTTACCTGGATCAATATCGAGGGCGTGCACCAGATCGACCTGCTCGAGCGGCTCGGCGAATGCGTCGGTCTGCATTCGTTGGTGCTCGAGGACATCGCCAACACCGGTCAGCGTCCGAAGGCCGAGGACTACGGCGGTTATCTTTATGTTGTGTTGCGCATGCTGTCGCTGCAGGCGGCATCGCAGGAAGTCGTGGGTGAACAGGTGAGCCTGATCGTCGGCCCGAATTTCGTGATCTCGTTCCAGGAAGGCATCGCCGGCGATGCCTTCAATCCGATCCGCGAGCGCCTGCGCACCGCCAAGGGCCGCGTGCGCCGCGAGGGTGCGGATTACTTGGTGTACTCGCTGATCGATGCGATCGTGGATGGTTATTTCGTCCTGCTCGAGAAGCTCGGCGAACAAATCGAAGTGCTCGATGAACGCATGCTGGCCAACCGCGCCGGCGATGTGGCGCGCACCATTCATCTGCTCAAGCGCGAAATGATCTGGCTGCGCAAAGCGGTCTGGCCGCTGCGCGAGATGATCAACACCCTGCAACATGCCGAAACGCCGCTGATCCGCGCGTCCACCGGCGTGTACCTCAAGGACGTGTACGACCACACCATCGAGGTCATCGACACCGTCGAGACCTATCGCGACGTGTTGTCCGGCATGCTCGAAAACCACTTGTCGTTGCTGACCACGCGTTTGAACGAGATCATGAAGGTGCTGACAGTGATCTCGACCATCTTTATTCCCCTGACATTCATCACCGGCATCTATGGCATGAACTTTCGCTTCATGCCGGAGCTCGAGTGGCGCTGGGGTTACCCGTTGTCCCTGCTGGCCATGGTGATTATCGGTGTGGCCATGTATTTCTATTACCGGCGCAAGAAGTGGTTGTAACGCGGGTTTAAGCCGCTGCCCGGGATAGAGTAAAATCGCCGGTTCCGATCAGGCTGTATTGAGGATGGACATGACCCGCAAGCTGAACCGTTACAGTGCCCGCATCACCGAACCCAAGTCGCAGGGCGCCTCGCAGGCCATGCTGTACGGCACCGGCCTGACCGATGCCGACATGGCCAAGGCCGAGATCGGCATCGGCGCGATGTGGTGGGAAGGCAATACCTGCAACATGCACCTCAACGACCTCGCCGCGAAGGTGAAGGAAGGCGTGGTGACGGCCGGGCTGGTGGGGATGCGTTTCAACACCATCGGCGTGTCCGACGGCATCTGCATGGGCACCGACGGCATGTCGTATTCGCTGCAATCGCGCGAGATTATCGCCGACTCGATCGAGACCGTGATGGGCGCGCAGTGGTATGACGCGCTGGTCACCCTCCCCGGCTGCGACAAGAACATGCCCGGTTGCCTGATCGCCATGGGCCGTCTCAACCGTCCGGCGCTCATGATCTACGGCGGCACCATCAAGCCCGGTCATTCGCACGGCCACACGCTCGATATCGTTTCGGCGTTCCAGAGCTACGGCGAATTCATTGCCGGCAAGATCGACGAGCCGACCCGCCAGGACATTGTGCACCATTCCTGCCCGGGGGCGGGTGCGTGCGGCGGCATGTACACCGCCAACACCATGGCCAGCGCCATCGAGGCGCTCGGCATGTCGCTGCCGTACAGCTCGTCCACGCCGGCGGTTGATCCGGGCAAGCTCGCCGAGTGCCTGAGCGCCGGTCGGGCGATCAAAAATTTGCTCGAGCAGGACATCAAGCCGCGCGACATCATGACGCGCGCGGCATTCGAGAACGCCATGGTGATCGTCATGGCGCTGGGTGGCTCGACCAACGCGGTGTTGCATCTCATCGCCATGGCGCGCGCCGTGGACGTGCCGCTCACCATCGATGACTTTCAGAAGGTCAGCGACCGCGTGCCGTTCCTCGCCGATCTCAAGCCCTCCGGCAAATACGTGATGGAGGACCTGCACAATGTCGGCGGCATCCCGGCGGTGATGAAATATCTGCTGGAGAAGGGTTTGATCGACGGCTCCTGCCTCACGGTGACCGGCAAGACCATTGCCGAGAATCTGAAGGATCTTCAGGGCCTGAAGACCGGACAGGACGTGTTCCTGCCGATTGAGAAACCGATCAAGGCGAGTGGCCATATCCAGATTCTCAAGGGCAATCTCGCGCCCGGCGGGGCGGTCGCCAAAATCACCGGCAAGGAAGGTCTGCGCTTCGTCGGTCCGGCGCGCGTCTACGATTCGGAAGAATCCATGCTGCACGCCCTGGAGCGCAAGGAAATCAAGAAAGGCGATGTGGTGGTGATTCGCTTCGAAGGCCCGAAGGGTGGCCCGGGAATGCCGGAGATGCTCACCCCGACCTCGGCGATCATGGGCGCGGGTCTGGGCAAGGATGTGGCGCTCATGACCGACGGCCGCTTCTCCGGCGGCTCGCACGGTTTCATCATCGGCCACGTGGTGCCGGAGGCGCAGGAAGGTGGGCCGCTGGCGCTGATTCAGAATGGCGATGTCATTACCATCGACGCCGACCGCAACGAACTCAGCGTCGCCGTCAGTGATGCCGAGATGGTAAAGCGCAAGGCGGTGTGGAAAATGCCGCCGTACAAGGCGGCGCGCGGCACGCTCTACAAGTACATCAAGAACGTCAAGAACGCCTCGGAAGGCTGTGTGACCGACGAGTAGCGGAGTACTCAGTGCAATTGATATGAATCACTGTTGTCCTGGTCGGTCTGCTCGTGCCGGAATACATCGATGCCCTGGATTTGTTTGTAGCCGAGCAGCAATGC
>DATEYP010000186.1:0-3167 GCA_035256085.1 Acidiferrobacterales bacterium
GAAAACTGCTCCTGCGTTTTCGGCACTTCCGCCATCAGTGAATGAGGCTTCATTCACTGTCGGATAGAACACCGGCGCGAAGCCGCCGCCCGGGGTGCGAAAATTCGTGACCTGGCCCTGGTAGAGACGCGCGGCCAGCAGTTGGAGCTTGCCGGCGTATACGAAACAGCGCACGTCGTATTTGAGCGCGGTGCTTTCGCTGTCCACCTGCACCTGGCGTTCGCCGGGTGGCACCAGTTCCTGCGCGACGTATTCACCGGCCAGAATCTCCTCCCACACGCGGCGCGTGAGCTTGTCGCCGCGGTACACCGCCTTGCTGCCGTAACCACCGGCCGGCTTGAAGAACAGCCGCTTGCGTTCCGCCCACAGCGTCTCGGCCTGTGCGCGCTCGACCAGGCGCGTGCGCGCGATGCCCTGCGTCAGGGTTTCGATCGCCGCCGGTTCGACGCCGGTGGTGCGCAGCCACTCCGGATCGGTGAGCGCGATCAGGTTGCGCTTGTCGGCATACAGGGCATGCGCGCGCGGATGCGGGGTGATCAGCGCCAGTTCGTCGAACCAGGCGGCGCGCAACGCGGTATGTGCGGGTTCGTCGAGTGCAAAATCGGTAAGGCGGTTGTAGACGAGATCCACGCTTCCGTCCGCATGCACCAGCCGGCCGTTGCGGATTTCAAGCTCCGCCGGATCGGCGATCAGCGCATCGATGCCATGGCGGCGGAACAAGGCCTGAAACAGCAGGAATTCCGGGTACAGGTATTGCGTGGCTGGCGTATCGTCCACGATCGCGATGCGCGTGAGCGGCGCTGTGCCGCGCGCCGCGCGCCATTCGTTGCGGAACATGGCGACAAACTCTTCTTCAAGCGTGCCGAGCGCCACCGGCCCGGTGGTGAGGCCGTGCATCTCCGCGCAACAGGCCTTCTGGGCGCGCGCTAGGTAGACGTTGAGCAGCGCGCCACCGGCATTGGTGTTGATTTCGATCAGGCGCGGCCCGTGTTCGTCGAGATGAAAGTCGTAACCGAGGAACACGCCGGGAGTGCGTGGATCGTGTAATGCCGTCGCCGGTGCCTGACCGAGCACGGCATTGCGGTAGGCGGCGGTGGCGACGACCGCCTCCACCGCCTCGACCACGGCGCGCATCTTGTCGACCTGCTGCGGCGTGACAAACACCGCCGTGGCGGAGAACAGGTGCGGGCGCGTTTCGCGGATCGAACGGTAGAGGTCGTTATCACCGAGTGCCGCCGCCAGCTCGCGTTCCAGCGCCGCCGGATTGATGGTGGTGCACAGGCACTCGCGGTTGAGTGTCGTGGCGCTGTTGGTCGAGGCCGTGTCGGTCATGGGTTAGGTTGCCGGTCCGGCATGTGCCGCGAGCAGCGCCGACTGGAAACGGAAGAACGCGTTGCCGATGGCCGCGGCCTGCGGCAGTGTGAAATGCTCGCCGGTAATCGGCGACCGCCATGGATGACGGAAGTGCGGAACGCGAAGCCGTCCCAACGGGGACAGACGCAGGAGCAGTTCTTCCGCCTCCGGGCACGCGCGGCACAGGAAACGGATGCGCCGGCACAGGCCCCGGCTACAGGAAGTATGCGTGGTCCCCGCGTGTTGCCAGATGACGCGCGCCATTTCCACCTGATCGTGGTCGAGGCCGCCGTTTTCCTCGACATGGAAGGCGATGCTTGCGCCGCAGATCGTGCACGTAGCATCGACGCGCGTGCGTGCGCGCGCCAGACGCGCGACGGCCAGTGCATCGATCGCGCACATGGCGTTGACCGTGCCGCCGGGCAGGGTCACGCGGATGCCGGTGTCGGCCGTGCTGAACGGATAGCAGCCGATCCCATGCTCCTCCGGCACCACCGCGTCCAGCTTCACCAGTGCGGCAAGCGCGTCGGCGTCGAACGCCGACGTTAACGGCGGCGTGGCACGCAGCCAGTGTGTCAGTACCTGTGCATAGGTGGCGCGCACCGGTTCGGCAGCGGTGAGGAGGCGCGCTTCGAGCGGGAATGCCGCGCGCAAGCGCGCGAGCGCCTCCAGCACTGCGGTTTTCGGGTCGGGCCGGTTTTCTGGGAGGCTCGGGATCATGCGCTGGTCGTGACAAGACTGGAGCCAAGTGTGCGTGAGAGGCAAGGCCCGCGCAACCCGCGCGCAGCGATTTCGGCCAACGCAGCGGGCGGTACGGTGCTGTGCTTGACAGATACATACCGATTGGTATGTACTGTGCCCATGGCAACCCAAACGGCCAAGCAACCCGACGTGACGCGCGACAAGATCGTCGATGCCGCGTATCAGGAGATCTATTGGCAGGGTTTCCAGGCGGCCAGCCTCTCGAACATTCTCGCCAATACCGGGCTCACCAAGGGGGCGCTCTACCATCATTTCCCGAACAAGAACGACCTTGGGCTGGCGGTCATCGAGGAGGTGATCCGCGAAGGTTTCGAGGTGCGGGTTTTTGCGCCCTTGCGCGAGACCAACGAGCCGGTCGAAGCTTTACACACTCTCATCCAGAGCAAGGCGGAATGCGCCACATCAGAGACGGTAAAGCTCGGTTGCCCGCTCAACAACCTAATGCAGGAGATGAGCCCGCTCGACGCTAACTTCAAGCGGCGACTGAATGGCATTCTCAAGACCTGGCAGGACACGGTGGCCATGGCACTCACACGCGCCCAGAAGCAGGGTCGGATACGCGAGGGCGTTGATTGCCGCGCCGCGGCTTTGTTCATCGTATCCGCCTATGAAGGTTGCATCGGGATCGCTAAGAACCTGCAATCGGTAAAGGAGTACCGGCTGTGCATGACACAGCTTGATGGTTACGTACGTAGCTTGGAGGCCGGGATCTAAAGGGTTCCTCTTCGACTGACCCTGGTCGTCTCTGGCCGGGGAGCGAATATTCCCGACCAGGATGTTTCATCAACCTGTTGTGTAGGAGGTTTGCTATGAATATTGACAGAGAGCTTGACGCCCGCGGTCTCAACTGCCCGCTGCCGATTTTGCGTGCAAGGCAGGCGCTCGGCCAGATCGAAAGCGGTAAGGTGCTGAAGATCATCGCCACCGATCCGGGTTCGGTGAAGGACTTTCAGGCATTCGCCCGGCAGACCGGCAATGATCTGCTTGAGTCGGTCGAGGCGAGCGGCGAGTACACGTTCTATATCCGCAGGAAGTAGTTCGACAGGCCGGCG
>DATEYP010000187.1:0-2605 GCA_035256085.1 Acidiferrobacterales bacterium
ACGTTTATGCGCCGAGACCATTCACCCTTTTGGTGGGCAGGCGAATACGGGCAGCGCATTGAATATCCGCGTTTATCTGCGTTCATCTGCGGCTGACTGCTTTTTCCAGGATAAACACTCCAGGGAGACGCTGATTAAGTAAGATTGTTCACCGCAAAGGCGCGAAGGACGCAAAGATAAAGTACCGGTGGATCAGCAGAGGTCTCTTTGCGTTCTTTGCGCCTTTGCGGTGAAAACTTCTTATTCAGTGCTCCCCTAAGCCCCGCTGCGGTAGGCGCCGGACTCGATGAAAACCTTCAGCAAAGCCGCATCGATTTTGTTGGCGCGCGCCTCAGCGCCGAGGATATCCAGGGCACGCTCCGTGTTCACCGCGAGTTTGTAGGGGCGGTCCGGCGCGGTCAGGGCGTCATAGATGTCCGAGATGGTCATCATGCGCGCCGGCACCGGGATATCGGCCTGGGCGAGGCCGCGCGGATAACCGCTGCCGTCGAGCTTTTCGTGGTGGGCGTAGGCAAACTCCGGCAGGCGCGCGAGATCGCGTGTCCAGGGGATGAGACTCAGGAACTCGAAGGTGTGGGTCACATGCGATTCGATCTCGACCCGCTCCTGCGCCGTCAGACTGCCCTTGGGCAGGGTGAGATCGGCAAACTCGAAGTCGTGCAATAACGGTATGGCGCCGTCACCGTCCGGGAAACTGTAGGCCTGCACCGCGCGCAGTTCCTGCGGGGCACTGGCGTGCAGCACGGTCGGCTCGTTGGCGCGCAACACGGTGTGCAGGTACTGCTCAAGCCGGTGATGTTCGGCCGTCACCGCCTGTTCGATCTCCTTGCGGCGCACCCGAAACTCATCCGGATCGTGCTCCACTTCCTCGAACAGGTCGAGCAGCTTGCGATACGCCTGATGGGAAATACTGAGGCGCGCAAACTTGAAGCGTTGCGTGAGCAGTTCGAGCTGATGCGGATGAAGCTTCTTGGCCTTGATCAGCACATCCTCGCGCACCCCGACCTTGCCGAAGTCGTGCAGCAGCGCGGCGTAGCGGATCTCGCGCAACTGGTCGCGCGAGAAGCGCAGGTCGCGCAAGCCGGCATCGCCGCTGCGGTCCACGGCCATCGCCAGACGCTCGGTAAAATCGGCCACCCGGAACGAATGACCGGCAGTGGTCGGATCGCGTGACTCGATGGCCTGCACCGAGGCCTTGATGAAGCCCTCGAACAAATTCTCGATGTCGTCGTACAGCATGCTGTTCTCGATCGCCACCCCGGCCTGCCCGGCCAGTGCCTGCGCCAGCTGGCGGCTGCGCGCGTCGAACGAGCGCACATGGGCGGCAACATCCTCGGGTGTGCGCAACAACACGTCCGCACGGTCCTTGCGGTTGATGAGCTGCAACACCCCCACCACCTCGCCGCCTTTATTGGTGAGCGGCACCGTGAGCAATGACTTGGTGTGGTAACCGATGGCGCGATCCGAGGCCGGGTTGAATTTGTAGGGCGCGGATTCCGGAATGGCATAGGCATCGTCCAGCAACACGTGCTCGCCGCTGCGCGCGACATAACCGGCAATGCTGTACTCGCCAACCAGCGTCTTCTGGGCATTGGCCGTGGCGGTCGTGGAGGCGTTCTGCCACAGGCGGAAATACAAGACGTCGTCGCGATCGGCCGCTCCCGGCATCCTCGGCCGCTGTTCCCGACGCGGCCCTACCTCCTCCATCCCTGGAGTCGTGCCTCGCGCGGGCCGCTCCTGCGCATCCTGCGCTCGCGGCATTTGTACATCCCTGTGCGGCACACTCGCACTTCCCTGTGCTTCGCGCGTGTAGATGGAGGCACCGTCCGCGCCGGTAAGACTGCGCGCATGGGTGAGAATGAGCGACAGCAAGCTGTCGAGGTCTTTCTCCGAGGCCAGCGCGCGCCCGATTTCGAGCACCTCTTCGAGCATGCGCGCGGCATTCTCCGCGCTCTGCACGGCGAGCAACCGGAACGCCGCCTGCAGAACGGTGTAGACCGCTTCCGGCTGGCTGTCCGGATGCAATACACCGGCGATAGCGGCGTGTTCCAGAACATCCGGGTCGGCATGCTCGCCGTGACGGAACCACAGCACCAATACGAACGGCACCACGGGCCGCGCCGTCAGCAGTTGCCGGGCCTCGGGAATACTCAGAACCAGCACGCTGCCTTCGGGGGGCAAACTCAGTCCCGGATGCACGCACAGGTCTTTGCTGATGGCGGTCACGGGATAGATGGACAGCAGCGCATGTGCGTCACGCGCGCCCTCGCCAAGCATCAGTTTAGCGGATGTTTGATCCATGCACTGCCCCCGGGCTTGAACGGTAACACGGCGGCCCGGGCCTGTCATGACGGCCGGAGAACTGCTCCTGCGTTTCCGGCACTTCCGCCATCCATGGCGGTCGTCTTACCTGCTGCGCATCCCTGCGTTATGCTGGCGGCGTTCGTTACTCATGACGCGCCTTAAGGGGAATGGCGCTGACTTAAGGTTCTACGGATGACCATGAACTGCAATCTGCGCACGCGCCTGAGCACGAGGAATTTTCAGCCAGGGGTAAGGTTTTGGTCGGCGTTTGCGCGCCCTGGGTTCGATTCGCCCCGGTCGG
>DATEYP010000188.1:0-4348 GCA_035256085.1 Acidiferrobacterales bacterium
TGAACATCGGCAAGGACGATCCGCTCGCGCGCCTCAAGGCCTGGAACAACAACTACCGCTTCTTTGGGGCGCCGGTCGGACTGTTGTTCTTCGTCGATCGTGCGCTCGCCCAGGGCGCATGGGTGGACATGGGCATGTTTATCGAAAACGTCATGCTCGCGGCGCGTGGCCACGGCCTCGATACCTGTCCGCAGGCTGCGTTGGCCGAGTATCCGGATATCGTGCGCGGCATTCTGAACTTTCCGAATACGCATGCGCTCGTCTGTGGCATGGCGCTCGGTTATGCCGACCATGCGCATCCAGTCAACAACTATCGCACCGAGCGCGCGCCGGTGAGCGCCTTCACCACCTGGCATGACTGACAACAAAGTGTGTGGCCGGTTCGCGCCGTCACCCACCGGCCCGCTGCATTTCGGTTCGCTGGTGGCCGCGCTCGGCAGTTATCTGAGTGCGCGCTCGCAAGGCGGTGCGTGGCGGGTGCGCATGGAGGACCTCGATCCGCCGCGCGAGGTGAAAGGCGCGGCCGACGATATCCTGCGCACGCTCGAGGTGTACGGCTTCGAGTGGGACGGCGAGATTCTCTGCCAGAGCCGGCGGCGCGAGGCATACGAAGCCGCGCTCGACGTCCTGCGCCGGCAGGGCGCACTGTATGCGTGCGGCTGCACCCGCAAGGAGATCGCCGATTCCAGCGTGCACGGCATCGAAGGACCGGTATACCCCGGCACCTGCCGTGCCGGCCTGGCCGCCGGCCGCAGCGCACGCGCCCTGCGCGTGCGCACCGACAACGCGCTGATCGAGTTCGATGACCGGGTGCAGGGCCGGCAGCAATCGCAGCTCGAAAGCGAAATCGGTGATTTTGTCGTGCGTCGTGCCGACGGATTGCATGCCTATCAGCTGGCGGTAGTGGTGGACGACGCCGAGCAGGGCATTACGGAGATTGTGCGCGGCGCCGATCTGCTGACGTCCACGCCACGCCAGATCCATCTGCAACACCTGCTCGGGCACCCGACACCCGGCTATCTGCATTTGCCGGCGGTGTTGAATGCACAGGGCGAGAAGCTCAGCAAGCAGACCCAGGCCAAACCATTGGCGCGTATCGATCCGGTGCCGGCGCTGTGGCAGGCACTGGCGTTTCTTGGCCAGAGTCCACCGCCCGAGTGGCGGTCGGCGACACGCGCGGACTTCTGGGCGGCAGTTGTCGCGCGATGGTCGGAGGTGGCGATTCCGCGCAGTGCTGGTAGTGTATGGGACGGCAGTATTTGATCGGGATCAAAGTTACAGGAATACGCCGAGCTCATAATGCTAACAAAGTCTTTAGCCACAGATAAACGCAAATGAATCATGCCGTTGATGCACCGCGGCCATTCACCCTTTTGGTGGGCTGGCGAATACAGGCAGCGCATTGAATATCCGCATTGATTTGCGTTCATCTGCGGCTGACTGCTTTTTCTAGGATAATCGGCAAATACATTCAGGAGATGAATCAATGAAATCAAAACTTGTCGTGCTCGTGTCTGCGGCAATGGCCCTGGGCGGTTGCGTCAGCACGGGTACTTACGATCAGAAAGTCGCCGAGCTGTCGGCCTGTCAGGACGAACGCCTGGCCATGCAGGACAAGGTCAAGTCCGAGCTGGATGCCGGTTATGCCGCGCGGCTGGAACTGGAGGCCGGCCTGCAAGGCATGAAAAGCGAATACGAGGCCTGCAAGAAGGCCACCGAGGAAGCGCGCCAGTATGGCGAGAAGCTGAAGCAGCGCGAGGCCGACCTGCGCGGCCGCCTGCAGAAGGAGCTGACCGACAAGGATGTGCAAATCAGCCAGCTCAAGGGCCAGCTCACGGTCAGCGTACTAGACAAGATCCTGTTCAAGTCCGGCCGCGCCGACATCCTGCCGGCCGGTCTGGCAGTGCTGGAGAAGGTCGCGCGGGTGCTGGTGCAGACCGACGACATGATCCGCGTCGAGGGTCATACGGATAACGTGCCGATCAGCGCCGCGCTCAAGGCAAAATATTATTCCAACTGGGAGCTGTCCGCGGCGCGCGCCGCCAGCGTGGTGCGTTATTTCCAGCTGGGTGAACACAAGCTCGACCCGCTGCGCCTGGAGGCGGTCGGTTTCGCCGAATACCGGCCGGTGGCGCCGAACGACAGCGATGCCAACAAGCAGCGCAACCGGCGCGTGGAGATCGTGCTGACGGCGGTGAAGCCGCCGGTCGATACAGTGCCGGCCAGTCCGGAGGCTGCTGCGCCGGCGGTGCAGTAAGCAATCTAACCGTCATCCGGCCGGTCACTGATAATTGTTTTGGTGGCCGGCTAGACGCACAGGCGCTTTTGCACCAGGCGTACGGCGACGAGATAACCGACGGCTCCGTAAGCGGTCAGCACCGCCAGATGCAGCACTACATCCGTGACCGGCAGTCCGGCCATCAGCGGCCGGACCAGTTGCACGGCGTGAATCAGCGGCAATCCGGAGATGATGCCCTGCATCACCTCGGGTAGTGCGGTGATCGGGTAGAACACGCCTGAGACCAGCATCAAAGGCATCATGACCAGCGTGGTGTAGTAACTGAAACCGGCATAGCTGCTGGCGTACGCCGTCATGATCAAGGCCAGTGATGCGAACGTCAGTCCCACCAGGAACAGGATCGGCAGCACCCACAGCGCCTGCCAACTGGTGACCGCCCCGAGCAGCAACGCCACCAGCAGAATGCCGACGCCGTGGATCACACTCTTGGTGGCGCAATACAGGGTCTCGCCGGCCAGTATGTCGGCGATCTCGAGCGGACTGGCAAGCATCGCGTCGTAGCTTTTTTGCGGCACCATGCGCGTGAATACGCCGAACAGGGCCTCGAAGGTGGCGGTGTTCATGGCCGAGGACGCCAGAATGCCGGAGGCCAGGAAGGTGAGATACGGCATATCCATCTGCCCGCCGATGTACACGCCCAGCCCGAAACCGAGCCCGACCAGGTACAACAGCGGTTCGCCGAAGTTGACGACGATGCTCGGTCCCAGCATCTTGCGCAACACCAGCATGTTGCGTGCCCAGATGGCGAACGCGGCATGACGGAATTTCGGACGCAGCGAGTTTGGCATGGATTCAGTCGCGCAACTCGTGACCGGTGAGTTTCAGGAACACGTCCTCGAGACTAGTGGGGCGGTGCAGGAACGTGAGTTCACGGTGCTGCTCCAGCGTAGCCAGCAGGCCACGGGCATCGCGCGTGTAGCAGTAGTGGATGTCGCCAATCAGCTCGATGCGGGTGCCGGACGAATTTACCAGAACGGCGCGCGCCTGCTCGACCTTGCCGCGCACCTCCAGCACCTCGGGCTCGACATGTTTGCGGATCAGATCGCGCGGCGAGCCGCGTTCCAGGATCTGCCCATGGTCGATGATCACCAGCTCGTCGCACAGCCGCTCGGCTTCATCCATGTAGTGGGTGGTGAGCAGCAGCGTGCGGCCTTCTTCACGCAGCGCGCGCAGCCGCGCCCAGATCATGCGCCGCACCTGCGGGTCGAGGCCGGTGGTCGGTTCGTCGAGGATGATCAGTTCGGGGCGATTGATGAGCGCACGCGCGATGGTGAGCCGGCGCTTCATACCGCCGGACAGCGTGGCGATCGGTGAATCGGCGCGGTCGCTGAGTTCCACGAATGCCAGCAATTCGCGTATGCGTTCGGCAACGGCCACCGCCGACAGCCCGAAGTAGCGCGCGTAAACCTGCAGGTTCTCGATCACCGTGAAATCCGGATCCAGATTGTCGGCCTGCGGCACCACGCCGCAACGCGCGCGCACGGCGCGCCCGGCGGCCGGCATGGTTTCGCCGAATACCCGCACTTCGCCTCCGGACACCGGCGTCAGGCCCAGCAGGGTGCGCAGCAGGGTGGTCTTGCCGGCGCCGTTCGGCCCCAGTACACCGAAGCAAATGCCGGCCGGCACGGCAAGGTCGAGCCCGCGCAGGACTTCGCGTTCGCCGAAGCGTTTGGTAAGTCCGCGAATGTCCACGACCGGTTGCATGCGCCTACTGTACCGCGTCACCTGTGATTGTGTAACTCGGTAGAGTGAAAAAATCCTGATCTGCCCATGTAGGGCGGCGGTCGCTCCCGGCTTCCCCGGCAACGGTTCCCTACAATTACGTTGTCGTCTGTACCGGTGGCATGGCACACTGAAACGACAAGGAGGATGTGCATGGCCATCAGCGACGTGATCTGGTTGGTATTTCTGGTGCTCATGCTCCAGCCGATGATCCAGAAGAAGGCGCTGGAGGTTGCGCGCGCGCGCCAGATCCGGCGCATCGAAACCAAACGCGGCACGCGCGTGATAACGCTCATCCACCGCCAGGTGTCGATGGCGTTCTTCGGG
>DATEYP010000189.1:0-6429 GCA_035256085.1 Acidiferrobacterales bacterium
TTGTTGTTGATGTCGAAATACTCGAATTGCAGGCCGCCGGCCGCCACCTGGTCGGTGAGCGTGGCGGTCATGGCCGGGAGCGGGGTCGAGTATTGCAGAGTTGCGAGCGGCGGAGCAGCCCCGTTAATGGTCACCACCGTGCCGGCGGCATCGCTCTTGGTGAATTGCAGCGTTGTGGCGCCCATGACGATCGAGTAATTACCACCGGCGTAGCGCACTTCGCGGATCTCGCGCGCCATGCGCTCGGTGGCATAGCGCAGCTTGCTGAGCGTCACAAGGTTGGTCTGGTTGGTTTCATAGGCGCGAAAACTGTTGGACAGCAGCGGTACGGTGACCGTGGCAAGAATACCGAGAACCACAATGACCATGACCAGCTCGATGAGCGTGAAACCCCGTGGCACGCTATGGTTTGTCGGGCGCATGGCGTCAGATATTCACCAGCAAAAAAACGGTCTCGGCAACCGTAGCGGCGTTGCGCGTGACCGTTACCGTGACCTGTTTGCAGGCGGCCAGCGCCGGGCAGGCCCCGCCGGCGAGGGGCGCCACGACGTCGGTCACTGTGTAACCGGGCAGCGTTGGCAGGCCGGCGCAGGTACCGGTGACGATCGACGCGAACCCGAGCCCGGCGCCGCTGGCGCGGCGGCGCGCCAGCACACGCTCGCTGCACTGCTGGGCAAGCTGCGAGGCGGTCTGGGCGCCCTCGCTTACCTCCAGCGGGCGCGGCAACTGGCTGAAAGTTGTAGTGAGAAACACGCCCATGACGCTGATGGCCACGATAATCATGATGAGTTCGATCAGGCTGAAACCGCGTGCGGCGCGCATCGTCAATACACCACGCTCACGAAACCGGTAAGACGCGTCACTGTTACTGTCGAGATCTCGGCTCCGCCGGTGAGCGTATAGGTGGTGTCGCCGTTGAACAGTTCGCCTGCGGCCACTGGACGGCCGAGGGCATCGAGGTCGATCGCCGCGCCGGCTACGGTCACACTACTTTCCAGCGTACGCGTGAAGGCCGGGTTCCCCGTCGGATCGGTGACGGCCGGATCGTTGACGGGTAACACGCCGTTGCAGGGTGGCGTGGTGCTGCCCGAGGCACAGGTCACGCTATAGCTGGCGCCCGCCGTGGTCAGCCGCAGGGTCTGCCCCCAGGTCATGGCCAGCATCTGCATATGGCGAATGTCACGCGCCAGGTGGTCGGCCTCGATGCTGACCGTAATCTCGGTGGGTTGGTGATAGCGCGTCAAGACCACGGCGCCGAGGATACCTACCACAACCATGACCATCGTCAGCTCGATCAAGGTGAACCCCCCAGCGCGGTGCGGGTGTTCGTGGTTGCCTTTAATCATTGTCCAGTCCTTGAAACAGAAAACGGGATGTCGAATTCGCCGACACCCCGCCTGGTTTAGCAACTACCCGCTCGCCAAGACCTTCGGCGGGCGGGTAGTTTCCTGAAGACTTAACTTAAGGAACGTAAGTCGCAGTACCCACCGCGTCGGCCACTGCGGGGTCGCAGTTGGCCGGGTTAACGCCGCCAACGAGTAGCTGAACATTGACTACATCCGTGCCCGTTCCCGGGATGGTGATAACGCCCGCGCCCGCGCAAGTGCTGCCTGGCAACTCGGCAATGATCAGGTCACCCGTGGGTGCCCCCCGGAGGCGCGCCGTCGCGATGGCCAGAGCCGTGGATACTGAGTTCCTCGCACCGGCTTCTGCGGCGCGCTTCGCGTCCGCGCTCATGTCGAAGTAGCGTGGCACGGCCACCGCGGCCAGAATGCCGAGGATGACAATGACCATCACCAGTTCAATCAAGGTAAAACCACTCTGCTGTTTGTGCATGTTTGCTGTCTCCTGAGGAAAGTTAATGTACGTCCGTTAGCAACCCGTGGTATCCACGGTGTAAGCGGGCGGGTCGCCGGCAACGGCCGGATTCGTGTAGGTGAACTGGCAATTGGCCAGCGTCACGGCGCCTGTGGCTTGTACGGTAATGGGGTCGCCGGCGGCGGCGCCTCCACCCACAATGGTGAAATCGGCGGCAGTGACCTGGGCGGCGGTCAAAATACCGTTGGTATCGGCGGTCGGGTAACCGTTAATGATGGTGATGTTGGCGCCCTCGGCGGTGACCGTGGTCGCGCCGCTGCCAAGATTTCTGGCCAGGGCGGTACCGTGTGCAATCACCGCGGCCGAGCGCACCGAACCCAGCGCACCGTTGAGACGCGCGGCACGCGCATCGCCCGTGAGGTTCACGAACCGCGGCAGCACCACGATGGCGAGCAAGCCCACGATCGCCATGACGATCACGAGTTCGATCAAGGTAAAGCCGCGATCCTTCCGAAATCTGCCAGTCAGCATGTCTGTCTCCTGTAAGTTCCCTGTTGTCATTCCGGCACCCAGCGGTAAGGCGTGAGCGCTTCCAGCCGTACCCCATAAAAACTGTCCCCGGTATCCAACCGGCCGTTCCGGTTGCGATCCTCGTACACCGGCCGGATCGCGAATCGCGCCTCGGCCGGTGGGCCGGATCCGCCGCGGAACACGTCGGCATTCCGCACCCGGTACGCCAGTTCGCCGCGCTTCCGGTCGAAGTACCACTCACCGCCTGCAACCGCCGGCTCGCTATCCACGGTGCCCCGGTAGTTTTTCGGGCTTTCGGACAGCAGGTCCATCGGATTGCTGCCGGCCAGAACCTGGGCACCACGTAGGTCGTCCTTGGCAATGTAACTTGCAACGTTCATGCCAAGAGCGCTGCGCAGCCCTCCGACCATGTTTTCAAGCGCGGTGCGCTCGGCTTCGGCTTGAAAAGACCAGAGTTTATGCAGCGCGACAGCCGCCAGGATCGCGATCACCAGCAACGCAACCGTCAGTTCAACCAGGGTAAACCCGGCATACCTATGACGTTTTGTGACGCCTGGATGACGCTTTTCGATGATCCCATCACCCAGAAACCCATTACAGTTAGATAGGTTACAAGACGGAGTTTGTCCAGAACAGGAGGATTCAGGCTGCCTGAGGTAACACTGGCAGGACACGGGGTTCACTTGCCACGAAACGCTGCGGCCATGTCCCACATGGGCAGGAACACGCCCAGCGCCAGCACCAGAACCAGGCCGCCTACCGCTACCAAGAGTATGGGTTCGATGGAACTGCTCAGGTTCTTGAGGTCGTAGTCCACTTCGCGCTCATAGTATTCGGCCACTTCCGTGAGCAGGGTATCGACCGAGCCCGATTCTTCGCCGACCGAGATCATCTGCAAAACCAGGGGCGGAAACATTTCCGTGGCCCCGGCCGTGCGGGTGATGGATTCGCCGCGTTCCAGTCCGTCGCGCATTTGCAGTATGCGCGTGGCGATGTATTCGTTGTCCACGGCATTGCTGATGACCGTCATGCCCTGCACCACCGGCACGCCCGAGCGCATGGTCATTGACAACGCGCGTGCAAACCGTCCTAGGCTCGCCCGGTAAATGATGCCGCCAATGACCGGAATCCGCAGCCGGAAGCGATCCCAGCGATAACGGCCATCCGGGGTCTGCACGTACAGACGCGCACCGACCCCCGCGCCCACCATGCCGATAATAATCCAGTACCAATTTTGCAAAGTGAAGGTCGAGAAACCGATCAGCATGCGTGTCGGCAACGGCAGGGCAACCTTGAGATTGGCATACACCTTGGCAAACGCCGGAATCACGAAAATGTTCACAATCAGCAGGGCGATGGCCATGGCAATGATCACGAATATCGGATATCGAACCGCCTGCTTGATGCGGTCGCGGGTGTCTTTCTCTCGATCAAAATATTCCGCCAGCTGCGCGAACGCCTCGGGCAGGCTGCCGGTGTTTTCACCGACACTGATCAAGCTGACAAACACCGGCGGGAACACCTCGGCGTGCCGTTTTACGGCACTGGTCAGGTCGAGGCCGGCATCCAGCCCGTCGATGAGACTGCCGATGACCTTGGCGAGCGCCTGATTCTGGGTGGTGTCGCGCAGGCCGCGCAGCGCCTGCATGATCGGCACACCGGCCTTGAGCAGGGTGTACATCTGGCGGCAGAAAAAAATCTGGTCGACGATCCGAACACGGCCTTCGTTCCACTGCAGGCGCAGGCCCCGCATGGCGCCGAGCACGTCGCGCCGCACATCCGCCGCGTTGATGTCGATCGGGGTGATGCCGTTGTTGAACAGCTGGGTGGCGACGGCGTCGATCGAGGCGCCATCCATGCGGCCGTTCACGGACTCGCCGCGCCGGTTGCGCCCGGTGTACTGAAACTGTGGCACCGGGGGTCAGTCCTCGAGGCCGAAGGTGGCGCGCAGAACCTGATCCATGGTGGTTTGCCCGCGCGCCGCCAGCTGCATGGCGCTCTGGCGCAGGCTCTGGTAACCGGGCTGGGCGCGCACCGCCTCGCCGAACGCCACCGGGTCGCCGTGGTGCAGGGAAGCGGCCATGCTGTCGTCGATTTCGACCAGCTCGTACACGCCGATACGACCCTGATAGCCGCTGTGGTTGCAGTAGGTGCAACCGCGACCGCGCTTGAACTGTGCGGTGGCAAAGGCCGCGCCCAGCTCTTCCCTGGCAATCACCGCCTGGCCCGGTTCGAGCTCAACCGGCTCGGCGCAGGCATCGCACACCCTGCGCACCAGGCGCTGGGCGAGAATACCGCGCAGGCTGGCCGCAATCAGGAACGGCGCGGCGTCCATATCGAGCAGGCGCGCCACGGTCGAAATGGCGTCGTTGGTGTGCAGGGTCGACAGCACCAAATGGCCGGTCATGGCGGCGCGCAGGCCGATTTCGGCGGTCTCCTGATCGCGCATTTCGCCGACCAGGATAATGTCCGGGTCCTGGCGCAGGACCGATCGCAGCACGCGTGCGAATGTCAGCTCAATTTTGGGATTCACCTGAACCTGATTGATGCCGTGAAGACGGTACTCGATCGGATCTTCAACCGTAATAATTTTGTTTGCCGGTTTGTTGAGTTCCTTGAGGGCGCCGTAAAGCGTCGTGGTCTTGCCGCTGCCGGTCGGGCCGGTCACCAGCAACATGCCGTGCGGGTGGTTGATCAGACGGCGCACACGCACCAGCAGGTCCGCCGGCAAGCCGAGCTGCTCCAGGTCGAGTATGCCGGAGGACTGGTTGAGCAGGCGCATCACGGCCGACTCGCCGTATTGCACCGGCAGAGTGGAAAGACGCACATCGATGCTCTTGTCGCGCACCCGCACGTTGAAGCGGCCGTCCTGCGGCATACGTTTTTCGGAAATGTCGAGACCGGCCATGAGCTTCAGACGCGAAACCAGCGCCGAGGCGATTTTGCGTTCGGCGGTGGTCTGCACGCGCAGTACGCCGTCCTGGCGGAAGCGGATGCGCAGTTCTTTCTCGTCCGGCTCGATGTGGATGTCGGAGGCGTTCACCTGGATGGCATCCTCGAACACAGTCTGCAAGAGCTTCACCACCGGCGCATCGGTCAGCCCCTCGGCCGATGCCAGCGCCCCGAGATCGACGTCGTAGGCCGACATTTCCTGTTCGAGTTCCAGGGCCAGGCCCGAGATCTCGGCGGTGCGCCGGTACATGATGTCGATGGTCTTGAGCAGATCGGCCTCGCGCACCACGGCTAGCTTGATCGGCCGGCGCAGCACACGCGTCAATTCATCGTAGGCAAAGATATCGGTCGGATCGGCCATGCCGATCAACAGGGCGTCGCGTGCGTCTTCGAGCGCCAGCACCCGGAAACGGCGGGCGTGTACCTCGGGAATCAGGCGCACTACTTCGGGCTTGACCTGATAACGCTTGAGTTCGATGTAGGGTATGTTGAGCTGACGAGACAGAAAATCGAGCAGCTGGTCTTCCGTGAGATAGCCGCTTTCGATCAGCACCCGCCCGAGCTTGCGGCCGCTTTTCTTCTGGTCGGCGAGCGCGGCGTTGAGTTGTTCCTGCGAGATGACCTTGTGCTCGATGAGCAGGTCACCGATGCGGATTTTCCTGGGTTTGACGGTCGTGACGGACATGTGATTTTCCCTGGCCGGCAGCACCCCTGCCGCGTCCTGTTGTGCACTTACTACTGAGTCTATACGAGGAAACCACAACTGCCACTGCAAGAGTCGCGCCAGACTGGTGAGGCAAGGAGGGGCATCTGGAACAATGTGCTGGACTACTCCGGACGCACCTCGCGCCTGAGCAAGGCTTCGACCGCCGTCTGCGGCGCCACGCCTTCGAATAGCACCCGGTAGACCTGTTCGGTGATCGGCATGTCCACCTGCATGCGCTGGGCAAGCTGGCGCACCTCGCGCGCCGTGGCCACGCCTTCCGCCACCTGGCCGATCTCGGCCAGCGTCACTTGCAGCTTGCGGCCCTTGCCGAGCGCCAGCCCGACCTGGCGGTTGCGCGACTGGTTGTCGGTGCAGGTCAGCACCAGATCGCCGATGCCGGCCAGCCCCATGACGGTTTCCGG
>DATEYP010000190.1:0-6808 GCA_035256085.1 Acidiferrobacterales bacterium
CGAGAAGTTCTTCTGCGACAGGCGCGTGTAGTGGCGCACCGTCTGCATTTCCGAAACCTCCGGCAACAGCGGGCGCTTGCCGCGCAGCAGATTGGCCGGGATGTCCTGCACCCCGGTCCTGGCGAGCGGCGCCTGCGAGGGGTTGCGGCGACCGGACTGCGAGTGTTCGAAAATCAACATGGTTTTCTACCTGTAGCTTGTTTACTTGAATTCTTCTGTCACGAACTTATTTCAAAGCGGCCAGCGCCTGGTCGTAGTCCGGCTCGACGGTGAGCTCTGGCCCGAGCTGGGTGTACAGCACCTTGTCGTTCTCGTCGAGCACCAGGGTCGCGCGTGCGGTGAGGCCGGCGAGCGGGCTGTCGGTCAGCAGCACGCCGTAGTCCTTGGCAAAGTGCCGGTCGCGCATCATGGACAGCGTCACGACATTCTTGACGCCCTCGGCCGTGCAGAAACGGCCTTGCGCAAACGGCAGATCGCACGACACCACCAGCACCACGACATCGGCGCGGTTCTTGGCGAACTCGTTGAAGCGCTTGGTGCTGTTGGCGCACACGCCGGTGTCGAGCGAGTGCACGATGCTGAGCAGCTTTTTCTTGCCCTTGAAGTTTGCCAGCGACACTTCCGACAGGTCGCCGGCGGTCAGCTTGAAATCGGGCGCTTTGCTTCCGACCTTGGGCAGCTCGCCACTGGTGTGAGCGGGGGTTCCTTTGAACAGGACATTGGCCATGGCATTGTCTCCTTGTGTGTCAGGCGCTGGGGGTAACCTTCACGGCGCACGGCGGGTCGAGCCGGCGCTTGCTGAGAATGCGTTCGAGCTGCAACACATACTTGTCGATATCGGCGTGGCTGCGGGTTTCGGTGGCGCACACCAGCAGGCACTCGCCGAGTTCCGGATATTCGTGTGTGAGGTTGTAACCGGCCAGAATGCCCTGCGCCTCCAGGGCGCGCAGCAGATCGGCAACCGGCTGGTTGACGCGCACCACCGCCTCGTGGAACACCGGGCGGTCGAACCGGCGCTCCGCGCCATTCACGGCCGTGATCCGGCCCAGCAGTTCGTTGGTGTTGGCATGGCACTGCGCGGCCACGCGTTCCAGCCCCTCGGGTCCAAGCAGCGCCATATATATAGTCGCGGCCGTGACCAACAGGCCCTGGTTGGTGCAGATGTTGGAAGTCGCCTTGGAGCGGCGGATGTGCTGCTCGCGCGCCTGCAGGGTTAGGGTGAAACCCGGTTTGCCGTCCTTGTCGACAGTGGCGCCGATAATGCGGCCCGGCATCTGGCGCACGAATTCCTGCTTGCAGGCCATGAAACCGAAGTACGGCCCGCCCGAGGACAGCGGCACGCCGAGCGGCTGGCCGTCGCCGACCGCAATATCTGCGCCCTTCGTCCCCCACTCGCCCGGCGCCTTGAGCAGCGCGAGCGAGACCGGATTGACGCAGGCGATGGCCAGCAGGCCCTTGGCGTGCGCCCAGTCGGTGAGCGCATCCACGTCCTCCAGCACGCCGAAAAAGTTCGGTTGCGGAATGACCAGCGCCGCACAGTCGTCGGTCACGGCCTGATCGAGTGCGGCGATGGTGGTGTGCCCGCCCTGGCGGTCGTAAACCACCTCGATCAGCTCGATCTTCTGATTCCTGACGATCGCGTGCACCACCTTGCGCCACACCGGATGCACAGTGCGCGGCATGAGAATCTTGTGGCCCTTCTTGTGGGTGCGCACCGCCATCAGTACCGCCTCGGCCAGTGCCGAGGCGCCGTCGTACAGCGAGGCGTTCGACACGTCCATGCCGGTGAGGCTGGCCATCATGGTCTGGTATTCGTACAGCAGTTGCAGCGTGCCCTGCGAGGCCTCGGCCTGGTACGGCGTGTACGCGGAGTAGAACTCGCCGCGTGTCACCAGCTGCCAGACCGCCGCCGGGATGTGGTGCTCGTAGGCGCCGGCGCCGAGGAAATTGAGATAACGGCCGTCGGCCTCGGCACGCTCCTGCATGAGGCGCGCGACATCCATTTCGCTCATTCCGTCCGGGATGGTCTTGAGCGCGGCGCTGCGCAGCGCCGGCGGGATCTCGTCGAACAGGTCGTCGATCTTGCTGACGCCGATTGCCTTGAGCATGGCGGCGATGTCGGCTTCGGTGTGCGGTATGAACGGCATGGTTGAACCCTGTGAATTTTCACCGCCAAGGCGCCAAGAACGCCAAGATTGCAGGTTATCTTTGATTCCTTGGCGTTCTTGGCGCCTTGGCGGTTCAATATATATTAATGAGCTTCCGAGGCCACCAACGCTTCGTAGGCCTTGGCATCGAGCAGCTTGTCGATGTCGGCCACGGCGCTCGGCCTCAGTTTGAACATCCAGGCGCCATAGGCATCCTTGTTCACGCTCTCCGGCGCATCACTGACGCTCGTGTTCACGGCGGTAATCTCGCCGGCGATCGGCGCGTATACGTCGGACGCGGCCTTCACCGACTCCACGACGCCGCACTCCTTTCCGGCCGCGATCTTCGTGCCGACCTTGGGCAGCTCGACAAACACCATGTCGCCCAGCAGGCCCTGCGCATGGTCGGTGATGCCGACCGTGACGGTGCCATCGGCTTCCTTCTTCACCCACTCGTGGCTTTTGGTGTAATGCAGATCGTTCGGGGTCTTACTCATGGTCTCTCCTCGGTCATTTACTAATTATTCGAAACTAGCCACAGATGAACACAGATAAAACATTAATCAAAGAATCTGGTTTGCATCTATCTGTGTTCATCTGTGGCCGATGCATTTTCAATCATTCCAGGCAGCTTTTGCCGTTACGTACGAACGGATACTTTACGACACGGGCCGTCAGGCGTTTGCCGCGCACATCGACTTCGACGCGTGCGCCGGGCGCGACACCGGCCGGCACACGCGCCAGCGCGATCGACTGATAGAGGGTCGGCGAGAAACTGCCGCTCATGATCTCGCCTTCGCCCTGCGGGCAGAACACCTTCATATGATTGCGCAGCACGCCTTTGTCCTCCAGCAACAGCCCGACCAGCTGGCGCGGCACGCCGGCGGCCAACTGTTTCTCCAGCGCCTCGCGGCCGATGAACTTGCGCTCTTTCGGCTCCAATGCCACGGTCCAGGCGAGGCCCGACTCGAGCGGCGTGGTGGTTTCGTCCATGTCGCTGCCGTACAGATTCATGCCGGCCTCAAGCCGCAAGGTGTCGCGCGCGCCCAGACCGATGGGTTTGACCCCGGCCTCGGCCAGCATCTGCCAGGTGAACACGGCGGCCTTGGCCGGGAGAATGATCTCGAAACCGTCCTCGCCGGTGTAACCGGTGGTCGCGATCATCAACTCGCCGATGGTGACGCTGTGAAACGGCTTCAGTTTGCCCGCGGTCGCGCGCAGGTTTTCGCCGAGCGCGGCATACACCTTCTCTTTCGCATTCGGACCCTGCACCGCGATCATGGCGAGATCGGGGCGCTCGGTCATGCTCACGCCGCCGACGTCCATGGATGGAGTAGTGTCGCGGGAGGCAGGATGCCGGGAGCGACCGAACTCCTTGGCCGCGGCATTCATCCACGCCATGTCCTTGTCGTGGGTGCCGGCGTTCGAGACGATGCGATACCAGCTATCGTTCAGGTAATAGACGATCAGGTCGTCGATCACGCCGCCCTTGGCATTCAGCATGCAGGTATAGAGCGCGCGGCCCGGGGTCTTCAGCTTGTCGACGTTGTTGGCGAGCAGGGTTTTCAGGAACGTGCGCACCTGCTCGCCCTTGAAATCCGAGACCACCATGTGCGAGACATCGAACATGCCGGCATCGCGCCGCACCTGATGATGCTCCTCGAGCTGCGAGCCGTAATGGATCGGCATGTCCCAGCCGCCAAAGTCGACCATCTTGGCGCCGAGCTCGATGTGTTTGTCGTATAAAGGTGTTCTGTTTCCCACAAATTAACCTCTAATGTTTTTCACCGCAAAGACGCGGAGGACGCAAAGAACCACCGCGATCAGCCCTCTTCCCTTTGCGTTCTTTGCGCCTTTGCGGTGGATTCTTGTATCTCTTCGGCATGGTACGACGAGCGCACCAGCGGTCCGGCCTTGACCCAGCCGAAGCCGAGCGCCTTGGCCGCGGCTTCGTACTCGGCAAACTGGTCGGGATGGATGTACTCGGTCACCGGCAGGTTGTCGGGTGATGGCCGCAGGTACTGGCCGAGCGACAGGCGCGCCACGTTGTGCGCGCGCAGATCGTGCAGCACCTGCATGACTTCCTCGCGAGTCTCGCCCAGACCCAGCATGATGGCCGACTTGGTTTCGACGCCCGGAATCATTGCAGCGCGCGCAAGCAGTTCCAGGCTGGTTTCATATTTCGCGCCCTTGCGCGCGCTGCGATACAGGCGCGGCACGGTTTCGACGTTATGACCCCATACCAGGCGCGTCCTGAGACCGGTCGAAGGGCGCGTGCGCTCGGCAGACGCCGGTGTGACCGCGTCGAGCGCGGCACCGATGATGGCCACCGCCTCGGCCTGCTTGTGCTGGAAATCCGGGGTGAGAAATTCCACGCCGATGCCGGCGTCGTGGGTGCGCAGCGTGCGCAGGGTCTCGGCGAATATTTCCGCGCCGCCATTGGCCAGGTCGTCGCGGTTCACCGAGGTGAGCACGACATAGTTGAGTCCCATCTGCGCCGCCGCCTGGGCGACGCGGCGCGGTTCATCGGCATCGAACCAGTCGGGGCGGCCGGTCTTCACCGAGCAGAAGCCGCAGGCGCGCGTGCAGGTGTCGCCGAGCAGCATGAAGGTGGCGGTGCCGCGGCTCCAGCATTCGCCGCGGTTCGGGCAGCGCGCCTCCTCGCACACGGTGTTGAGCCGCTGGCCGTCGATCACCGCCGAGGTGTGTGCGAATTGCGCGTCATGCCCGAGCCGCACGCGAATCCACGCCGGCAGGTGCGTGGCATTCGGCGCGCGGACTTCGCTTTTGGGTATGACGTGCTTGGCCATAGTTCCCGGTCTGTAAACGAAAAGGGGCGATGGATGCATGCATCCATCGCCCCTCTGTCCGTTGACCTGAGAGCTTGAGCCCCTTCGGTGGACGATCCCCGTTAAACACAGGGCGTCGCTCTCCAGAGTCGATGACTGACCGCGCGGTCCTTTTGCCTGAGCGATTCCGGGCGGGTTGCGCCTTCGGCGCCGGGCCAGTGCTAACCGGGCCGGTCTCTCCCACGGGTCAAATCGAGGTCGGTATTCTACGCCGGAGCCTGGCGGCGCGCCAAGCCGGAATTCTCAATGCTTATGCCGGCGACGGGCAGGACGGCTGAACTTTCACTGTTTGGCGGCTGAACCTGGAAAAAGCAGTCAGCCGCAAATGAGCGCAGATAAACACGGATATTCAATGCGCTGCCGGTATTCACCAGCCCGCCAAAAGAGTGCATGGCCTCGGTACCCTCCATGGCATGATGCATCTGCGTTAATCTGCGGCTAAAGCCGTTTTTAGGTTGAAACCGGCAGTGCCGCGCTCTTGGGCATGATGCTAAATCCTGTGAAAGGCAATAATAGCAACAAATACGTCTACCCTTAAGGTTGGCACGAAGTATGCTGCTTATTGCCATCTCAGCCGGGATCAACAGCAAACCAAGGACAGCGTGATGCGCCACTTAAAAGCCGTGTTTTTCATATGTTCACTTCTTTGTCTGCCGCCGGCCCAGGCGGATTTGATCTTCACCTCCGCCCCGCGCGACACAAAGGAGAAGGAAGAGGTGGTGTATAAGCCCCTGACTGATTTGCTCACCAAGGCCGCCGGTCAGAAGGTCACGTTCCAATATGGCGACAACTTCCTCGTCTACCAGAGCGAAATGCGCAAGGGAACCTATGACATTATTTTCGACGGGCCGCACTTCGTGGGCTGGCGCATGGCCAAGCTCGGACACGTGCCGCTGGTCAAGTTTCCCGGCAATCTGGTGTTTGTACTGGCGGTGAAAAAAGAACAGGCCGGCATCAATTCACTCAAGGACATGGCCGGCCGCACCGTCTGTGCGTTTCCAGCACCGAATCTGGCGACCCTGACCGTGCTGGATGAATTCGACAATCCGGCCCGGCAGCCCCTGATCCTGGGAAGCACCTCCTTTCCTGAATCCTATAAAGGCATGATCGGCGGCAAATGCGTGGGCGCCATCCTGCAAAAGAAACTGTTCGAGAATCTGGACAAGGAAAAACAGTTCGGTAAAGTCCTGTTCACCAGCGAGCCGTTGCCGAACCAGGCGTTCAGTTCCGGTCCAAAGGTGAATCCCGAAATGCGCGCCAAGTTCGTCGCGGCATTGCTGTCGCCGGAGGGTCTGGCCGCCACCCAGAAAATGCGCGATACCTTTAATGTAAAGAAGCTCGAAGCCGCCACTGTGGAGGAGTACCAGGGGCTGGGGCGCCTGGTACGCAACGAATGGGGCTTTGAATAATTCCCCGCTGGCAACCTAGAGAACAGAGAATTCGGCCACCACCGGGGCGTGGTCGGAGGGCCGTTCGTGCGCGCGCGGGCCCTTGTCGATGCGGCTGCCTTCGCACAGTTTGCACAGGGCGTCACACGCCAGCACATGGTCGATGCGCAGTCCATGATTGCGCCGAAAGCCCTGCATGCGGTAATCCCACCAGCTGAAGCTTTTCTCCGGCTGCTCGAACAGCCGGAACGTGTCGCATAAGCCGGCAGCCAATAACTGCCTGAAGGCGGCGCGCTCCGGCTCGCTGAAGAGCACGCGCCCTTCCCACTGCTTCGGGTCGTGCACATCGCGTGATTCTGGTGCGATATTGAAATCGCCCAGCACCACGAGCCGCGGGTGTGCGGCGAGCTCCTGCTTGATCCAC
>DATEYP010000191.1:0-22343 GCA_035256085.1 Acidiferrobacterales bacterium
GAGACGCTGATGGATGCCAAGCCCCGCTCGCCCAGGGGCGACCGGCTCGAAGTATTGGTCACGCTGGTCGAGGCCTACGAGGCCAAACACTACCCGCTCGACCTGCCTGATCCGGTTGAGGCGATCAAATACACAATGGAAAGCAAAGGCCTGTCCGTGAAGGATCTGGAGCCGATGATCGGCCGCTCCAACCGCGTGTACGAAATCCTCAGCCGCAAGCGGCCGCTGACATTGAAGATGATCTGGGAGCTGCACCGGAGACTCGGCATCCCCGCCGAAGCTTTGGTCCGGCCATCGAAGAAAGCTCGCGCCGCATGAGCGACTGATGACCACCAATTATTGGACAACTGAGTCAGACAGTGGAGTGAACCCCGCCGCTAGACCAGGCTCCGATGATTAAGTGATACGCTTTAACAGACCCAGATGTGCGCAGACGAATCCGCCGGCTTGCGCTCGCAGATGTGGCTCTCCTTAGGGAAACAACCTCTCGATAATACCCATGGGCAGGAACAGCCTGGCTGGCTGATCCTCAAAGGGCGTGAACTCGTAGTGCCTGTAAAATGCAACAGTGCGCGCGTCCTTCGCATCGACGATGACGGCGAGCGCGGCAACCTGGCGCGATGCCCGCAAGCTGCGGTGCAGCGCATCCATCAGAAGGTATTCTCCTGCGCCCTTTCCCTGAAACTGCCTGTCGATGGCCAAGCGTCCATGAAGCGATGCCGGGATAACCGGATACTTGGGGAGTTTCTTCACGACGTTTTCCAGCCACGCGCCAATATCGACGCTGATGGCCGAAAGCGTGTAGTAACCGAGAACCGCGTTGCCCGCGCCTCCACACAACACAAACAGAGCGACGACATGCTTGCGCGCATCCTGTCCCGCCTGCACGCGCAGGTATTGATCGAGCAGGTCGCTACCGCAAGAAAACTGCGTGCGGTCGTGCTGTTTGCCGAGGACCTCGACCCGGTAGCGCGGCTCTTCCTTTTTTCCTGGCAATCAGATCCCCGCGCGTTCCCGGTAGCGTTTCGCTGCCTGCCGCAGCACCTTTCCAGGCGCGGCTGGCTCAAGCAGCGCCTCCACAAAGCTCTTGCGGTCTCGCTCGCTCAGCATCAGCACGTCCTGCGCGCGCACTATCCTCTCCGCGGCTTCCTGCGCGCTCGCAATCAGAAAATCCGTCAGCGACCGCCCTTGCAGTTCCGCCGCCTGCAAAAAGAGTTTTTTCTGCGTCTTGCTGACCCGCGCCTCAAGCCGTTCCGACCGTGAGGCTTTCCCCGACCTGTTCATTCCTGATGCCAACATGAGGATTACCTCCAGTTTCTATTGTATTCAATGTACGGCATTATGCCGTACATCAATTGGAACGCTGCTGGCAGTGAGCGGTTAACCACCGAGCGGTTCGCCACGTACCTGTAGCACCAAGGGTGTTGTTGGGATCTTCGTGGCCGAACATGGGGCCCACATCGGGGGCGGCAACCCTGGTCCAGCAATTCCGGGATGCCCCACCGTGACATGGGCAGGGGTCAATAGTGCGTCAATTTTGATACAGCACTTTTCCGGATGCTGGGCCCATCCAGGATGGCGACTCTCGACCATCTCCGTCTTCCCTTGGGCTCAAGTGATCTTTAGCGTGATCGGAAAGATATGGCTTGTCATTGCAGGACAACTGTTCATCCTAAAAACGGCTCTAGCCGCAGATGAACGCAGATGAAAGCAAATGAATCATGCCGTTGACGCACCGGGGCCATTCACCCTTTTGGTGGGTTGGCGAATACAGGCAGCGCATTGAATATCCATGTTTATCTGCGTTCATCTGTGGCTGACTGCTTTTTCCAGGATTATTAGTGGCGATGGCGGAGTGAGCAGCCTGCTGAGCACGGGTGTTTTCCAGAAGAGGCGTTTAGTCTTCCTATACTCGAAGCCGGCCAGCCATGTCGTTAAACAACACAGTCTTTTCGAATACGAACGCCAAGCGGCCCATGATGCCTGATCGAATCATTACATATTGAAGGCGCCCATCGCATGATCCACGACTACGCCACCCTCGACCTGCTGCGACAGAGCCACCCGGCTTGGCGGCTGTTGCGCTCGGAGCATGCGCCGCTGGTGGCGAGTTTTCTACAGCGCGTGTTCATCGCGCCCAACGTGCGGGTGATGGCTCAGGCGGATTTGGCCGAGGCTCTTGAGGATGAACTGTTTGCCCTGCGCGAACGGTTGGGCGCGGATGCATTCCCGAAGCCAGCGCTCGATTACCTCAACGACTGGGCGGGCACCGAGAAGGGTTGGCTGCGCAAGTTCTACGCACACGGGTCGGACGAGCCGCATTTCGACCTGACCCCGGCGATCGAGAAGGCGATTGCCTGGCTGGAGACGCTCACCGAGCGCAGTTTTGTGGGCACCGAATCGCGCTTGCTCACCCTGTTTGAGTTGCTTAAGCAGATGAGCGCGGGCAGCGAAACCAACCCGCAAGCGCGCATTGCGGAATTGCACAAGCGGCGCGACGTGATCGACACCGAAATCGCTCGCGTTCTGGCAGGTGACATGCCGCTGCTGGATGACACGGCACTGAAAGACCGCTTTCAACAGTTCATTCAGCTTGCGCGCGAACTGCTCACCGATTTTCGCGAAGTGGAGCACAACTTTCGCGGGCTGGATCGGCGTGTGCGCGAACGCATCGCGCTGTGGGAGGGCTCAAAAGGATTGCTGCTGGAAGAGATCATGGGTGAGCGCGACGCCATCGCCGACTCCGACCAGGGCCGCAGCTTTCGCGCCTTTTGGGATTTCCTGATGTCCAGCCGCCGGCAGGAAGAACTGTCGGCGCTGCTTGAGCGCGTCCTGGCCCTGCCCCCGGTCGCCGAACTCAAGCCCGATGCGCGTACCCGTCGTGTGCATTACGACTGGCTGGAGGCCGGCGAACATACCCAGCGCACGGTGGCCCAGCTCTCGCAGCAGTTGCGGCGCTTTCTGGACGACCAGGTCTGGCTGGAGAACCGCCGCATCATGGATATCCTGCACGGCATCGAGGCCAAGGCGCTGGCGCTGCGGGAATCACCACCACCGGGCGAGGTGATGAGCATTGCGGACACCGCTGCCGACATCGAGTTGCCGATGGAACGGCCACTCTACACCCCAGCCATCAAACCGTTGATCGCCGATATCGAACTGGAGTCAGGCGATGCCGAAGTGGATGCGGCAGTACTGTACTCGCAGATCGTGATCGACAAGGCGCAGTTGGTCAGGCACATCCGTCACGCCTTGCAGGATCGCTCGCAAGTCACCCTGCGTGAGCTGTGCGAGATGCAGCCGCTGCAGCAAGGCCTGGCAGAGCTGGTGGCGTACCTGCAACTCGCTGGTGATACCTTCAAGACCGTGGTGGATGAAGAGGTGACCGAGGCAATCGCCTGGAGACGCGAAGGGCCGGATGGCCAGGAGCATGCGAAGCGGGCGCGTTTGCCGCGTGTGATCTTTGTGAGGTGAAGATGACAGAACAAGAACTTGAAAACGCCGCAGCAACGAATGACTTATCGGCCTTGGTCATACTTTTGCTCAAAGGCGTGATCTATCAGGAAGCTGACGCCGGCCTTTGGAATGCCTTGCTCAACCTGCAGGCCCGTGTGCGCGACTATGTGGCGGTACTGGGCCTGGAGCTGATGCTTGACGAGGCTGAGGGCTATGCCTTCTTGCGCTCGCGCCAGGAAAGTGAAGATGACGCAGCGCCAAAGCTTCCGCGCCTGGTGGCGAGGCGTCCGCTGTCGTTTCCGGTGAGCTTGCTGCTGGCGCTGTTACGCAAGAAGCTGGCCGAGTTCGACGCGAGCGGTGGTGACACGCGCCTCGTTCTCACCCGTGATGAGATCGTCGAGTTGATTCGGGTGTTCCTGCCCGAAAGCAGCAATGAGGCCAGGCTGATCGACCAGATTGAGACTCATCTCAACAAGATCGTTGAACTGGGATTCCTGCGACGGCTTAAAGACAGTGCCGCGAATCAGGGTGGGCAGGCGGCGGTATTTGAGGTGCGTCGCATTCTCAAGGCCTTTGTAGACGCGCAGTGGCTGGCTGATTTCGATGCGCGGCTGGCAACGTATCAGGCACAGCTCGGTGCGTCCTCCGGAGGGGCTGCCAATGGATGATGCGCAAACCCTGGGCCTGGATTTTGTGGCCGACGATGCGCTCTCGGGCTTCCGCTTGCTCCGCCTGGAGGTTTTCAATTGGGGCACTTTCGACGGCCGGGTGTGGGCACTGAATCCTGGCGGGAAGAACGCCTTGCTCACCGGTGACATCGGATCGGGCAAATCGACGCTGGTGGATGCGGTCACAACGTTGCTGGTACCGGCGCACCGCATCGCCTACAACAAGGCCGCCGGCGCCGACAGCAAGGAGCGCACGCTACGCTCCTACGTGCTCGGGCATTACAAGTCCGAACGCAACGAGGTGAGCGGAACCGCCAAGCCCGTGGCGCTACGCGACCACAACAACTATTCCGTGATCCTTGGGGTTTTTCATAACGCGGGATACGATCAAACGGTTACACTGGCGCAGGTCTTCTGGATGAAAGATGCGCAAGGGCAGCCCGCACGGTTCTTTGTCTGTGCGGAACGTGCTTTGTCGATTGCGACAGACTTTACCCATTTTGGCCCGGACATCGCTGGGCTGCGGAAGAAACTGCGTGGATCGGGCGCGGAAGTGTTTGACAGCTTTCCGCCCTACGGGGCCTGGTTCCGTCGTCGCTTTGGCATCGAGAACGAACAGGCGCTGGAGCTGTTTCACCAGACGGTGTCGATGAAGTCGGTGGGCAACCTGACCGACTTCGTCCGCAGCCATATGCTGGAACCCTTTGAGGTTGCGCCACGCATCACGGCCTTGATCGGCCACTTCGATGACCTGAATCGGGCGCACGAGGCTGTCCTGAAGGCCAAGCGCCAGGTAGAAGCGCTCACGCCGCTGGTGGCCGACTGTGAGCGCCATTCGTCGCTCACTTCGCAAGCCGAGGAACTGCGTGCCAGCCGCGAGGCACTCAGACCCTACTTCGCGGGCCTGAAACTCGGCTTGCTGGAGAAGCGTATCGCCAGTCTTGTTGATGAATGGGCGCGGCAAGACACCCAGGTCAAGCGCATCGAGGAACTTCGTGATACGCAACGAGCCGCAGAGGACGAACTAAAACGCAGCATTGCCGACAACGGTGGCGACCGCTTGGAGCGGCTTGCTGTCGAAATACGCAAGAAGGACCAGGAGCGCCAAGCGCGTGAGCGCAGGGCACAGCGTTACGCCGAGCTGGCGCGCGCTGTTGGCGAAAATCCATCCGTCGATGAGCCCGGTTTTCTTGGTCAGCGAAAGCACTTTTCGGCCCTGGCCGAGGCAGCGCGGGCACAGGATGCCGGTCTGCAAAACGATCTCACCGAGCACGGTGTGAGTTTGCGTCAGGGCCGGCAGGAGCACACCGAGCTGTCCGCCGAGATCGACAGTCTGAAGGCCCGGCGTAGCAACATCCCCGCTGAACAGGTGGCCATGCGCACCGCGTTGGGCAAGGCCCTCGGTTTGCTTGAGGCGGACATGCCCTTTGCCGGCGAACTGCTGCAAGTGCGTGATGATGAACGTGACTGGGAAGGCGCCGCCGAGCGGTTGTTGCGCAACTTCGGCTTGTCGCTGCTGGTGCCGGATGCCCATTACTCCGGGGTGGCCGAATGGGTCGACCGAACGCATCTCAAGGGACGCCTCGTCTACTTTCGGGTGCGCGCGGGGGGACGAGGCGAAATCCCAAGTCTTCACCGGGATTCCCTGGCGCGCAAACTGGCCATCAAGCCCGACTCTCCTTTCTACGATTGGCTTGAACGTGAGCTGGCGCACCGTTTCGACGTGGCCTGCTGCGCAACACATGAGCAGTTCCGTCGTGAGACCCGTGCTATAACGCGTGCCGGCCAGATCAAAGCACCCGGCGAGCGTCACGAGAAAGACGACCGCCACCGTCTGGATGACCGCAGTCGCTACGTACTGGGCTGGACCAACACGGCAAAGATCGCCGCGCTCGAGGCCAAGGCAAGGACACTGGAGGCGCGCTTGGGCGCATTGGGCGGCCTCATTGGCAAGATCCAGGCCGACCAGAACATCCTCAGGGAACGCCTCACGGCGTTGTCGAAACTCGACGAATACGCCGATTTTCGCGAACTCGACTGGCAGACCCTTACCGTAGAGGTGGCCGAGCTTACCGAAGAGAAGCGACGGCTGGAGTCCGCCTCCGATGTGCTGAAGCAGCTGACCGGGCGGCTGACTGCACTGCAAGGCGAGCTTGCCAACACGGAGGCAACACTTGCGGAGAAAACCCGCGAGCTGGGGGCTACCCAGGCCAAGCGTGAAGCCGCCGAAGGTATGCGCGATCAGACCAAGGCGCTGGTCGATATTGCCGGGCAGGCGGACCATGCCGCGTTTTTCGAGCGCCTTAACGCCATACGCGGCGAGGCGTTGGGCGAACATCAACTCACTGTCGAGTCCTGTGACAACCGCGAACGCGACATGCGCGACTGGCTGCAGGCCAGGATCGATGCCGAGGACCAGAAGCTCAAACGCCTGCGCGACAGGATCATTCAGGCGATGGCAGCGTACAAAGAGGAATTCAGGCTGGAGACCGTAGAGGTCGATGCCAGCATCGAAGCGGCCTTCGAATACCGAAACATGCTCGACCACCTGCAGGCCGACGATTTGCCTCGTTTTGAAGCGCGCTTCAAGGAGCTGCTGAATGAAAACACCATCCGCGAGGTGGCCAACTTCCAGTCGCAGTTGGCCCACGAGCGGGAGACGATCAAGGAGCGGATTGCGCGCATCAACGAGTCACTCACGCAGATCGATTACAACGCCGGGCGCTATATCGTGCTGGAAGCGCAGCCAACCCCGGATGCCGATATCCGCGACTTTCAGACCGAACTGCGTGCCTGCACCGAAGGAACACTGACCGGGTCTGACGACGCCCAGTATTCGGAAGCCAAGTTCCTGCAGGTCAAACACATCATCGAGCGGTTTCGCGGACGCGAGGGGCTATCCGAGCAGGATCGGCGCTGGGCCGCCAAGGTCACCGACGTGCGCAACTGGTTTGTGTTTGCCGCCAGCGAGCGCTGGCGCGAGGACGACAGCGAGCACGAGCACTATTCCGACTCGGGTGGCAAGTCGGGAGGCCAAAAAGAGAAACTGGCCTACACCATCCTGGCGGCGAGCCTGGCCTATCAGTTCGGTCTTGAATGGGGTGCGGTACGCTCACGAACCTTCCGTTTCGTGGTGATCGACGAGGCCTTCGGGCGCGGCTCGGACGAGTCCGCGCAATACGGCCTGCGGTTGTTTTCCCAGCTCAACCTGCAACTCCTGATCGTCACGCCTTTGCAGAAGATCCACGTCATCGAACCCTTCGTCTCCAGCGTGGGGTTTGTCCACAACGAGGAAGGCCGTGCCTCCAAGCTGCGCAATCTCTCGATCGAGGAGTACCGCGCGGAGAAGGCGAGGTTAGCCGGATGACCTGGACAAGGGCGGTCGACCTGCGTGCCCAGGTGCAAAAGTTATGGGACCGGGGAGAACTGCTGGCCAGTCTTGTCACGGGCGAGTCGCTGTTCCCGAAGCGTTTGGTGCTCAAGGGCCCTACGTCGGCAGAAATGGCCGACCGCTTTGACGAGGCGCGCACCTGGATCAGTGAGCTTCGGACGATGCCTCACTGCCGGGTAGAGATGCGGGAGTTCAGGCACCGGGTGGTCGGCGCAAACGCCGTACCCAAAGAGGCATGGATCGATACTGCCGAAGATGCCTTGGGGCTCATCGGCAAGCAGCGAGATCTCGCCTGCTTCGCCGCATTAGCCGACGTGACGGCAGCGCGACAGCCGCAATTGCTGGGCTGGCTGGCCAAACGGCCACTGCGGGCGCTGGAGCTTTCCGACGAGTGGAGCCTGCTGCTGGAGATCGTCGCCTGGCTGCGGGCCCATCCACGCCCTGGCGCGTACCTCAGGCAGGTGGACATCCCGGGTGTGCACAGCAAGTTCATCGAGGCCCATCGTGGCGTGCTTGTCGAGTTGCTGGATATGGTCTTGCCGCCCGCGGTAATCGATCCGACAGCAACCGGAGTGAGCCAATTCGCAAGGCGTTACGGATTTCGTGACAAACCGGTGCGCATCCGCTTCCGCGTTCTCGATCCAGAGCACGCCCTGTTGCCGGGCGCCCTTGTGCAGGACATCACCCTTGATGCCGAGAGCTTTGCCCGACTCGATCCCGATGTCGCGCGTGTTTTCATCACCGAGAACGAGATCAACTTCCTGGCCTTTCCGCGGGTCAAGGACAGCCTGGTCGTCTTCGGTGCGGGATATGGTTTCGAGATGTTGACCAAGGCCAAATGGCTTTCGCGCTGCCGTATTTATTATTGGGGCGATATCGACACCCACGGCTTCGCGATCCTAGATCAGCTGCGCAACCAGTTCGACCACGTGGAGTCGTTTCTGATGGACCGCGATACTTTGCTGGCATTTGAAACGCTGTGGGGCGAGGAGCAGAAACAGACGCTACGCGACTTGCCCAGGCTGAATCCCGAGGAAAGGGCACTCTACGATGATTTGCGAGACAACCGGATACGCAAGAATCTGCGTCTTGAGCAAGAAAGGATCGGCTTCGGCAGGGTGGAGTCTGCGTTATCGGCGCTCACGTAGATACAGCAGGTGAAGCCGGATGAAGTTATCGAAGTGGAAACCCGGATCAATGGCTCACCACCAATGGCGTCTCGGCCATTATCGACCCGCACGGCAAGATCCGCGGCCGCTCGCCGCAGTTCGAGACCTACGTGCTGACCGGTGAGGCCGTGCCGCACAGCGGGGCGACTCCGTATGTCGTGTTCGGAAATTGGCCGGTGGTGTCCCTGCTCGGCTTGCTGCTGCTGCCGATGGCGGTGCGGGCCGGGCGGGGATTCCGGCCCTCCCCGTGACATAGAAGCGTTCTATTTTGACGGGATCCGGTGCCACGGGCCTGTGTGGTGCTTCACGCTGTTTGGGGCATTGGTCCGACATGCCGGCCCAGGCCGGGCTACGACCGGATCGGGATTTGTGCTGGCAATAGTGAAACCCTGCACTAGTCTAGTATTCAAGTAGAGCGCCAAGCAGCCCGCCCTGGCAAAGCCGGCCAGGAGCGAAAGCACTCGTTACTGGGGGAGGGACCCTGACGGCGCCGGTTTCAATGCGGCAGGAGGCTGTGTGCGGAACGTTTACGTTGGGTCAGATCGTTTACGTTCCGCGATGCGACAAGCATTGGCGCAAGTGCGCAGCTCCCGGCTTGCGTCGTTTCTCCGGGCGGCGAAGACCCGCGTGGTGCATACATTAAGTCTGCGCGCGCGCCTGCTGTTGCTGGTGTTGATAGCCGTGGTCCCCATGCTGGTGCTGGTGTTGATGACCGGCCTGGAGGCACGTCGCGCCGATGGCCGGCGCGCGCAGGAGCAGGCCCTGCAACTGGTGCGCCTGATCGCGCGCAGTCAGGAACAATCGATCGACGAGTCACGTCAGTTTCTCACCACTCTCGCGCAGCTTCCGGCCTTGCAGGTGCGCGACGGGAAGGCCTGCGGCCGGTTCATGGCGAACGCGCGGAGACAGTATCCGCGTTACGCGAATCTCGGCGCGTTAACGCCCGATGGCGAGGTATTTTGCAGCGCCCGGCCGTTTGCGCCCGGCATCCGTGCCACGAACAACACGTGGTTCCGGCGCGCACTGGAGAGCCGCAATTTCGTCAGCAGCGATTTTCACATCGGCGGCATCACCAGCCGGGCGGTGTTGACCGTGGCGCAGGCGGTTCTCGATGCCTCGGGTGTCGCGCGTGCAGTCGTCTTCGCTTCGATCGATCTCGAGTGGTTGAACCGTATCGTCGCCGATGCGCAACTGCCGGCCGGCAGTGTACTGACGGTGATCGACCGGCAGGGACGGATCGTGGTCCGTTACCCCGATCCGGAGTTCTGGGTTGGTGAAAGCATCCCGGACAGCGCGTTCAACCAGGTAGTGCAGACGCAACAACAGGAAGGCATGAGCGAGGCCTTTGGCCTCGACCGGGTCGAGCGTCTGTACGCCTATCGGCAATTGGGCCCCACGCCGGCGGTGAGAACCTATGCCATCGTGGGTATACCAAAAAAGGTGGCCTATGCCGAAGCGGAATATATCCTGTGGCGTAATCTGATCGGCATGGGGCTGGCCACGCTGCTGGCCGCCGCTGCGGCGTGGTGGGGCGGCGGCCCGTTTTTGTTGCGGCGTATCCAGACGCTGGTGCAATCCACGCAAAGACTCGCGTCGGGAGACCTAAGCGCGCGCACCGGATTACCGGCCTGGCCGGATGAAATCGGCCGGTTGACGCAGGCCTTCGATGGCATGGCGGAAAATCTGCAATGGCGTCAGGCGGAAAACGCGCGCAGCCGGACGACGCTGCAGGAAAGTATCGCCACGGTGCAATTGCTGCAGAAGGTCGCGGTGGCTGCGAACGAGGCACAGACCATCGAGACGGCGCTGCAGGCCTGTCTCGATTTTGTCTGCAACCACACCGGCTGGCCGATCGGCCACGTGCGCCTGGTCATCGACGCGCACGGCACGCTCGTGCCTACCGATGTCTGGCATCTGGAGCATCCGGAACGTTTCTCGGTTTTTCGTCAGATCACGCAGCAAGCGTCATCCGTGCAGGCGCTGGGGCTTCCGGGGCGCGTGTTGTCCGGCAAGAAACCGGTGTGGATACGCGATGTCACCGAGGACGAAAACTTCTACCGCACCCAGCTGGCGACCGATATCGGGGTCAAGGCGGCGGTCGGATTTCCGGTGTTGGTGTGCAGTGAAGTGGTGGCGGTACTGGAATTTTTTGTCGACCGGGTCGTCGATACGGATGAAAAGCTGCTGGAGGTGCTGGGGAACGTGGGTACGCAACTCGGACGTGTGATCGAACGCAAGCGCTCCGAGGAGCGCATGGCGCACCTGATCCATCATGATGCGCTGACGGGATTGCCGAACCGCATTCTGTTCCAGGATCGCCTGCAGCAGGCCATGGTGAATGCACACCGGCGCGAACGGCTGGTCGGCGTGGCGTTTCTGGATCTGGACGAATTCAAGAACATCAATGACAGCCTGGGCCACGATGCCGGCGACCTGCTGCTCAAGCTCGTGGCGGCGCGCCTGCGCGCCGCAGTACGCGAGGGCGACACCGTGGCGCGCCTGGGTGGAGACGAATTTACCCTGATATTCGTGGACATGGTGCATGTCGACGATATCGCGCGCATGGCGCAGAAAATCCTGGATCTGTTCGTGCAACCATTTCTGGTAACGGGGCGCGAGCTGTTTATCACGGCCAGTCTCGGCATCACCATCTGTCCGCTGGACGACAACAACATCAGCGAGTTGCTCAAGAACGCCGATATCGCCATGTACCGCGCCAAGAGTCAGGGCAAAAACACGTATCAGTTCTATGCACACGACATGACCGCCAGGATTCATGAACGCCTGTCGCTGGAGAATCAATTGCGCCGCGCACTCGAGCGTAATGAGTTTTTTCTGCACTACCAGCCGATCGTGTCCGGTCGCGACGGCAGCGTGCTCGGCGTCGAGGCCTTGCTCCGATGGGTGAATGGTCATGGCCAGATTTCGCCCGTGCAATTCATCCCGGTCGCGGAAGAGACCGGGCTGATCGTGCCGATTGGCGAATGGGTTCTGAAGGCGGCCTGTGCGCAGCTGGCGTGCTGGCAGGCGGACGGCTGGCCGCGCCTGCGGATGTCGGTGAATCTGTCGGTGCGCCAGTTCCGGCACCAGGACATGGTGGGCAATGTGGCCAGGGCACTCGTCGCCGCCAGCCTCGATCCGGCGCATCTGGGCCTCGAAATCACCGAAAGCATACTGCTCGAAGAACAATCCGTGATTAATACGTTGTATGAGCTGGATACCATGGGCGTGGAAATCCTGATTGACGACTTCGGCACCGGCTACTCATCCCTGTCCTATCTGAAGCGCCTGCCCATCGACACGCTCAAGATCGATCGTTCGTTCGTGCAGAATATTCCAGACGATGCCGACGATGCCGCTATCGCGCAGGCAATCCTCGCCATGGCCCGCAGCCTCGGTATCGTCGTGGTCGCCGAAGGCGTCGAGACAATCGAGCAGCTCGCGTTTCTGCGCCACCGCGGCTGCGACGCCATGCAGGGCAATTATTTCAGCAAACCGCTGCCCGCGGACGAGCTGGTCGCACTACTGCGCAAGACCGGACGTTTCCAGTTGCCGCGGACACAATCGTTGTCAATATAGCGCGCCCAATCCGGCCAAATTCCGTGGTGCGGGCACCGGGTAGACAGCGACCGCCGTTTTGCATGAAAATCCGGTCCAGCAACACACAACCACAGGGAATTCGATGATGAAACGTATTGCAGCGCTAGCGGCCGTAGCCGGCTTGTTGGGTAGTAGCATGGTCGGCGCCGCCGACAAACCGGCCATCGGTTATGTGGACATGCGTGCGGTGCTTGTGGAGAGCAAAGCGGGCAAACAACACAAGCTGGATATGGAGAAGTTCGTCAAGAGCAAACAGACCGAGCTCAAAAAGGAGGAGGAAAAACTCAAGTCCCTGCAGCAGACGCTGGAGAAGGAAATGTTGACGCTCACTGAAGCACAGAAGCAGGACAAACAGCGCGGATTCCAGGAAAAGGTGCAGGTCCTCCAGAAGATGGCCCAGGACGCCGATCGTGAGTTGCGCAAGAAGGATTCCGAGTACACCAACAAATCGGTGGAAGAGATTCGCAAGATCATCGCCGAGACGGCAAAAGATGAGAAGCTGAGTCTGGTGCTCGGCAAGACCGAAACGTCCGTGCTGTATGCCGACGACGGGATGGACCTCACGCCCAAGGTGATTCAGAAATACGACAACCGTTCCGGCAAGAAATAACCAGGACCGGTACGTTCCGCCCATCGCGGCTTGCTGAAGCGCCGGCCGCCGCCGGCGCGGGCGATTGCCGTGGCCACTGCTGCCATCGCCACGACCAGCCCAACGCAAGTACCGCACTAACCACTGTACGGCAAGGAGGCCGCCATGGCCGATTTCAAGGATGCCTTCGAACTGACCCTCGCCCGCGAAGGGGGCTACGTGAAGGACCCGGATGACCGGGGCGGTGAGACCTATAAAGGTATCGCGCGCCGCTATAACCCCGGCTGGCCGGGTTGGGTGCGAATCGATAAAGCTCGGACGCAGCGCGGTTTCCCCAAGACCCTCAATGCCGACCAGGCCCTGCAAGCCGAAGTCGCGGTCTTTTACCGGAGCCATTACTGGGACAAGTTCCAGGGGGACCGCGTCCCCGTGCAGAGCATCGCCAATGAACTGTTCGATACAGCGGTCAATCTGGGCGTTGCGCGCACCGTCGAATTCTTTCAGCGTGCGCTGAATGTACTGAACCGCGATGGCGCGCTGTACGACGATCTGGTCACGGACGGGGTATTCGGCCCGAAGTCCCTGGCCGCGTTGCGCGCCTACCTGAAGAAGGACAAGCCGGACTACCTGCTCAAAATTCTCAATATCCTGCAGGGGATGCATTACATCGAGTTCATGACCCGCAGTCCGTTGCAGGAGAAATTCGCGCGCGGCTGGCTGAACCGGGTGACGATCGACAAAACCTGAAAATCCATTGCCGGAATCTTGGCACCTGGACGCCGCGAGCAAGTCCGGACCTCCGCCGACCGGTTCCCGGGCGGCCGGCAGGCGACCGCCATGGATGGCGGAAGTGCGGAGCGCGAAGCCGTCAGTGAATGAAGCCTCATTCACTGGACAAACGCAGGAGCCGTTTTTTCGCCAAGACCCGGAGCGCGGAATACGGTATTCTTGTCCGGCTGATTTTTTCCGGTCTTCAGGTTATTCCGATGGACGAGCCTTACCTCCCCGCAAGCGTCGAGCGCGACGCCCAGAGCTACTGGGAAAAACACCAGTCCTTCAAGGCCGTCGCCGACCCTTCGACAGGCTCAGGGCAGGCCCGCCGGGAGAAGTTCTATTGCCTGTCGATGTTCCCCTATCCGTCCGGCAAGTTGCACATGGGGCATGTGCGCAATTACACCATCGGCGACGTGATCGCACGCTTCCAGCGTATGCAGGGCAAGAACGTCCTGCAGCCGATGGGCTGGGACGCCTTCGGCCTGCCGGCCGAGAACGCCGCCATGGCCAACGGCGTGCCGCCGGCGAAGTGGACCTACGACAACATCGCCTACATGAAAAAGCAGCTCAAGTCGCTCGGCTTCGCCATCGACTGGGAGCGCGAGCTCGCCACCTGCACGCCTGAGTACTACAAATGGAACCAGTGGCTGTTCCTGCGTATGCTGGAAAAAGGCATCGCTTACAAGAAGACCGGCACCGTGAACTGGGACCCGGTCGACCAGACCGTGCTCGCCAACGAGCAGGTGATCGACGGGCGCGGCTGGCGCACCGGTGCCGTGATCGAGAAGCGCGAGATCCCGATGTATTACCTCGCGATCACGCACTACGCCGAGGAACTGCTGGGCGATCTGGACAAGCTTCCCGAGTGGCCAGAGCGCGTGCGCCTCATGCAGGCCAACTGGATCGGCAGGAGTGTCGGGGTGCGCTTCGCCTTCCCGTACACGCTCGATGGCAAGGACGAAAAGCTCTGGGTCTTTACCACCCGCGCCGACACCATCATGGGCGTCACCTTCTGCGCGGTGGCGGCGGAACACCCGCTCGCCACCCACGCCGCCCGCAACAATCCGGCACTCGCTGCGTTCATCGACGAGTGCAAACGCGGTAGCGTGATGGAGGCGGACATCGCCACCATGGAAAAGAAGGGCATGCCGACCGGCATCAGCGTCACTCATCCGTTCACCGGCGAGCCGATCCCGGTGTGGGTCGGCAACTACGTGCTCATGGGCTATGGCGAGGGCGCGGTCATGGCCGTGCCGGCACACGACGAGCGCGATTTTCATTTTGCCCGGCAGTACGGCCTACCGATCAAGCAGGTAATCACGAATGGTGTCGAAGTCCAGCGGAAGCGTGGCTCGGATTTCCTTGGAGACGACTACACGTACTACGATTTCAGTGAAGCAAAATGGAAAGAGTGGTATGCAGATAAAGAGAAAGGTCTTTGCATCAATTCCGGGAAGTATGATGGCCTAACCTATGGCGAAGCGGTCGATGCCATTGCCGCCGATCTCAAGGCCAAGGGTCTGGGGGACAAACAGGTGACATGGCGCCTGCGCGACTGGGGCATCTCGCGCCAGCGCTATTGGGGCTGCCCGATTCCTATTATCTATTGCACGCAGTGCGGCGACATGCCGGTGCCGGACAAGGATCTGCCGGTGGTGCTGCCGGAGGACTGTGTGCCGGACGGCAGCGGCAATCCGCTCAACAAGCGTGCCGATTTCGTAAATTGTAAATGTCCGAAGTGCGGTCAGGCCGCGAAGCGCGAAACCGACACCATGGACACCTTCGTGGATTCGTCCTGGTATTACGCGCGCTTTGCCAGCGGCCGCCGCGCCGACGCCATGCTGGACAGCGAAGCCGGTTACTGGATGCCGGTGGATCAGTACATCGGCGGTATCGAACACGCCATTCTGCACCTGCTGTATTCGCGCTTCTGGTCGAAGGTGATGCGCGACATGGGGATCGTGTCGTACGCTGAGCCGTTCACGCGGCTGCTCACCCAGGGCATGGTGCTGAACGAAATCTTTTTCCGCAAGCCTGTCCTGAGCAAAGTCGAAGGGCCAGAGAGCGGCCACATTACCTACTTCAATCCGGCCGATGTCGAGCTCAGGTTTGACGACAAGGGCCAGCGGTGCGGCGCGGTTCTGAAGCGCGACGGCCAGCCGGTGGAGTCGGGCGGCATCGGCACCATGTCGAAGTCGAAAAACAACGGCATCGACCCGCAGGCGCTGATCGAGCAGTACGGCGCCGACACCGCGCGCCTGTTCACCATGTTCGCCGCGCCGCCGGAGATGACGCTCGAGTGGTCGGACGAGGCGGTCGCCGGTGCGCACCGCTTCCTGAAGCGTGTCTGGGAGCTCGGCAACAAACCGGAGTATCGTTACCCGGAGTTTGACCAGGGCAGGAAACGAAAGACATTTCTCGAAAAATTCGACTGGAGTACGCTGACACCGGAACAACGCAAGATCCGCGGCGAGATCCACGCCCTACTGGAGCAGGCGAACCGGGATTTTGCCAAGTACCAGTTCAATACCGTGGTCGCCGCCTGCATGAAGATGGTGAATGCACTCCACCAGGTTCCGGCGTTCGACGCCGGCAATACGAGTCAGCACGGCTATGCCGCGGTCGTGTTCGAGGCCGTGGATATCCTGGTGCGCCTGCTTTCACCGGTGGCCCCGCATCTCGCCCATGCCCTTTGGCAGCGGGTTGGCGTTGGCGAGGTACAGGCAGTGATCGAGGCATCCTGGCCGACGCCGGATACCGGCGCCCTGGTCAAGGATGTTGTCGAAATGGTTGTGCAGGTGAATGGCAAACTGCGTGGGCGGATCGCCGTGCCGGCCACGGCCAGCGATACACAGATTCGCGAACTGGCGCACGCCGACGAGGGCGTGCAGCGGCATGTGGCCGGCAAGCCGGTCAGGAAGTTTATTATTGTGCCGGGCAAGCTGATCAACATCGTTTTATGAGATACAAGATACAAGATACAAGATACAAACCAGCCCGCCGCCTTGCGGCGGTCGTCCCCTTGTACCTTGTACCTTGTATCTTGACCCTGATTTTATCCGGCTGCGGTTTCCACCTGCGCGGCGCATCCGCCGTCGCGCTGCCACCGGAGCTGTCATCCCTGCGCGTCACCATGGGGGGCGCGGGCTACCCGCCGCTGCTCGTGGAAATGCGCAACTCCCTGCTGGCGCTTGGCGGGGTGCGGCTCACGGATGACGTTTCAGCCAGTGTGCCGGTGCTGCAGCTGCACAGCGAAACCAGCGCGAGCCAGGTGCTGGCGATCGACAGCAGCGGACGCATCAGCGCCTACCTGATCAACTACCGCGTCGACTACTCGCTTATCGGCGCCGACAACAAGCCGCTCCTGCGGAATCAGTCCGTGAAGCTGCAACGCGAATACGGCTTCGACCGCCTGAACGTGATTGCCACGGAAAAGCAAAGCGAATTCCTGCAGAACGAGATGCGGCGCGATGTGACGCAGCAGATCCTGCGCCGGCTGGCAAGATTCAGTTCCGCGAACACGGCCGGCGGCAATGCAGATTAACGCCGATCAGTTGGCGCGCCAGCTGGAGCGTGGGCTGGCCCCGCTCTATCTGGTGAGCGGCGATGAACCGCTGCAAGTCGATGAATGCGGTAAGGCCATTCGCCGTCGCGCCGAAAATGCGGGCTGCAATGAACGCTGCGTGTTCACGGCAGGGCCCGGTTTCGATTGGGACGGCCTGCGCACCGCCACCCAGTCGTTGTCCCTGTTCGCCGAACGTCGTCTCATCGAGCTGAACCTGTCGACCGGCCGGCCGGGCGAGGCCGGTGCGGCGTTGCTGGCCGAGCTGGCGGAAAATGTCTCGTCCGACATAGTGTTGCTGGTGATAACCGGCAAGCTCGACAAGGCCCAGCGCGAGAGCCATTGGGTGAAGGCCATGGAAGCCGCCGGCACGCACGTGGTCATCTGGCCGCTTGACGCCCAGAAGCTCCCGGCCTGGCTCGCGCAACGGTTTGCGGCGCGCGGTTTGCAACCCGAAGCGGGTGTCATCGACCTGCTCGCCTGGCATCTGGAAGGCAACATGCTGGCCGCCGCCCAGGAGGTGGACAAGCTCGCCATGCTGTGCGGCGCCGTGCAGGGACGCACAAGTGCCGCGGGCGCAGGAAGCGCAGGAGCGGCCGCCGTGCAGGGACCCACAAGTGTGCCGCACAGGGATGTGCAAATGCCGCGAGCGCAGGATGCGCAAGAGCGGCCCGCGGGCGCAGGAAGCGCAGGAGCGGCCGACGGGCGCGTCGGCCTCGCCGAGGTCGAGGAGAGCCTCGCCGACAGCGCGCGCTTCAGCATCTATCAGCTTGTGGATGCGGCATTGGCCGGCGAGGTGGCAGCCGCCCGCCGCATCCTCGCCAGCTTGCGCGCTGACGGTACTGAGCCGATACTGATACTTTGGGCGCTGGCGCGCGAATTGCGCAGCCTGGCGCAGATGGGCCAGGAACTGGCGCGCGGTAAGCCGGAAAGTTCCGTGCTCGCACGTGCTTGGGCGCAACGACGCACACTGGTGGGCAAGGCGTTGCGCCGCCACCCGGCGTCCGTCTGGCTTGGTTTTGTGCGGCGCGGCGCGCAGCTCGACCGGATTCTCAAGGGCCGCGAGAGCGGTGACCTGTGGCTTGAGCTCGAACGCCTGCTGCTGGCGGTGGCGGGCCTCAGGCCGTTCGTCATGGACCGCACTGTTTCGGAGACAAGTGCATGAAATCGGCTTCACCACAAAGCGCCGGGCTCGACATCCGGCAGTATATGCAGGACGTCGGCATGCGTGCGCGTCGCGCCGCTGTGCTCATGAGTCGCGCCGAAACCGCAGCCAAGGACGCCGCGCTGCTTGCCATGGCCGCGGGTGTGGAGCAGGCGCGTGACCGGCTGATCGCGGAGAATGCCAAGGACCTGGATGCCGGCCGCCGCGATGGCCTGGACGACGCCCTGCTCGACCGGCTCACACTCAATGCAGAACGTATTGCCGGCATGGCCGAAGGCCTGCGCCAGATCGCGGCCCTGCCCGATCCGGTTGGCGAAATCACTGATCTCAAGTATCGGCCGTCCGGTATCCAGGTCGGGCGCATGCGCGTGCCGCTTGGTGTGATTGGTATTGTTTACGAGTCGCGCCCGAACGTTACCGCGGATGCCGCCGGCCTGTGTCTCAAGTCCGGCAACGCCAGCATCCTGCGCGGCGGCAGTGAGGCGATTCATTCGAACCAGGCAATCGCGGTCTGCATCCAGGCCGGACTCAAGGCGGCCGGGCTGCCGGAGGATGCCGTGCAGGTGGTGACCACCACCGACCGCGCCGCGGTCGGCGAACTCATCACGCTGAAGCCGTACGTGGACGTGATCGTGCCGCGCGGCGGCAAGTCGCTCATCGAGCGCATCAGCGCCGAGGCGACTATCCCGGTGATCAAGCACCTGCACGGCGTCTGTCACGTATACATCGACGACAAGGCCGATCTGGACAAGGCGGTGAAGATCGCGTTCAACGCCAAGACCCACCGTTACGGCGTGTGCAATGCCATGGAGACGCTGCTGGTGGCACGCGCCGTCGCCGACCGGGTGCTGCCGGAGCTCGGCAGGCTATATCGGGAGAAAGGTGTCGAACTGCGCGGTTGCACGGCCACGCAGAAGATCCTGCTTGGCATCAATGCCGCGACCGAAGAGGACTGGCACACGGAGTATCTCGCGCCGATACTTTCGATCCGCGTGATCGAAGGCGTGGACGCAGCAATCGAGCATATTGCCCGGTATGGTTCGCAACACACCGACAGCATCGTGACCGAGGACCTGACGCGCGCCCGGCGCTTCCTGCGCGAGGTGGATTCAAGCTCGGTGATGGTAAACGCCTCGACACGCTTCGCCGACGGCTTCGAATACGGCCTGGGCGCGGAGATCGGCATTTCCACCGACAAGCTGCACGCCCGCGGACCGGTCGGCCTGGAAGGCCTGACCTCGGTGAAGTTCATCGTGCTCGGCGACGGGCATGTCAGGAAATAGATACAAGATACAAGATACAAGCAGGCCTTCAACAACTGGCGGCACTCAGAGCCGAATCGGGCGCCAGTTTCCTTGTATCTTGTATCTTGTATCTTGTATCTTGTATCTGCTGTTTGCCTTGCATCTGCCGTCATGATCGGCATCCTCGGCGGCACCTTTGATCCCATTCACTACGGTCATCTGCGTCCGGCGCAGGAGGCCGTGCAGCAGCTGGCGCTCGCCGAGCTGCGTTTCATTCCGGCCGCCCAGCCGCCGCACCGCACGCCACCCGTCGCCAGTGCCGCGCAGCGGCTCGCCATGGTCGAACTTGCCATCCGTGGACTCCCTGGCCTGCGCGTGGATGACCGGGAACTTCAGCGTGGCGGGTTGTCCTACACGGTGCTGACCCTCGAATCGCTGCGCACCGAATTTGGCCCTACGCCGCTATGCCTGCTGATCGGCGCCGATCAGTTTCAGAGTTTCGAGACCTGGCACCGTTGGCGGGAGATTCCGGATTTGGCACATCTGGTGGTGCTGAACCGGCCGGGTGCGACACCCGAAACCTTGCCGTCGTGGGCGCGCGTGCGGGTATGCGAGCATTTCCGGTTGCTGCGTGAGTCGCCTGCTGGACGGCTGGCATTTCTTCCCGTGAGCCCCCAAGATATATCCGCCACCCGCATTCGCGCGGCGCTTGCCCGGGGAGAATCGGTGCAGGGATTGCTGCCGGAGGCGGTGCTGGATTATATCCGGACCAACCAGATTTACGGTCGCCAAGACCGGGGAGCTTGATGCAGGCAGAACAGATGCGACAGGAAATTGTACAGGCGCTGGCGGACGCCAAGGGCCAGGACATCAAGGTTCTGGACGTCCGCAAGATTACGGACTTCACCGATTACATGATTATCGCGAGCGGCACCTCGAGCCGCCACGTGCAAACCCTGGCCGACAAGGTCTGCGTGCACATGAAGGCGCTGGGCCTCATGCCGGTCGGTCGCGAAGGCGAGGCGGTGGGTGACTGGGTGCTGATCGACTTCGGCGATGTCGTGGCGCACCTGATGCGGCCGCAGGTACGCGACCTCTATAACCTCGAAAAGCTCTGGGGTGACGGCGAGCGCATCGAAGTGGCGGCGAAATAGTCAAGACACGTCATGGCCACAGATGAACGCAGATAAACGCGTATCGATCCGCGCTTATCTGTGGCATCCAATCAAGAGATTTTCACCAACTCCCCCTCACCCGTATTGGCGGGAGATGGTAAGGGGTGAGGGCCTCCTTGTTTTATGCAGATCCATATCATCGCCGTGGGCGAGCGCATGCCCGAGTGGGTGGAGGCGGCTTATACGGAATACGCCAAGCGCCTGCCGCACGAATGCCGTCTCACGCTGCACGCGATTCCCGCCGGTAAACGCAGCAAGGGCGCGGATCTCGCGCGCCTGACGCGCGACGAGGGCGCGCGCCAGCTGGCCGCGGTCCCGGCCGGCAGCCGGGTGGTGGCATTGGACCGCGGCGGCCGGGAACTGGACACGCAGGCGCTTGCCGGCCGCATCGAGAAACAGCTGGGCGCCGGGAATGATCTGGCGCTGCTGGTCGGTGGTCCGGAGGGATTGGCGCCGGAATGCCTGGCCGCCGCCCACGAGCGCTGGTCGTTGTCGAAGCTGACCCTTGCCCATCCGGTGGTGCGCGTGGTGCTTGCCGAACAGCTGTATCGCGCCTGGAGTATCCTGAAAAATCTGCCGTATCATCGGTAACGGCAGATACAAGGTTCAAGATACAAGGGAAAAGATGCAAGGGCTTGATATGATCAGGATGTTCGGGATGAAAGCCTACTTCTCATCTTTGCGGGGCAGGGCCGGAAGTCGAGGTGGGTCGCGACCGATCCTAGTTCCGTCTTTTCTTGTATCTTGAACCTTGTATCTTGTATCTGATTTTTTATTCTTGTATCTGACTCTATGATCTACCTCGCTTCTGCCAGCCCGCGCCGCCAGGAACTTTTGCGTCAAGCAGGAATCTCTTTTGAGGCCTTGCCCTCGAACATCATCGAAAAACGACAGACAGGTGAAGCACCCGTGGACTACGTGCAGCGTGTGGCCGCTGACAAGGCGCGTTTTGTCGCGCGCCTGGCGGCCGGGCGCGGTCTGCCGGCGCATCCGGTGCTGGGCGCCGACACCGAGGTCGTGATGAAAGACGACATCCTTGGCAAGCCGCGCGACCGCGCGCACGCCGCCGGTATGTTGCGGCGCCTGTCCGGGGGTTCTCACATCGTGTTAACGGCGATCTGCCTGGTGACGACGGCGGGCGAGTACAGCGCAGTCAGCGAGAGTCGCGTGACCTTTGCCGAACTCGCGGATACCGCAATTACGCGCTATCTGGCAACCGGTGAGGCGGACGACAAGGCCGGGGCCTACGCCATCCAGGGGCGTGCCGCCGGCTTTATCGCACGCCTGGAAGGCAGCTACTCGGGCGTCATGGGGTTGCCGCTGTACGAACTGTTTGAAACCCTGAACCGTGCCGGAGTGGAGCCGACGTGAGCGAAGAAATTCTTATCAACGTGACGCCCCAAGAAACTCGCGTGGCGGTTGTCGAAAACGGCGTGCTGCAGGAGGTGCACATCGAGCGCGCCCGCGCGCGCGGCATCGTCGGCAACATCTACAAGGGCAAGGTGACGCGCATCCTGCCCGGCATGCAGGCGGCGTTCGTGGACATCGGC
>DATEYP010000192.1:0-11155 GCA_035256085.1 Acidiferrobacterales bacterium
AACCCTGAATCGTGTTTACTATGCGGCCTCGCCAGGCCGAGAAATCGAAGAACTGGCTAATTCTGGAGGAAAATGAGACATGAGCGGTATTGAAGAACGCGTCGTCAAGATCGTCGCCGAGCAGCTGGGCGTAAATGAAACTGAAGTCACCAAGGCTGCTTCGTTCGTCAACGATCTGGGCGCCGACTCCCTCGACACCGTCGAACTGGTGATGGCGCTGGAAGAGGAATTCGATTGTGAGATTCCGGACGAAGAGGCCGAAAAGATCACAACCGTGCAGCAGGCCATCGATTACGTCAACGCGCACCAGAAGTAACTGGTACCCCATACTGCAAGGGCTGCCTGCCACCGCGTGCCGGCGGCCCTTGTTTTTACCGACGGCCATTTCCGTCAGACCCGCCGACACACACTAACGAGGCCAGCTGCTTGAGCAAACGACGTGTGGTCATCACCGGAATGGGCATTGTCTCGCCCATCGGTCTCGATCTCGCCGAAAATTGGCAGAGTATTCTGGCCGGCAAAAGCGGCATTACCCAGATTACCCAGTTCGATGCCACCGGCTTCCCGGCGACCATCGCCGGTGAAGTTAAAGGCTTCGATCCGACAAAATACATGACCGAGAAGGAAGCGCGTCGCATGGACCGCTTCATCCATCTTGGCATGGCTGCCGGCATTCAGGCTGTCCGGGATTCCGGACTCGAGATTACCGAAGCGAATGCCGAGCGTATTGGCGTGCACATCGGTTCCGGCATCGGTGGGCTCAACACCATCGAGAGTGGCACACGCACCCTGGCTGAAAAGGGTCACCGGCGCCTGTCGCCGTTCTACATCCCGATGAGCATCATCAACATGATCTCCGGGAATCTGTCGATCCTGTACGGCATGAAGGGACCGAACCTGGCCATGGTGACGGCCTGCGCCACCGCGACCCACGCCATCGGCGATGCCGGGCGATTGATCGAATATGGCGACGCCGATGTGATGGTGGCGGGTGGTGCCGAATCAACCGTCACGCCGACCGGCATCGCCGGCTTCGGCAATGCCAAGGCGCTGTCCACGCGCAATGATGACCCGGCCACCGCGAGCCGTCCCTGGGACAAGGATCGCGACGGCTTCGTACTCGGTGAGGGCGCCGGTGTGGTGGTGCTGGAAGAGTATGAGCATGCGAAAAAGCGTGGCGCGCGCATTTACTGCGAGCTGGTCGGCTTTGGCATGAGCGGCGACGCCTACCACATGACCAGTCCGTCGGAAGGCGGGGAGGGTGCGGCGCGCTGCATGCGCAATGCGTTGCGTAATGCTGGCATCAACACCGCCGATGTGCAGTACGTCAACGCACATGGCACGTCCACACCGCAAGGCGACAAGGCCGAGACCATGGCCGCCAAGGCGGCGTTCGGTGAACATGCGCGCAAGGTGGCGATGAGTTCCACCAAGTCCATGACCGGTCACCTGCTGGGCGCCGCCGGCGGCGTCGAGGCGATCTACACGGCGCTCGCCATTCATCATCAGATCGCACCGCCCACCATCAATATGATCACGCCGGATCCGGACTGCGATCTCGACTACGTGCCGAACACCCCGCGCGCGATGAAAATCGACGTGGCACTGTCCAACTCCTTCGGCTTCGGCGGCACCAACGGCACGCTGGTGATGCGCCGCCTGGTGTGATGCAACCCGGGCCGTGGGCTCGCACGGCCGCGCCAGCTTGCAGCTGGCGAACGGTCGCCGGCTTTCCTGACCTTGCCCGCCTGCACCGTCTGACCCCGTCGCGTTACCCGCACCTGCTGGAAAGCGTCGCCCACGGCACCCCCCAGGCGCGCTACGATGTCTTGTTTGCCTTTCCCGGCGACTCCCTGGTGCTCGAAAGCAACGGAACGCTGCTGCGCAACGGTATGCCCATCGCCGGTGATTTCCTCGACACGTTCGAGGCAAGCTGGCGCTTAGTATCCGTGGCTGAGCACACGGCGTTACCCTTTCCGTTCCATGGCGGCTGGTTCATGTACTTGTCCTATGAACTGGCGCGGTTCCTGGAACCTTCACTGGCGAGCATGCCGCCCGGGAATGACTGGCCGGTGGCAGTGGCCACGCGTTTTCCAGCGGCCGTGATTCGCGACCATGAAACCCGGACAACCGTGCTGGTCAGTGAACACCCGAATGACGACTTGCTGAACCAGATGGAACAGGATCTACGCCGGATCGATGCCGTGGCAGACAAACCGGGCATACCGGTGAGCGCAGCTGAAATAGAGGAAGAGGATCCTGCGCTCCACCGGCAACGCATCGCACGCATCCTCGACTACATCCGGGCCGGTGACACCTACCAGGTGAATCTGTCGCGGTCCTGGCGCCTGCAACTCAAGCAGCGTGCCGCGGCGGTTGATCTGTACGAACAATTGCGCCGCGCCAATCCGGCGCCTTTTGCCGGCCTCATGACCATTGATGCGAATCGCGCCGTCATTAGCTCATCGCCGGAACGATTGGTGAGCGTTCGTCACGGGCACATTTGCACGCGACCGATCGCCGGTACTCATCCACGTTCGGCCAATACCGAAGAAGATCAGGCGCTGGCACAGACGCTGGTGCGCAATCCGAAGGAGCGCGCCGAACATGTCATGCTCGTCGATCTGGAGCGTAATGATCTGGGACGCATCTGCCGGCCCGGCAGTGTGCGCACGGACGAATCGCTGGTTGTGGAGAGTTACCGGCATGTGCATCACATCGTGTCGAACATCTGCGGCGAACTGAACGCCGGCGTGACCCCGGCGCAGGTGATCCGCGCGGTCTTTCCCGGCGGCACCATCACCGGTTGCCCGAAGCTGCGCACCATGCAGATCATTGCCGAACTGGAAGGCGCAGCGCGTGGCGCCTATACCGGCTCCATGGGTTATATCAACCGCGATGGCGGTCTGGATCTCAATATCCTGATTCGCACCCTGACACTGGATGGCAAATCCGTGCAGCTGCGTGCCGGCGGCGGCATCGTTGCCGATTCCGACCCGGACCGGGAGCTGAACGAAACTCGCGCCAAGGCCAAAGGCATGCTGGCCGCGTTGGCCATGGCGGGAACTGTGTCGTGACCACGCTGGTCAATGGACAGGTCAGCACACACTTGCCGGTCGCCGATCGCGGCCTGCAGTACGGTGACGGCCTGTTCGAGACCCTGGCGCTGCGCAATGGCGAGCCACTGCTATGGAACCGGCATGCTCAACGTCTTGGCGAAGGTTGTCGGCGTCTCGGTCTGCCGGTACCGGATTCAGAACTACTGCGCGAGGAAGTTACCCGGATCGCCGGAACGGAAGCGCGTGCGGTGGCCAAGATTATTCTGACGCGCGGCTCGGCGAGCCGTGGCTACCGGGCGGATCCCGCCAGCGTCGCGACGCGCATCGTGCAACGCCTGCCGTGGCCCGCGTATCCGGTCGCGGCCGGCAAGCAGGGCGTGGCCGTGCGCTGGTGTGAAACGCGGCTCGCTCGTCAACCGAAACTGGCCGGCATGAAGCATCTCAACCGGCTGGAGCAGGTACTGGCACGCGCCGAGTGGCAGGACGACTATGCTGAAGGTCTGATGTGCGACACGGACGGACTGGTGATCGAAGGAACCATGACGAACCTGTTTCTGGTGGGTGACGACGGTACCGTGGTTACCCCCGATCTGTCACAATCCGGCGTCGCCGGCGTAATGCGCGCGCAGGTGCTGGACAGCGTCGCGGCCATGGGCATGCATTGCGCGATTCAGGCAGTGACCACGAACATGGTCGAATCGGCTCAGGAATTATTTCTCACCAACAGCCTGATCGGCATCTGGCCGATCCGGTGCATCGAAGCGAGGCACTATGTTGTGGCTGGACAGATTACGACGGCGCTCCAGACGGCGTTACAAGCGGCCGACTGCTTTGCCTAAATACCTGAAATACGCTGGTGCCGTGCTGGCGCTGCTGCTGCTCGGGTTTGGGACCTATGTGTACTGGTTCAGTGTTGCGCGGCTCGAGCCGGAGGCGAAGATCTACGTGGTTGCGCCGGGCACGAGCCTCAAGGCGTTTGCGCGCCAGCTGCACAAGGAGAAGGTGTTGCCGGATGCGAACACACTGGTCTGGATTGCCTACCTCAAGGGCCAGAGCCGCGAGCTCAAGACCGGTGAGTACCGTTTCCGCAAGGGCATCACCGCCCTCGAAATTCTCGAACAGGTAATGACCGGGCGGGTGGTCGAGTACCCGCTCACCATTGCCGAAGGCTGGACATTCAAGCAGACACTCGAGGTCTTGGCCGCCGCCCCCAAGCTCACCCATTCACTGCAAGGGACCAAACCGAAGCAGATCATGGCCAGCCTCGGTTACCCGGGCATGCATCCTGAAGGCCGCTTCTATCCCGATACCTATTACTACTCCGCCGGCATGTCCGACCTGATTATCCTGCAGCGTGCCTTCCAGAAGATGGAAAAGGTGCTGGAGGAAGAATGGAACGGAAGACAGGGCGATCTGCCGATCAAGACGCGCGACGAGGCATTGACCCTGGCCTCGATTGTCGAGAAGGAGACCGGCAAGGCCGAGGAACGCGCACTCATCGCCGGTGTCTTTGTAAACCGCCTGCGCATCGGCATGCGACTGCAGACCGATCCGACGGTTATCTATGGAATCGGCGACCGCTTCAACGGCAACCTGACGGTCAAGCATCTGCGCACGCCGAGCGCCTACAACACCTACGTCATCAAGGGCCTGCCGCCAACGCCCATCGCCATGCCGGGACGGTACGCGCTGCATGCCGCACTCAACCCAGAAAACACCAAGGCACTGTATTTCGTCTCACGCGGTGACGGTAGCCACGAATTCTCTGAAACCTACGAACAGCACAAAAACCAGGTCATCAAGCACCAGCTCAAAGGGCAGCCGAAACCCGAAACGTCTGCCAGACCAGCAGCCACCGGCGGCAAGGCAGCGCGTACTTCGCCATGAACCGCGGTCTGTTTATCACACTCGAAGGCGGGGAGGGTGCCGGAAAAAGCACCAGTCTCGAATTCGTACGTGATCACCTGGTGCAAGCCGGCCGGCGCGTGGTGGTCACGCGCGAACCGGGTGGTACGCCGCTGGGCGAAAAAATTCGTGACCTGCTGCTGCATGGCCGCGAGAACATGGAAGTCGACACCGAACTGCTGCTGATGTTCGCCGCGCGCGCCGAACACCTGGCGCGCGTGATCCGCCCGGCACTCGCCGAAGGTGCGTGCGTGGTGTGCGACCGTTTCACCGACGCCACTTATGCTTACCAGGGTGGCGGACGACGGGTTCCCGAGGCACGTATTCGTATTCTGGAAGACTGGGTACAACAAGGCCTGCGTCCGGACCTGACTTTACTGCTCGACATCCCGGTAGCGCAGGGACTGGAGCGCGCCGGTCAACGCAGCGCCCCCGACCGATTTGAACGCGAGAAAATCGATTTCTTCGAACGTGTACGCAATCGTTACCTGGCAGCTGCTACAAACGAACCGCAACGCATCCACGTGATTAATGCCGCTTGTGACCTCTCGGCAGTACAGGCGCAACTGCACAGTGCGCTTGAGGCGATCCTGCGATGAATACATCGGCTGTGTCGCCATTGCATCCCTGGAACATGGCGATGGCGGCCACATTCGTGCGTGACCGGAAGCGTTTACCGCATGCCATGATGTTTACCGGCCCGCAGGGTCTGGGCAAGAACGCCTTGGCCGCATGGCTGGCGCAATTCCTTTTTTGTGCCGACCCCTCCGCCGAAGGAGCAGCCTGTGGTCACTGTCAGGGTTGCCGGCTGTTTGCGGCCGGGAGCCACCCGGACTTTCACGTTGTTCAGCCGGAAGCGATCTACAAATCATCCGGTACCCTGATGGCACAGTACGCGCTGCGCTACCCGCCTGCCGAAAAGAGCAAGGAAAGCAAGGACAGCACCGTGATCCGCATCGACCAGATCAGGTCTTTGATCGACGCGGCACAAACTCGCCCGCAGATCGGGGCATGCACGATGATGTTGCTCAGTCCGGCGGACAGCATGAATGTGAGCGCCGCCAACAGTCTGCTCAAGCTGCTTGAAGAGCCGCCCGCAGGCAGCTACCTGATACTGGTGGCGGATCGCCCGGCACGACTGCCGGCCACTATTCGTAGCCGTTGTGCGAACATGGAGTTCCGTATTCCTCCCGCGGATGCCGCACTGGCCTGGCTGCAGACGCGCGGTTTGTCCGACGCCAACGTCAGGTTGTTACTGGAACTTGCGGGTGGTGCGCCGCTCGCGGCACTCGCCTTGGCGGAGAGCGGTTTTCTCGACCAGCGGACGGCACTGCTTGACGATTTGGAGAAACTTGCCAGCGGGCAGGGCGATCCCCTTGCCTGTGCCGCGCGCTGGAAGCCGCTTGGGGCGGAGCGCTGTCTGCTGTGGCTGCAGGGTTGGCTCAGCGACCTGATTGTCACCGCCATGCAGGCCGGCGCGGTGCGCCTCCATAACAGGGATCTGGGCCCACAGTTGCAAGCCATCGAAAAGCGATTAGACTTGAAACAATTGTTCCTATTCTCTGATGGTGTGGCCCGGGACCGATCTCTGCTGGGTGGTCCCCTGGATGAGCAACTGTTGCTCGAAGACATATTGATCCGCTGGACTGAGCTGCGCCGCCGCTGAACGCATGAACGACCATATCAAACCCGTCCGTCCCGGCGTCCTGTCGCTGACCATTAAAGACAAGAACGCGCTTTATGCTTCTTACATGCCCTATGTGAAAGGCGGCGGTATTTTTGTCCCCAGCACAAAAACCTACAAGCTGGGTGATGAGGTGTTCATGTTGCTCACGCTCATGGACAACAAGGAAAAGATCCCGGTCGCCGGCCATGTCGTGTGGGTGACGCCATCCGGTGCACAGGGCAACCGCGCTGCCGGTATCGGCATCCAGTTCAGCGAAAAAGACTCCGGCTCCGCGCGCAACAAGATCGAGGCGCTGCTGGCCGGCCAGCTCACTTCAGACAAACCCACGCACACGATGTGATCGCGACATCCCTTACCGACTCCCACTGCCATCTCAACTTCGAGCACCTCCTCAACAACCTTCCACAGGTCCTGCAGAATGCCCGCGAGAACGGGGTCGGACATATGTTGTGTGTGGGCGTGACCATTGAGAAACTACCGGAAGTACTGTCTCTGGCACATGAACACCCGAACATCTTCGCTTCTGTCGGCGTCCATCCTGACGAGCAACAGGGCCATGACCCATCGGTGGATGAGCTCGTGCAGCTGGCGAATGACCCGCGCGTGGTCGCCATTGGCGAGACTGGTCTCGACTATTACCGCATCAAGGGCGACATGACCTGGCAACAGGAGCGTTTTCGACGCCACATCCGTGCCGCACGTCTCACCCAAAAACCGCTCATCATCCACATGCGCGAGTCGGCTGCGGATACGATTCGGGTGTTACAGGAAGAGGGCGCCGCATTGGCGGGTGGCGTCATGCACTGTTTTACGGAAAGCTGGGAGACGGCGCGCGCCGCACTCGATCTGGGCTTCTACATATCGATTTCGGGCATTGTCACGTTCCGCAATGCCGAATTGTTGCGCGCCGTCGCCGCCCGAATTCCCGCAGATCGATTACTGATTGAAACTGACGCTCCGTATCTTGCGCCAGTACCACACCGCGGAAAAACCAATGAACCCGCTTTTGTCCGGCACGTGGCCGAGGAATTGGCTAAAATACGTGGCATATCCGTGGACGAACTGGCTCGATTTACAACTGATAATTTTTTCTCGCTGTTTAAGACTGCGCAACCATCAGGCGGGGCTCCGGCGTCTTTGTAGTCGTTAATTATACTTCGCATAATGTATATTATGTTAAATATTATTTATGTTGCCTCCTCCCCAGTAAAGGAGCTGTTATGCGACTATACAGTTAGATGTCGATGCGCTGCGTAACAATATTGGCAATTGATCAAGCGTTTATCTGGAGAAGCGTGTGGGTATAAATTTCGCTAGTTTCAAAATCTCGGGGGTTACCAAGGACATTGCTCTTGTTGGCCTGGTAACGTTGATGAGCATTGGCGCCAACCTGCCTGAATCATTCATGGCGGTTCTGGGAATTAACCAGACGTATCTCTTGATTGGTCTGGTCGCAGTAATCGCGGTGTCGCTGGTACGCTACCTGAAATTCACGCTGGTTCTGGTAATCGCCATTCTTGCCCTTGGCGCCAATTTGCCGAACGACCTGGCCCGTGAAATCGGCGTTGATCCGCAAATCATGCTGTTCGCGTTAGTGGCGATGGTGGGTACATCCCTCGTCAATTTTATTATCAAATTGCCGAAAGGCGTCAAACCGATCGCCCAGATAAACAGTTCGCATGGCTCGCGGACACTTTGCCATGCGGCGGCCAAGGGCCACGCATCCATGGTGTATTCGTTAATCAGCGCCGGTATCAATCCGAATTTCCAGGATGAAAAGGGCCAGCTGCCCTTGGTCGTCGCAGCCGCGAACGGACAGGCCTTGGTAGTTAAGCTGCTGCTGGATAACGGTGCCGATATCGCTGGCCAGGACGGGAGTGGTATGACGTCGATTGAAGCTGCGAATAAAGCAGGTTTCAGTCAAACGGCGCTTCTGCTCAAGAACGCCGAGCTCAAGGCTGCCGGTCGGACAACAGTCCGTAGTCCTTCGCCAGTCGCTGCCTGACTTTATGAGTCTGCGGTAATTGGTGCCCGAGGCCGGAATCGAACCGGCATGGCCTTGCGGCCGAGGGATTTTAAGTCCCTTGCGTCTACCAATTCCGCCACTCGGGCGCGTTGTGGGGCGTAAGTTTGGAGGTGGGGTCTCTTTCACATTGATTGAGAAACAGCTATAAATTTAGGTGGTTAGCCAATCCAGTTCTGACAGATGCCCCCAAGAATGCCCCCAAGCCCTCCCATTAGCTAACACCTGTGTAATTCTAACACCATACGTGGCCCCACATACGGGGGTGAGGTGTAATTCGTCTATACCCTCTTCACCCTCTCAGTTCAATTGAGACGCCCGTCTGCATGGCGAATTCGCAAAGGTCTGCCCTGCGCCTAGTACTGCCACGGTAGCAAGTTCCGTGGCCTCGCCGGCACGTCGGGAGAGCTTCGCGCACACATATAGATTTTCCGCGCGTTTGCCTGATCTTGATCGAATCGGAGTCCGTGTATACTCTGCTTCCAGAGCCTCGCTGTTGGCGGTTGACCCTGGGCAATTGGAGCCCAGACGTGCCGTCAAACGCGGGGCTTCTTCTTTGCCCGCCGGAAGACGTATGCCTGCATCACTCCAGATGCAAATATTTCGACATCACCGGCCTGCCCTGGTCGTCTGTGATCAATGCGAACCTCCACAATCCGACCGGGATGAACAGAGCGTCCGGCGCCCCGAACAGGTCTTGCAGAACTTTTACGGCTTGGAGATCTTCGCGGGTTTGGTCGGGGATGGTTCCTCCAAGAACGGCGTCAAGCAATTTACCCGACGTGATCTTAAACGCCCCATTCTTTTGACCAACCGCTTCCAGAGCGAAAGCTTTTTCCTTGGGGTTTGCATCGATTCCATGGCCGGAAAGGATACCACGAGCATCCTGACCTGGCACGCCAGCAGAAACCCCGCCTTAGCCTGTCCCACGTCAGTAATTCGTCTGTGCCCTCTTCACTTGTCCGGTTTTTTCATCCCGGAGTCGCACATTTCACGGAGCAGCGCCTTTGCAAGCTCGCTAACATCCGGCTGCGCTGTGAGTTGTGGCGTTGCCACACTTCGCATGATCTCCCCCTGGCGGCGACCCGCCACCTGGCCATAGCTCAGGAAGGTCGTCAGGACCGCCTCGTGCCCAAGGTTCTGGCTCCACGCCTTAAACTGCTCCGGGGTCTGGCAGACCCCCTCCCCCAACTGTACGAGCGTGTTTCTGAAGCTATGCGGGTTGAAATAGGGCAACCCGGCACTGACGAAGGCATTGCGGAAGATGGTGCGAATGGGTGTGGCGTTGCTCCAGTGCTCCCGCGTGAGCCCGGCTGCCTCAAATTGGCGGGTCACCCCCAGCGCAATGCGGGTCGCTGGGAACAGCGGGTCGTCGTTGCCCCAAAGCTGCTCCTCGCGCAGGTATGTCACCCACTCTGCCACAATCCGGCGAATCTCGTCCCCGACAGGAAAGAAGTAGGTGGTGAAGGTTTTGCTGTACTTCGTGCGCACGTCGCGAGCATCTTGATAGACGCTGCCCTCGACTAAATCGACGTGCTTCAGCTTCACCGAGGCGATGGCACTGTCCCGCGCCCCGGTGAGGAGCGTAAACGCGATGAGGGCACGGTTCCGGCGCTCAATCTCGTTGTCGGCCGGCATCTGGGCGATGGTGTGTTTCACCTGTTCCAAGGTCGGCGCCTTCTGTTCGCGCCGGGCCGTGGCAATGCGCGTGTCCTTGTCAGACAGATTGAAATAGTCGGCGTCGGAATACTGGAGACGAGATTTGTAGCCTGGTTGCCCCGCCAGCCAATGAAAAAACCGCTTGAGGTCCGCGAGCGTTGCGTGCCGGGTCGCCTGGCTTAGCTTTTCCCCGGACCGCTGCCCCCTTTGCTCGGCAAGGTGTTTCTTGAATGCGACTGCCTGCTCGAAGTGGAACGCCTTAAAGTCCCGGTGCTTGGTATCCACCTCGAAGCGATCCAACGCCTTCGCCACCGCATCCACCGTCTGCTCGCTATGACGCTTTGCTTCCTTCAGGTAGGCGAAGTACCGGCGCTTGATTCGCTCGTTATTGGCGTTGTGAGTTGACATGGTTTTATGCCCCCTATCGCAAGTCACAGTTCACGGTGGGTTGATCGCCCTCCCCTATGTGTCGCAATGCTTGCGGCATCGCGATGTCCAGGTGTCCGCGAACCTGCCCCAGCTTGGCCAGGCTTGCGCGGCGGTTCATGATCGCGTTGCAATCGGGACAGATCGCAATGAGGTTGCCCAGCGTTTCGGTTACGGGCTTGTATTCCACCATGTCACCGGCCGGCGCTTTCGGTGCGCGGCATCGGACGCAATAGAGTTCACCCGGCTGGCACGGCCGTTTGTTTTTAACTCGACGCGTCTGAAGGAAAGCAACAAGGTCTCGCCCGAGTATCAAAAAGGGCCGCTTCTGATCACTGGTCGGCAACCCCCGCTTGATCCACTCCCGCACGGTGTTCCGGTGGACACCGAACAGGC
>DATEYP010000193.1:0-7747 GCA_035256085.1 Acidiferrobacterales bacterium
GTTGATGGTGGCATTCACATAATCGCGGCCGCTCCTGCGCTTCCTGCGCACGCGGCATTCGTACGTCCCTGTACAGCACAGCACGGCGTTGGCGCCGAAATCGGACAGCCAGACGATATGCATTCGGCGATGAATTCGTTATTCACGGCCTTTCCAGTATCCCGGCAATCTGCGTTGGTGCGCGACGGCCACGATCCTGATCTGGTTGTTTGCGACTTCGTAATAGACCGCAAACGGGAACCGTTGCAGCATCACCCGTCGATACGGACCTGAATACACAGCCCCCATCCAGGGATTAGGCTCCAGGAGATCCAGTATCGTGCCCAACTCGTGGTAAAACTCGGCGCCCAGTCCCGGCAGCTGGAGATCGTAGTAATCGGCGACCTCTTCTGTTTCTTTTTCGGCTACAGCGTGAAATGCAATTCTCATTCCCTGAGACTTTTCGGTTGGCTATTTTTTCTGGTTCTTTGCCAGGCGCTCGTGTGCCTTCCTGAACACTTCCTCGGCGGGAATCAGTTCGGCCTCGCCGGTCTCGATCTGACGGCTGCGCCGCACCAGCTCCTCCTTCCAGTACGCATCCACGTCGTCCTCGGCGCCTTCATCGAGACTGCGAATGAGGCGCAGCGCGAGATCGGCGCGCTCCTTTCGGGGAAGCGACAGGAGTTCCTTGTTCAACTCTTCGACGGGGCGGGCCATGAATTCAGATTACTCCAGTCTCGAGCCTTTTTACAGGTATTGGGACTTTCGGGGCCCCTGTCTGGTTGGTTTGGTGGGGCCGGCCCCACCCTTGCTGCTCTTGGATCAGGCCATGTGCCGATCGAAAAGGTGACCGATTTATTTTCTGGCTCGATGAGTTTGTTATTCACGGCCTTTCCAGTATCCCGGTCTTCTGCGTTGATGGGCAACTGCCAGAATTCGCAACGTCGACTCTCTGGTTCTGTAAATGATGCCAAAAGGAAACCGGTCAAGAAGCAAACGCCGATACGGCGCATCGACAACTACTCCGATGTCGGGATTCCCGCTCAACAGGTCGAGCGATCTGTCCACTTCGGACTTTAAATCGATACCCAGCCCCGGGAGGCGGCTTTCGTAGTACCTGGCGGAATCAATCAATTCCTGCAGAGCAGCGGGGTGAAACTCGATTCTCATCCTTGAGTATCGTTGCTCTATTTCTTGTTCTTCTTCAGGGCTTCGGATACGCGGCGCATGGCTTCTTCGGCTGGAATCGTCTGCACGTCCCCGCGCTCAATCTCGGCATCACGCCGTTTGATCTCCTCGATCCAGGCAGCCTCAATGCCCTCGTCGGGCGGCAGGTCTTCGTCCAGGCTTACAATCAAGCGATGGGCAAGACGCGCCCGCTCCGCTTGCGGGAGGTGCAGGAGTTCCTGTTCGATTTCCTTGAGGGGGCGGGCCATAGATTCAGATTACTCCAGTCTCGGGCCGTTTTACAGGTACTGGTGCTTTCGGGGCTCCCTTTCTGGTTGGTTTGGTGGGGCAGGGCCCCACCCTACATGACTGAATAATTCGATGTAGGGTGCGTCCCACGCACCATTTTGTCGATCGGTGCGCAGGGCGCACCCTACATTTTTGGAACAATCAGAGTTTCCTTAGGCCAACCATCACTCCCGAATCACCACCAACTTATCCGCCCCCGACTCCGGCAGCCACACCTCGCCGGACCGGCCGAGGATCTGGCGCACGCTCGCATTGCGGCTGGTGCTCTTGATCACGGTGAACTGCTCGGTCTTCGGGTCGAAGCGCAGCGTGGCGTTGGCGCCGAAATCGGACAGCCAGACGATGTCCTTGTTGTCCACGTACACGGCGTAAATCTGCGGGTCGTCACCCGGTGCTTTCCACGTGCGCCATTTGTTCGTCTTCGGGTCGTACCGCGACACCTGGCCGGAACGCCATTCGCTCACCCAGATTCTGTTTTGCGAATCCGCCCACACGCGGCGCGCGCCCTGGTTGGGCGTGGGCGGCTCGATGACCGTGGCCTTGCCGGTTTGGGTGTCGATGCGCGCGATGTGCGAACCGGCGAGCGAGGCGTAGTACACGCTGCCGTCCGGCGCGGTGCAGATGCCGTACGGCCCGCGGTCGCGCGGGGCATCGAACACTTCGGTCTTTTTGGTTTTGGGATCGAGGCGGCCGTAGTAGCCGACCTGGCCGGTGAACCAGAGGATACCGGCGTTATCGAAGGTGGCGGTGTTGAGATTGACGTTGGGCGTGCCCTTGGGCAACGGGAAGATTTCGACCTTGTCGGTTTTCGGATCAACACGCACGATGGCGTTCAAACCGGAGTCGGTCACCCACGGCGCGCCGTCCGGGCCGACGATGACGCCGTGCGGAGCGGAGCCTTTACCAAGCGGGATGTGACGGGTCTTGCCGCCCCCGTTATTACCAGCTGGATCAAGATACCCAAGCGCGCCCTGATGCTGGGCGGTGTACCACACGCCGCCATCCGCCGCCGGCGCGAGATCGTGCGGGTGCGATCCGGCGGGCACCGGATATTCCTTGATCTCCAGCGCGGCGCAGATGTTACTGGCGATAACCAGGGCCGAAGCCAACAGAAGACGTGTTCCGTGGTGCATTCGGCGTTGCTCCCTGGATTGCAAAAAGATACCGATTAAACCCCGGGTTCCGGCTTTCGCCGGAATGACGAAAATAGAGATAACGCACTTATTTCAGCGCATCCCTAATATTCCCCGTGCCCGGCTTAGCCAATCTTCGCGACCCCGGTCTAGTGTGTCAAACACCTTCCAGCATCGGCCTGTTGGCCGATGCTTTTTCAGAAGCTGGGTTCCGGCTGCCGCCGGAATGATGGTGTAAAGCACGGTTTTTGGCTTATGTTAAGTGCCATTCTGTTCTGTGTCCGGCCTTTTGCGGTGACAACTCGTCTGGTCCGTTTGTTGTAAGATTCTCGTGCTTGAATTTGTGGACACACGGAGAATCTTTGCTACGAATCATTATTGCCAGGGATTGCCGATGCAAAATTTCTTTCTGAAGATTCCATTGTTCTTGCTCGTTCTGCTTTCGGGTTGCGCCAGCCTGCCCGCAGTCGACATCGCGAGTGTTGACCAACGACAAATCGAGTACGCGCTGATCAAAGGCGGCGCGCCCGTCGTTCTATTTGAGAATGGTCTCGGTGCTTCCATGCACAGCTGGCACAAGGTATTTCCTGTGATCGGCAAAGACGCCACGGTGTTCGCCTACAACCGGCCGGGCTATGGCCGCAGCGACCCGGCCTTAACGCCGCGCGATGGCGCCCATATCGTGGACGAGCTGCGCGCGTTCCTGCGTAGCCAGGGGCTGATGCCACCGTATGTGTTGGTGGGACATTCGCTCGGCGGTTTGTATATGCAGCTGTTCGCACGCAAGTACCCGGATGAAGTCCGCGGCCTGGTACTGGTGGACTCCACGCATCCCACTCAGATGGAGGGCGCCGGTTCGATGGAACGGCAAGCCTGGTGGGTGCGCGCGCTCGTTTCGATGTTTTTAACCGGTGAACTGGAAAAGGAATTCAAATCCGCGCCCATGACGGGACAGGAGGTGCTGCGTCTGCCAACGGTGTCCAACAAACCGCTGATTATCTTGAGCGCTGTGGACAACCGGGATAACGATGTCGTCAGGCATTCCAACAGCAAGCGTGCGGATTTCGCGCGCCTGTATCCGGAGGGTCGTCTGCTGTGGGTGGAGAGTGGGCACTTTATCCAGGCCGACAAGCCGGAGGTCGTCATCGAGGCAATCCGGAATGTCCTGGCGCGGTAACTTTCGCCACACTCAAAAGCCCGCCGCCTTCATTTCCTCCGGCGTGCGTTCCCAATAGGGCTTCTCGAAATAGAACCTGGCCTTGGCCTCGTCGGCGTAGACGAATTTGTGCTCAAAGCAGCTGTACACGGCGGCGCGCAACGCCGGGTCGTGGACGACGAACGCCCTCTTCGCCGCGTACTGGTCGAGCAGCTTGCGGTAGGCGTCGATCGGTTCCCAGCCGGAGCTGAAAAATAATGCGCCCGCCGAACTCGCGGTACAGCGCCTGGTTGAGCTTCCACGCCCGCACCCAGTACTCGGCCACGCGCCGCTCGGCATCCTGCTGCATCTTGCGTTGCGCCGGGTCATGCAGTTCTTGCGCACGTTTGGCATCGAACTCCGCCAACTGATTGAGCGCGCGAAGAATCCGGGCCAGAGAAGAATGCTTTCTAAATATACGCGACAATGACTCGCTGACATGATTTTCATCATGACACCATACACTGAAAAATGTGACCGATTAATTTTTCTGACTTACGGTGCCGCCCCAGCGCAGTTGCAGGGTATAATCGTCGCGCTGCACCACATCGACGCCGAACGGCGCGCTTTCCCGCTTCAACACCTGCCACAGCCATTGCGCCTCGTCGGCTTCGGCGCGCCGCACCTGGAAGCGATGGATGCGCGTGGGCGTCATGTCGAGGCGCACCAGCCGGCCGGTGGCGCGCTCCACGGTCACGAAATACATCAGGCCGAGATCGCCGCGGTAGGCTTCGTAGCCACTGATGCCTTCGTAGTCGTTGAGCAAATCGCCGCAGCCGTAGAAGATCGGCCGCTCGCGGTAGACCTCGATGCCTTTCGCGTGATGCGAGGAATGGCCGTGCACCACGGCGACACCGGCCTCGTCGATGAGCGCGCGGGCGAAGCGCTGTTGCTCGGGCGGGATGGCGTACTCGAAGTTCGCGCCCCAGTGGATGGAAGCAACCACGATGTCGCCCGGGCGCCGCACGCTCTCAATGTGTGCCGCGATCTGCTGCACCGTGCGTTCCGACAAATCATCCAGACGATTAATGCCCGACATCTTGGCCGTCGCCGCCCAGTCGCGCGAAATGCCGCTGGTTTCCACTCCGAAGGCAAACACCAGCACCCGGCCACCGCCCGGCAACGCCAGCACCGCCGGTGCGCGCGCCTCGTCGCGGTTGCGGCCCGCACCGGCAACGTGCAGCCCGGCGCGCTTCAGCGTATCCAGGGTTTCTTCGAGTCCGTCCTCGCCGAAGTCCAGCACGTGATTGTTGGCCAGCACGCAGCAGTCGATGCCGGCCGCGGTGATGCAGGGAATGTTGTCCGGGTGCATGCGGTAGTTGATGTTTTTGGGCTGCCACGACTCGCTGCGCGTGACGCTGGTCTCAAGGTTGATAATGCGCACCGCGGGCGCCACGCGCTCGAGCTCGGCGAGTGCGTCGCCCCAGATATAGGTGAAGTCCACGGGGTGCGCGATCGGGCCGCTGGCTTGCTCGGCCAGTTGCAGGTAGTCGAGCGCGCTGGCCATGTAGCCCTCGTGCAGCTCGGGACGGTTGGGATGCGGCAGGATCTGGTCGATGCCGCGCCCGGTCATGACATCGCCGCACAGAAACATAGTGACGGTGTCAGCGCTCTTGGGAGTCGGGTCCATGGTCGTGTTCCGTGGTCGATCGGGTTGCCGTGCCCGAAACGTTCAAGCATTACCGGTGTTTATTTATTTGATTAACAACTTTCCCCTCTCCCCGCAAGCGGGGATAGGGGATTTTTTTCTTCTCCCGCCGGGGCCGGAGAAGGGATTCAGTTTAGTTGGCGCACTTATGGTGTGTAACGAAAGATGGCCTGCCGTTCCGCATTCGGCCACGGCAGCAAGCCGCCCGCCCCCGCCGGCAGCGCCTCGCGCCGGCCGATGACCAGTGCGCCGCCCGGTTGCAGGTGTGCGAGCAAGCGCGCGAGCATCGCCTGCTGGATCGGCGTGTCGAAATAGGTGAAGGCGAGATTGCGACACAAGATCAGATCGAATTGCCGCTCCGGCAACGCCGTGCGCAGGTCCTGCTGCAAGAATGTGACGCCCTCGCGGAAGCGGGCGCGCAGACAGAAACGCTCGCCCATGCGCTCGAAGCCATGCTCGCGCCAGGCCGGCGGCAACAGCTTGAGATTCGTCGCCGCATAGCAGGCGACGCGGGCACGCTCCAGCACCGCCTCGACCACGTCGGTCGCCGTCACTTCGAGAAGCAACCCCGGAAACTGCGGCGCGAGCGCAAACTGCCAGGCGAGTGTGAGCGTGTACGGCTCCTCGCCCGACGCGCAACCGAGGCTGGCGGCCTGCAGGGCGTGCGCGCCGCGTGCGACCGCGCGGCGCGCGAGTTCCGGCAGCACCTCGGTCGTGAGCGCCTCCCACATGGCGGTGTCGCGGTAAAAACACGAGATGGTGATCGCGCACAGGTCATCGAGCGCCTGCCACTCATCCGCATGGGTTTCGAGATAGGCGCGGTAGGCGGCGATGTCCGGCAGCGCCAGCGTGCGGCGGCGGCGCTCGACACGCTGGCACACTTGCTTGCGCACCTTGCGGAAGCCGGCCCACGGGCGCTGCAGCCGCGGCAGTGCCCACTGCAATAACGCGACACACTCGCGATCCTGCATGGTGGTTCACTCCGGATTAACAAACGGGCAGCGCGCCCACAGCGCGCGCGTAACGAGCGCGGTGCCGGCCCACTGGCCGACGGTTTCGATGACCACCACCGCATCCGCATCGGCAAAGCGCACCTGCCCGGGCGTGCCGGCCGCGGCCAGGCCCTCGAGCAGATATTTATCCAGCAACTGCTCCAGCTTCTGGCTCGCAAGCGTGCCGCGGAACCCGCGCCGGTGCATGCGCACGTAGAAGGTCTTGCCGCCGAGCGCCGGCAGGAAATGGGCCACGGCCGTCTGCGCACGCTGCTCGAACTCTTCCGCGGTCTGGAACAGGAATGTGTGTGGCGCCGGCATGGCGCGCGCCAGGCAGTCGCGCAGCCTCGGATCGGTTTCAGTCGCGCGGCACAGTTCTTCGATAAATGCGTCCGGATCCGCGGCCCGCAGCGCCAGAATGTTGCAGTAGTCGGTGCGGTCTACCCGGGCGTATTCGCGCAGGCGCTGCCGCGCCCACCGGTAGCAATCGCTGCGCACGCTCACCACCACATTCCAGTCGTGCATACCCACCTCGGCGTCGCGCAGCGGCAGAAGCTCCAGCGAGTTCGGAACGTTAGCCGTTTCGGCCCATACCGGCGTTGACGCGCGTCAACAGATTAACCGGGGCATATTTATTTCCCGGTCATTTCCATCGCAGCGTGCTAATTGAATGAATGAATCTGTCCCGGTATTTTTTTGCAGGGCGGAGCCGGGCCCCGCCGTTTCACTGGAGTTTTTTTGATGCGGTGGGGCGGGCTACCACCCTGCACTTACTGCTGTCAGGCCTTTTTGTAGACCTCGCTTCCACCCTGCCGGAATTCCACGGCTTTTTGTTCCATGCCTTTCTTGATGGCTTCGTCCTCCGCAACACCGAGGCTTGCTGCGTAGTCGCGCACGTCCTGGGTGATTTTCATGGAACAGAAGTTCGGCCCGCACATGGAGCAGAAGTGCGCGAGCTTGTGTGCTTCCTTGGGCATGGTTTCGTCGTGGAAGTCGCGCGCCTTGTCGGGGTCGAGGCTCAGGTTGAACTGGTCTTGCCAGCGAAACTCGAAGCGCGCCTTGGAGAGCGCATTGTCGCGCAGCTGTGCGCCCGGGTGGCCCTTGGCGAGGTCGGCGGCGTGCGCGGCGATTTTGTAAGTGATGATGCCGTCGCGCACGTCCTGCTTGTTGGGCAGGCCGAGGTGCTCCTTGGGCGTGACGTAACACAGCATCGCCGTGCCGTACCACCCGATCTGCGCGGCGCCGATCGCGCTCGTGATGTGGTCGTACCCGGGCGCGATGTCCGTGACCAGCGGCCCCAACGTGTAGAACGGGGCTTCGTGAC
>DATEYP010000194.1:0-8626 GCA_035256085.1 Acidiferrobacterales bacterium
TCGTAGGCGAAGGTCGGATCGTAGGAAATGCAGTTCGGGATCTGCGCCGACCACAGGTGCGAGTGACCGTCTTCATGCTGCAGGCCTTCGCCGTTAATCGTGGTACGGCCCGCCGTGCCGCCGAGCAGGAAACCGCGCGAGCGCGAATCGCCCGCCGCCCACCACAGGTCGCCAGTGCGCTGCAGGCCGAACATGGAGTAGTAAATGAAGAACGGGATCATCGGCACATCATGCGTCGAGTAGGCCGTGGCCGCCGCGATCCACGAACACATGGCGCCGGCCTCGTTGATGCCCTCTTGCAGGATCTGGCCGTTCTTGTCTTCCTTGTAGAACATGAGCTGATCCCGGTCCTGCGGCGTGTACAGCTGGCCGACCGACGACCAGATGCCGATCTGGCGGAACAGGCCTTCCATGCCGAAGGTGCGCGATTCATCGGCCACGATCGGTACCACGTGCTTACCGATGTTCTTGTCCTTCAGGAGGATGCCGAGCAGGCGTACGAATGCCATAGTGGTCGAGAATTCGCGGCCCTCGGCCGAGGCCTTGAGCAGTGCCTCGAAGGCGGACAAGTCCGGCACCGTGAGCGACGCCGCCTGCTGACGACGGGCTGGCAGGAAGCCGCCGAGCGCCATGCGCCGCTCGTGCATGTATTTGTACTCGGCCGAATCCTTGTCCGGCTTGATGTACTCGAGCTTCTCGATCTGTGCGTCGCTGAGCGGCAGATGAAAGCGGTCGCGGAAGGCCTGAAGCGACGTCGTGCCCATCTTCTTCTGCTGATGGGTAATGTTCTGCGCCTCACCCGACTCGCCCATGCCGTAACCCTTGACGGTCTTGGCCAGGATCACGGTCGGCTGGCCCAGATGGCTGGATGCCGCATGGAACGCCGCGTACACCTTGTGCGGATCGTGCCCGCCGCGATTCAGGCGCCAGATGTCATCGTCCGACCAGCTCGCCACCATTTCCCTGAGTTCCGGATACTTGCCGAAGAACTGCTCGCGCACATAGGCGCCGTCACGCGCCTTGAAGGTCTGGTAATCGCCATCCACGCATTCATCCATGCGTTTGCGCAGCAGTCCCATCCGGTCGCGCGCCAGCAACGGGTCCCAGTAACCGCCCCAGATGAGCTTGATCACATTCCAGCCGGCGCCGCGGAACGTGGCTTCGAGTTCCTGGATGATCTTGCCATTGCCGCGCACCGGTCCGTCCAGGCGCTGCAGGTTGCAGTTCACCACGAAGATTAAATTATCGAGATTCTCGCGCGCCGCCATGCCGATGGCGCCGAGCGACTCGGGCTCGTCCACCTCGCCGTCGCCGATGAAACACCACACCTTGCGGTTCTCGGTATTGGCAATGCCGCGGTCATGCAGATACTTCATGAAGCGCGCCTGGTAGATGGCCATGATCGGCCCGAGGCCCATGGACACGGTCGGGAACTGCCAGAAATCCGGCATCAGCCACGGGTGCGGATAGGATGACAGACCTTTGCCATCCACCTCGCGCCGGAAGTGATCCATCTGTTCTTCGGTCAAACGGCCGAGCATGAAGGCGCGCGCATAAATGCCGGGCGAGGAATGTCCCTGCACGTACACCAGGTCGCCGCCGAAGTTTTCGCTGGGCGCGCGCCAGAAGTGATTGAAGCCGACGTCATAAAGCGTGGCCGCCGAGGCGAAGCTGGCGATATGGCCGCCGAGGTTGGAATCGCCCTTGTTGGCGCGCAGCACCATGGCCAGCGCGTTCCAACGCACGAACGAGCGGATGCGGTCTTCCATGCCATGATCGCCGGAGGAACGCACTTCCTTGTCCGGCGGAATGGTATTGATGTAGGCGGTGTTGGCCGCGTACGGCACATTGATGCCGGCGGCGCGCGCCAGCTCGATCTGTTTCTCGATCAGGTAATGGGCGCGCTCCGGGCCTTCCTGCTGGATGACGGCCCCGAGGGCGTCGAGCCACTCCTGGGTTTCCTGGGCGTCCACATCGATCTGCGGGGGAAGGCTAGGGACGGCGGCCATAATCTGCTCTCCTCATCTCAATCCGCCGGAAACGGCGAACCTGACGACAATTTGTCTGAATTAATTAGCTCTGACAACAACAATGCAGGCACAAAAAACCAGCCGAATGCCCCGCCGCGCAACCGGCGCTTCCGGTTGCGCACCCTCCTGGGGCCACAAACCCGTGGGATTGTCGAGGACAGCGGTAATGGGTAGCAACTACCCATGTTCAATTCTGTTAGATTTAAGGAATGCCCGCGTGCATAAAACTATGCCGTTCAGGCGGGGTATGATCGGTTTTTTGGATATTAAGGTCAAGCTGTTGACTTAACAGCAGGAATTCCTGCCACGAATAATCACTGGAAAACACCCATGCAACTCAATACCGCCAAGATCACACAGGTTGGCCGCACGTTAAGCGCAAAAGAAGCCAATTCCGAGCTGCATCTGGTTTGCCTGCTGGCCGCTTCCTTCGATATCGCGCGGCTGCCGCACGGCAACGTATTGCAGCAGCGAATAAAGGCTGCGCGCCACAAGCTCACTGCCGACTGCCCGTTTCACACTATTCTGCCCAACACGCCGGGCACGCGGATATCACTGCTGCTGATCGATCCGGCCCAATCCGTCTTCGAGCTGTTGACCCAGGCGCGCAAGGCTGTCGCCCATCAACGTAACCCGGCGCCCACAGTCCTGGCCCTCGCCTGCTTCGGGCTGGAAGCAAGGCAGGCGGAACGTGCCTGCGAAGCGCTGATCGCCGCAGCGCTGGCCGCGGATTTCGCCATGCCGGACTTCAAGAGCAAACGTGAACCGGTAACTCGTCTCAAACAAATTCGGATTTATGGTTACAAAACCGCACATGGCTACGCCCGCACCCTGGCCGAGGCGCGCGGCAACAATCTCGCCCGTTTCCTCACCGCCCTGCCGCCGAATGAACTTACGCCCGGCAGCTATCGCCAGCGCGTGGTGAAACTCGCGCGCGAACACGGCTGGAAGACCGGGTTTCTGGATAGTAAAAAACTCAAGGCGCGTGGTGCCGGTGCGTTCCTGGCGGTCGCACAAGGCAGTCCGGAACCGGATGCCGGCATCCTGCATCTGCGTTATGTGCCAAAGCCGCAACCGCGCGATCCCTCGCGCGCGGCCCTCGCCTCGATCCCATCGGCGAGGAGAAAATCGAACCAGGGGGCGCTCGCCCTGGTCGGCAAGGGTATCTGCTTCGACACCGGCGGCACCAATCTCAAGCCAGCGCGCCACATGCACGGCATGCACGAGGACATGGAAGGCAGCGCGGTGGCACTCGGTACCCTGCTGGCGCTCACCGAGCTCAAGGTGGACTTCCCGGTGGACTGCTGGCTGGCGCTCGCCCAGAACCACATCGGCCCCAAGGCCTACAAGCAGAACGACGTGGTGACGGCCGCGAACGGCACTACCATCGAGATCATGCACACCGATGCCGAGGGCCGCATGGTGCTGGCCGACACGCTCACCTTCGCCTCGCGCGCCAAGCCGCGCCTTATTATGGACTACGCCACCCTCACCGGCTCATGCGTGGGCGCCTTGAGCACGCGCATGAGCGGCGCCGTAACGAACCGCATGGAACTGGTGCCGACCGTGATCGAGGCCGGTTGGGAAAGCGGCGAGCGCGTCTGGCCGTTTCCACTGGAAAAGGATTATGACAAGGCGCTCAAGAGCGATATCGCCGACGTGAAGCAGTGCACCCTGGACAGCGACGCCGACCATATTATCGCCGCCGCGTTCCTGAGAAAGTTCATCGACGGCGATATGCCATGGGTGCATATCGATCTGTCGGCCGGCAACCACAAAGGCGGACTGGCGCACATCCCGACCGACATCACCGGCTTCGGTGTACGGTTCTCGCTGAACCTGCTGCTGAACCAAAAGACCATGTAGCGGGTCTGACGCAATGAATCCATACGCTGCCAGGATCCATAACATTCTCGGGTATTCATTCTTTATCCTGGAAAAAGGCGGTTAGCCGTAGATGAACGCAGATAAACAAGGTTATTCAGTGCGCTGCCTGTATTCGCCAACCCACAAAAGGGTGAATGGCTTTGGTGCATCAATGACGGGATTCATTTTCGTTAATCTGCGTTAATCTGCGGCTAAACGCCGTTTTTCGATTTATACATTACAACCAGCGAGATCACTCCCTATGTTCCGACGCCCCCTGGCCACACTCGTTACAGCCTTCTTGCTGATCACCGCCGGCAACCTCACAGCCGCAGCGGCCGAGAGCCCGTCCAAGACCGAGGCGCGCCAGAAGGCGGCTGCGTCCATGCTCGCCGACATTCAACAGGCCACCTGGATCCGCGACGGCATGAGCACGCATGTCATCTATGTGTTCTTCGATCCCAATTGCCCGTACTGCCACAAGGTGTACGAAATGCTGCGCCCGCAGGTGCAGCGCGGCGAGGTGGAGCTGCGCTGGGTGGTAACCGGGAGACTCATGGCCACCAGCACCGGCAAGGCCGCGGCCATGCTCGAAGCCAAGGATCCGACCGAGGCGCTCCACCGCAACGAGCGCGGCTTCTCGCAGGAGACCGGCAGCTTCGGCGGTATCGAGGAAGAGCCGGCGCCGCGCGAGGAAACGCTGCGCCGGCTGAATGCGAACCTCGCCCTGCTCAAGCGCAGCGGCTTCGACGCGGTACCCGCATTGCTGTTTCGCACCAGGGACGGCAAGGCAGACATTATCCGGGGCGCGCCACCGGCGGCATTTCTTGAGAAGCTGCTGAAGGAACTGGAATAACGGCACGCCGCAGACTGCCCTTCTGGCAACGGGTGCCATTTTCATTCACCACACCTGCGGGTCACGTGAAAAGTGTGTGCTCTTGATCGCGTTTGCGCAAAGCATTGCTTGAAATCTCCCCGGCGCTGCCTTAACCTTGGCCGCCGACTGAACCACTCAAGTATTCAACCAACATCATCAATTCGGGAGATACCATGAAAAATCCACTGGATTCGATTCTCGGCACGATCATCTCCGGCTTCGTGCTCACCGCCATTCTGTACGTGTTCGTCGTCAACTTCCTGCTCAAGGCCTAAGCCCCGGGCAATAACAGCAACAAACAAGATCGGGAGATAATCATGGAACTCATTCTTGACCGCTGGTTTCACATCATGGCCGGCATCGTCTGGATCGGCCTGCTCTACTATTTCAACTTCGTGCAGGCCGTCGCCCTGCCCAAGGCCAAGGCCGACAACACCGCCGCCGGCATCACCAAGCATGTCGCGCCGCAGGCGCTGCTCTGGTTCCGCTGGGCCGCGCTCGTCACCTGGCTGACCGGCGCCTGGTATCTGGAGCGCTCCGGCGTCGGCCTCGGCGCCGCCTTCATGCTCAAGGGCGCGGCCGCGCCCATCGGCCTTGGCGCCTGGCTCGGCACCATCATGCTGTTCAATGTGTGGGTGCTGATCTGGCCGAACCAGAAGAAAGTGCTGGGCATCGTATCGGCCGACGACGCCACCAAGGCCAAGTCCGCACGCATCGCCTTCCTGGCCTCGCGCACCAACACCATGCTGTCCATCCCCATGCTGTTCTTCATGGTGACGGGCAGCGCGCACGGCCTGCCGCGCCTGTTCTAATTCTAAGCCGGATGCTGGAATATCGGGGCCCGGCGGTGACGCCGGGTCCTTATATATAACGAGAAAGCAGTTAGCCACAGATGCACGCAGATACAGGCGGATATTCAATGCTGCCTGTATTCGCCAGCCCGCCAAAAAGGGGTGAATGGCCTCGGTGCATCCATGACGTGATTCATTTTCGATAATCTGCGTTCATCTGCAGCAACTGCCGTTTTTCAGTTGAAGGAAGCCCTACTCCGTTCGTCCTGTCATATATATATTTCCGGCAATACTTGCGTTATTTTTCGAAATCACTAGAATTTTTCCCACAAAGATAACGGCGCCCTCAGGCAGGGCGCCTTTGTGTTTTTGGTGATCAGTAAATGCCAACGAACTATCAGATGCCGGTATTCGCCCCCCTGCCCGTGGCGTTCACGCACGGTGCGGGCGCCTGGCTCACGGACACGCAGGGCCGCAAATATCTCGATGCGCTGTCCGGGGTCGCCGTGTGCGGGCTTGGCCACGCCCACCCCGAGATCACGCAAGCGATCTGCGACCAGGCCGGCAAACTGCTGCACACCTCCAACTGGTATGAGGTGCCGTTGCAGGCCGAGCTGGCCGAGCGCCTGTGCAAGCGCGCCGGCATGGACAACGCGTTCTTCTGCAATTCCGGCGCCGAGGCGAACGAAGCCGCTATCAAGCTCGCGCGCCTGTACGGCCACCAGAAAAAGATTCTCAACCCGACCATCATTGTCACCGACGGCAGCTTTCACGGGCGCACGCTCGCGACGCTCTCGGCCTCCGGCAACCGCAAGATCCAGGCCGGTTTCGAGCCGCTGGTCACCGGCTTCAGCCGCGTGCCATACAACGATCTCGAAGCGGTACGCGTGGTCGCGGAGAACAACAAGGATGTCGTCGCGATACTGGTCGAACCGATTACCGGTGAGGGCGGCATCCAGATCCCGGATGCCGGCTACCTCAAGGGCCTGCGCGCGATCTGCGACGAGCGCGGCTGGCTGCTGATGCTGGACGAAATCCAGACCGGCATGTGCCGCACCGGCAAGTGGTTCGCTTTCGAACACGCCGGTATCAAACCGGATGTGCTGACACTCGCCAAGGGCCTCGGCAACGGCGTGCCGATCGGCGCCTGTCTGGCGCGCGCCGCCGCCGCCCAGGTGTTCAAGCCCGGCACGCACGGCTCGACATTCAGCGGCAACCCGCTGGTGTGCCGCGTCGGCCTGACGGTGCTGGATATCCTGGGACGCGGCAAATACGAAAAGCGCGCCGCCGAACTCGGCACACGCATTCTGAACGGCCTCAAGAAATCGCTCGACGCGGTCGCGGGTGTGAAGGAGATCCGCGGCCAGGGCCTGATGCTGGCCGTGGAGCTCGACCGGCCGTGCAAGGAAATACTTACGCTCGCGCTTGAGCGCGGACTGCTGCTGAACGTCACCGCCGACTCGGTGGTGCGCCTGCTGCCGCCGCTCATCCTGAGCGACGCCGAGGCCGAGCAGATCGTCAACGGCGTTGCCGAGTGCGTACGCGCCTTCCTCGCCAGCAGCGAACCGAAGGCCGCGCAGGCGCCCGCCATGGATGGCGGAGGTGCGGGGCACGAAGCCGTCCCTACGGGGACAAACGCAGGAGCAGATTTACCGCCATGAGTGTGCGCCACTTCCTCACGCTCATGGACCTGAGCCCGGCGGAACTCAAGGGACTCATCCGGCGCGCCAGCGAGTTGAAGGTTCTGCGCCAGCGCGGCGAACTTTATACTCCGCTCACCGGCAAGACCATGGCGATGATTTTCGAGAAGTCCTCGACCCGCACGCGCGTGTCGTTCGAGGCCGGCATGGCGCAGCTCGGCGGTGCCAGCCTGTTTCTCTCGCCGCGCGACACCCATCTCGGTCGCGGCGAGCCGGTCGAGGACACGGCGCGCGTCATGTCGCGCATGGTCGACGTGATCGTGATCCGCGCCAACACGCACGCCATGGTCGAGCGCTTCGCCGAACATTCACGCGTGCCGGTGATCAACGCGCTCACCGACCTGTATCATCCGTGCCAGTTGCTGGCCGACATCCAGACCTACGTCGAGGCGCGCGGTGCCATCGAGGGACGGCGCGTCGCCTGGATCGGCGACGGCAACAACGTCTGCCACTCGTGGATGAATGCCGCGCGCCAGTTCGGGTTCAAGGTGGTGATCGCCGCGCCCAGGGGTTATGAGCCGGATGCATCGCTGCTCAAGGCCTGCGCCGCGCAGGTCTCGCTCACCCACGACCCGAAGGAAGCCGCGCGCGGCGCCGACATCGTGGTCACCGACACCTGGGCGAGCATGGGCCAGGAGAGCGAAAAGGCCGATCGCCTCAAGGCCTTCCAGGGCTACACGGTGGATCGCACGCTCATGCAACTCGCCGGGCGCGATGCGGTCTTCATGCACTGCCTGCCGGCCTACCGCGATGTCGAAGTGGCCACCGAGGTTATCGACGGGCCGCAGAGCGTGGTGTGGGACGAAGCCGAGAACCGCCTGCACGCGCAAAAGGCACTGCTCGAACTGCTGCTCGCCGCACCGCGTCCCTGAAGCCCGGCGGCGGCGCGTCCGCTTCGCGCAGCGCGGTAATCTGGATACCAGGTAATCTGGATACCATAGGTCCATGCCCTTCCCGCCGCTACCGGACGCCCACGCGCTCGCCATCCTGGGTTTGACGATCGTCGCCCTTTACCTCTTTACACGACCGGACATCCCGCTCGAATCCTCGAGCCTGTTTGTACTGGTGGCCGTCACGCTCGGCTTCGCTGTTTTTCCCTACACCAGCGCGCAGGGCGACACCCTGCAGGCCGTGGATTTCTTCCGCGGCTTCGGCCACGAGGCCCTGGTGGCGGTCGCCGCGCTCATGATCGCGGGACAGGGCCTGGTGCGCACCGGCGCCCTCGAACCCGTCGGCCGCGGACTGGCGCGCCTGTGGCGCATCAGCCCGCAACTGTCGCTGCTGCTGACGCTGATCGTCGGCGCCATACTCAGCGCCTTCGTGAACAACGTGCCGATAGTCGTGCTGTTGCTGCCGATCCTG
>DATEYP010000195.1:0-2323 GCA_035256085.1 Acidiferrobacterales bacterium
GCCCTGTCCGCGGCACCGTACAGCGGCAAACCGGTGAAGGCACGCGTGACCCTCACGCTTGCCGACGGCGACCGGCAACGTGTCATCGAGTTCGGCGTGCTCGCCGACAAACCGGAATTTATCCTGTACCGCAAGGACGAGAAGCTCGAATACAGCTTCCCCGAGGAAACCGGGTCGCGACTGATGCAGCTGGCACCGGATTAATCCGGACCCATGCCGGAACTCCCGGAAGTCGAAACCGCGCGCCGCGGCATCGCACCGCATCTGATCGGCCAGCGCATCGCCGGCGTGATCGTGCGGCAACGGCAGCTGCGCTGGCCGGTGCCGGCAGCACTGGTCAAGGCCCTGCCCGGCCAGACCATCCGCGCGGTCGAACGGCGCGCCAAATATATTCTTATCCGCACCGACGCCGGCACCGTGCTGCTGCATCTCGGCATGTCCGGCAGCCTGCGCGTGCTGCCCTGCCGCACACCGCCGCAGAAGGCCGACCACGTCGACATCACCCTCGCCAACGGCCAGTGCCTGCGCCTGCGCGACCCGCGCCGCTTCGGCGCGCTGCTGTGGACCACTGCCGATCCGGCGCGGCACAAGCTGCTCCGGGATCTCGGCCCGGAGCCGCTCGGGCCGGAATTCGATGGGGATTATCTTTTTGAGGCGGCGCGCGGCCGCAAGCTGGCGGTGCGCGACTTTCTGATGAACACGCGCGTGCTCGCCGGTATTGGCAACATTTACGCCAACGAGTGCCTGTTCCTCGCCGGCATTCGTCCACAGCGCGCCGCCGGGCGCATCACGCGCGCGCGTTATGCGCGTCTGGCCGAGGCCATCCGTCAAACCCTGAAAAAGGCGATTCGCGCCGGCGGCACCACGCTGCGCGATTTTCAGAACGTCGATGGTCTGCCCGGCTATTTTCAGCAGACCCTTAATGTGTACGGTCGTGACAACCTGCCATGCCATGTCTGTGGCACGCCGTTGCGCAGCCTCAAGCTCGGCCAGCGCTCCGCGTTCTATTGCCCGCAGTGTCAAAGTTAAAACTTAATGTTGAACAATAAGTAACTTGCTTAATGCCATTGATTCAACTAGATTTTTCGATGCCGGTCGGCTCCAGATATAACCTCGTGTCGGGACTCACACGCCGTTCATCCGGGAATGGACCAACAAATAGCCGGTAAACAGCCTATTTTGGGCTAGCTTATATAAAACAGGTGGGTGACATGACCAACATTGACCAGCATTTTGAGGCATACAGCACGTGGCGCCATGGGCTGTTCAAGGCCGTGGGCGATTTTCGCGGCTGGCTGCAAGGTCAGGAACTCGCGGATGTGCAGGTCGATCAGCGCCTCGATCAGGTTCTGTCCACCCTGCGCGACGACAAGCTGTATGTCGCGTTCGTGGCCGAGTTTTCGCGCGGCAAGTCCGAACTGATCAACGCCATTTTCTTCGCCGCCTTCGGCCAGCGCGTGCTGCCGTCGAGCGCCGGGCGCACCACCATGTGCCCGACCGAGCTGATGTACGAAAAAGGCAGCGCACCGTGCATCCGCCTGCTGCCGATCGAAACCCGTGCCAGCGGCACCAGCGTCTCCGAGCTGCGCGGCTTCGCCGAGGAATGGACCACCATCCCGCTCGACATCGAATCGCCGGACAAGGTGGCCAAGGCCCTGCAGCACATCGCCGAGATCAAGAAGGTTTCGAAAGAGATCGCGCAGACCCTGGGGCTGCATATCGCCGAAGAAGAAACCCAGAACGGCATGCACCTCACCGAGGACGGCATGGTCGAAGTTCCGAAGTGGCGGCATGCCATCATCAACTTCCCGCACCCGCTGCTCGACCAGGGGCTGGTGATTCTCGACACTCCGGGCCTGAACGCGCTCGGCACCGAGCCGGAACTGACCCTGTCGCTGCTGCCGTCCGCGCACGCGGTGCTGTTCATTCTCGCGGCCGATACCGGCGTCACCAAGTCCGACATCCAGGTGTGGCACGACTTCATCAGCAACCCGAAGCACGGCGCCAACAAGGGCCGCATCGCCGTGCTCAACAAGATCGACGGCCTGTGGGACGAACTCAAGACCGAGGATGCCGTCAAGGCCGAGATCGAGCGGCAGGTGCAGGAGACCGCGCGGCACCTCAACATCGACCCGCACAACGTCTACCCGGTGTCGGCGCAAAAGGCGCTGCTCGGCAAGATCAAGGGCGACAAGAAGGTGCTGGAGCGCAGCCGCATCCACGAACTCGAGGATGCGCTCGGCCAGGAAATGATCCCGCACAAGCGCGACATCGTGCGCGACAACATCAGCGGCGACATGGCCGACATCATCAAGGCCATGCG
>DATEYP010000196.1:0-6746 GCA_035256085.1 Acidiferrobacterales bacterium
AATTCACGGCGACTGCCGTCCGGCAGTGTGATAACTGGCATGGCTATTACCCTTTCTCAGTGGCGGCCGCTACGAGGGGCCGCGTAAACCGGGGCCTTAAAATAGCACAGCGCCCCGGTTTCAGCCGGAGCGCTGCAATCTGGTAGGCGCGAGTGGGATCGAACCACCGACCACACCCATGTCAAGGGTGTGCTCTACCACTGAGCTACGCGCCTGGGAAAGGCGCGCAAAATAGCATAACTCAGCGGCCGGTCACAAGAACATGTCCGGCCGCTGCTGGAATTAATTCTTTGCGATCCTGGGCTTGGACTTGTTGGCAGCAGGTTCGGCAACATGAAAACGGTTGTTGATGGCCTTGTTCTGCTGGTCAAGATAGGTGAGCCACAGGCCGACGGCGTCTTCATATGGAACCGTACCGACTTTGCGCATGATCGCCTTACCCTCGTCGCTTGAGACGAAATGCACGAACTTCGCAACCTCCGGGTTCTTCTCCTGAAGGTTGGTCACGACATACAACGGGCGGTAGAGCACGTACTGGCCGCTTCGGATGTTCTCGTAATTCGATTCCTTGCCGTCCAGCTTCAGGATCTTGGCAGTCTTCTTTTTTTCAAGCTTGCGGGCGCTGCTGACGCCGGTGACGCCGATGCCGTTCGGATTCTTTTCCATCGCCCGCTCGAGCGGTCCGGTGGAGTCCACTACGTGTTTGGCCACGAATTCCTCTTCGTAGTTGTAAAACAACAGCTCGCGCAACGTGCGGCCCACGCCGGAGACCTTGCCTTTGCGCACGTACAGCTCGATCGGCGCGTCCTGGCCGCCAAGTTCCTTCCAGTTCGTGATCTGCCCCTTGTAGACTTTGCGCAGCTGCTCGCTCGAGATTGTGGCAACCGGATTTTCCGCGTGGGTGATTACCACCAGCGCATCCCACGCCACTGGTGTGAGCTGGACGCGTCGTTCATCCGGGTGTGTCATCGGCGAGCCTTCCTTCTCGATCACGTGCCGGCAGGTGCCGCCGAGATCCATTTCCTTGTTCGACACCCGGCGGATACCCTTGGTGGCGCCACCGCCGACCAGATCAACCTTCACACCGGCCTTCTTCTCGTAGGCAGCGACCATTTCGCTCATGAAGGCGGCTTTCGAAATGCCGCAACCCGCCCAGCTCAACTTCTTGCTGTCGGGTTGTGACGCAGCCATCAGTGATGACATGTTAACAAGGGACAACAGCATGCTGACAGCGGTGGTCAGCAGGGTCTTTGGGACAGTTTTCATGATGCTCATCCTCTACGGTTTAAGAATGACCATCCCTGTCCGTTATTCCCTTTTTGATATTAAATACAGCATAGACCACGCCAGCGGTTACCAGAGAGCAAGTATTCAATCATATACTTATACATAAGGACTGGCGCGGCATTGTCGCAGGATTTTACACAATGAATTTTGCAAGTGCCGCACAAAACGGCTGGAGCGTCGCATATTTTCCTGCGAATCCAGCAACAACAGCTCAAATACGTCATAAATAGAGCACCACCGATGTGTGCACACTATTCCTGGCTACGGTCATCCTGACGTACCGACAGTCAATGGGTTTGCACGGTGATCGATATTCCCTTCATGAAAGAGGCGTTCCTCGACCGCGTGTTCCCTGCGCGGTCTAAATCCGCCATCCATGGTATCGCCAAGCGTCAATCCGGACGTACCGGTTACCGTGAAATTCGGCATCAGCGACGTGCTACCCCCTCCGCCAAACCAAAGTTGCGCGCCTTGATGGCTTGTATCTTGTTCCGCAGGGCAGCGGCCTGTTCGAATTCGAGATTGCGCGCATGTGTATACATCTGTTTCTCCAGCTTGTTGAGCAGGCGTGCCAGCGCATCTGGCGAAAGCAGTTCATACTCGGCCGCCTCCTCGGCTGCCAGCAGCGCCGCGGGCTCGCTCCGCCCGGGACGCGCGTAGGCCACACCATCGATAATATCTTTCACTTCCTTGACGATGCCGACGGGTGTAATGCCGTGCGTCAGGTTATAGGTCACCTGTTTCGAACGTCGACGCTCGGTTTCGTCGATCGCCGCACGCATGGAATCGGTGATGCGGTCGGCATACAGGATCGCGCGGCCGCTCAGATGGCGGGCGGCGCGGCCGATGGTCTGAATGAGTGAGCGCTTGGAACGCAGGAAACCTTCCTTGTCGGCATCCAGAATGGCGACCAGTGACACCTCCGGCAGATCCAGTCCTTCGCGCAACAGGTTGATCCCGACCAGCACATCGAACAATCCGGAGCGCAAATCGCGGAGAATTTCAACGCGTTCCACGGTGTCGATGTCGGAATGCAGGTAACGCACCTTCACCCCGTGTTCAGAATAGTACTCCGTCAGGTCCTCGGCCATGCGTTTGGTCAGCGTTGTGACCAGCACGCGCTCGTTCAGCACAACGCGTTTGCTAATCTCGGACAGCAAATCGTCCACCTGCGTGGTGACTGGCCGCACTTCCACTTCCGGATCGACCAGCCCGGTCGGGCGCACCACGAGATCAATGGTGCCGGCGGAGTGTTCAAGCTCGTACGGTCCGGGTGTCGCCGAGGTGAAGATGGTCTGCGGAATCAGCGCCTCGAATTCATTGAACATGAGCGGCCGGTTATCCAGCGCCGAGGGCAACCGGAAGCCGTACTCGACCAGCGTTTCCTTGCGCGAGCGGTCGCCTTTATACATGGCGCCGAGCTGCGGCACGGTGACATGGCTTTCGTCGATCACCAGCAGCGCATCCTTCGGCAGGTAATCGATCAGCGTCGGCGGCGGCGAACCGGGCGCGCGCCCGGACAGGTAGCGCGAATAGTTTTCGATCCCCGGGCAGTATCCGACTTCCTGCAGCATCTCGATATCGAGGCGCGTGCGGCTCTCCAGGCGCTGCGCCTCGACCAGCTTGTTGATGGCATTCAGGTTGGCAAGGCGTTCACGCAACTCGTCCTTGATCGCCTGCATCGCACCGAGGATGGTTTCGCGCGCCGTCACATAGTGCGAGGAAGGATAGATGGTCGCGCGCGTGAGCTTGTTCACCACTTCGCCGGTAAGCGGATCGAATTCGCTTAATCCCTCGATCTCCTCGCCGAACAGACTGATACGAATCGCGAACCGGTCGGATTCGGCCGGGAAGACATCGATCACATCGCCGCGCACGCGGAACGTGGCGCGGTGCAGCTCGATGTCATTGCGCGTGTACTGCAGCTCGGTGAGGCGCTTGAGGACGGCGCGCTGGTCCATGATGCCGCCGACCCGCAGATGCAGAATCATGCCGTGGTAGGCCTCGGGGTCGCCGAGGCCATAGATCGCCGAGACCGTCGCGACGATCACCGCGTCGTGGCGCTCGAGCAGCGCCTTGGTGGCGGACAGACGCATCTGCTCGATATGTTCGTTGATCGAGGCATCTTTCTCGATGTAGGTGTCGGAGGACGGGACGTAGGCCTCCGGCTGGTAATAGTCGTAATAGGAGACGAAATATTCGACCGCATTGTGCGGAAAAAAATCGCGCATCTCCGAATAGAGCTGTGCGGCCAACGTCTTGTTCGGCGCGAGTATCAGCGTTGGCCGCTGCTGTTGTGCGATCACGTTGGCAATGGTGAAGGTCTTGCCCGAGCCGGTAACGCCGAGCAGGGTCTGGAAGGCCTCGCCGGAGCGCAGGCCTTCGACCAGCGCACGGATTGCCTCCGGCTGGTCTCCGGCGGGCTGGAACGGGCTCTCAAGTCGGAAATCATTCATGGACTTTGGCTGGGGCGAACTTGCAGGTATATTACCGCGGTCGAGGAAGGCAAGCCTGCACAAAATTACCCACAAATATTCGACAGCACCCGGAATCTAACGCTTGAAGACAATCCGCCTTGCCGCCCGCGTCGGCCGCATCCAACCCTCCCCCACCCTCGCCACCGAGGCCCGCGCCAAGGAACTCAAGGCGCAGGGCAAGGACATCATTTCACTTGGCGCCGGCGAACCCGATTTCGATACACCGGAGCATATAAAAGAGGCAGCGATCCGTGCAATTCGCGACGGTTTCACAAAATATACCGCCGTGGATGGCACACCATCGCTTAAGCAGGCGGTGATCGACAAGTTCAAACGCGACAACGGACTTGACTACACGCCCGACCAGATTCTGGTGTCGGTCGGCGGCAAACAAAGTTTCTTCAATCTTGCCCAGGCGCTTCTTGAAAAAGATGACGAAGTGGTGATCCCGGCTCCCTACTGGGTTTCCTACCCGGACATCGTGCTGCTCGCCGATGCCACGCCAGTGATCATTTCGACCGGCATTCAGCAGGGCTACAAAATCACACCCGAGCAACTCGATACCGTGATTGGTTTCCAGACCAAACTCGTGGTCATCAATAGTCCATCCAATCCGACCGGCGCGGTGTATACGCGTAAGGAACTGGAGGCGATGGGCGAAGTACTGCGCAAATACCCGGATGTGCTGATCGCCACCGACGACATGTACGAACACATCCTCTGGACCGACGAGCCGTTCTGCAACATCGTCAATGCCTGCCCGGACCTGAAAGATCGCACCATCGTATTGAACGGCGTCTCCAAGGCCTACGCGATGACCGGCTGGCGCATTGGCTACTGCGCCGGCCCCAAGGCGCTGATCGCCGCCATGAAGAAGGTGCAATCACAGAGCACCTCCAACCCGACATCGATTGCCCAGGTCGCCGCCGAGGCGGCGCTCAACGGCGACCAGACCTGCATGGCGCCGATGGTACGCGCCTTCCGGGAACGCCACGACCACGTGGTCGCGCGCCTCAACCAGTTGCGCGGCGTGCGTTGTCTGCCGGGGAGCGGCACGTTCTACGCCTTTGCCCTGTTCAAGGACGCCATTGCCAATTTCGAAGGCATCGCCAATGATGTGGACATGGCCGAGCTGATACTGAATGAAACCGGGGTTGCGCTGGTGCCCGGTTCGGCGTTCGGCGCCGAGGGCTACATGCGGCTGTCGTTCGCCACCAGCGCGGACAAACTGGATCAGGCGCTTGACCGTCTCGAGAAGCTCCTCGGCCGCGCTGACGCCTGAATTCAGCCGGCATTATTGCGGCATCCGGCCGACAAATATTCCCGGCACTTGCCTTCTGGCTGTGTGGGATAATAGTATTTCAGAAGCCAGGGCAGAGGGTCTTTCTGCCCCCAGCTTCAACCTGAAGGACCAGGAACACCTGCCTCGAGATACATCGGCGGTGGGGGCAATCAAGGGAGTGAGCCGACATGAAGCATGCCTTTCAGCAGTCTGCTTTTTGCATTAAACGCCGTAATCCGGAATTTCAACGCGCCTTCAGTCTGTACGATGCGCTCGTGGCCCTGACCGTCGTCAGCACGGTCGCCACGGTTGCGGTTCCGTCGTTTCAGCAACTTACCTTCAGCCAGCGCATGACGGGCGCCGTCAATTCGATGGTCACGGCGCTGCACCTGGCGCGCAGCGAAGCCATCAAACGTCGCGCCAGGGCGATCCTCTGCCCAAGTGTCGACGGTCGCGTATGCCATAATGGTGGCAGCGGCAGCACGGTCTGGGAAGAAGGTTACCTGCTCTATATCGACCACAATGGCAACCACGCATTCGACGCCGGCGACATGGCGGTCTGGGTGTTCGCCGCCACGGCGGGACTACTCATCCGCTCCAGCCCCAGCCGTAACCACGTCACCTATCAGCCTAACGGCTTGGCCTCAGGCTCCAATCTCTCCATCACCTTCTGCGACAAACACGACCGCGGCGCCCCGCGCGCAGTAATCGTGTCCAGCGGCGGCCGGCCGCGCGTATCTACCCGCAACTCGGGCGGTGGTGTAATTCGCTGTAATGCGGCATCCTGAATGCAGCGCCAAAACCGCCTTGACCCCCCCGGAAGCGGCCAGTACCATACGCGCCTCCCGCAATTCGGGAATGCACGTTTGCGCTACGTCCAATGCACCAATAACGGTGCCTGGAAAAGTAGCCATTATCTTCCCCGGTAGCTCAGTCGGTAGAGCAAGTGACTGTTAATCACTGGGTCGGCGGTTCGAGTCCGTCCCGGGGAGCCAATCTCGCGTTCTGTCCGTGATTACACAATCGCGGATGGAGCGTTCCTGGATTTTTTAAATCACGCTTTCGTTGTGCCGATTTGAATGTTCAGGGAGTCATCCCGAACGGGAAACGGCGGCTTGCACCACGCTGCTTTTCCACAGCGGTGCTACCACGACGCGCAAACACGCATGCGCCTCTCGTAGCGCTGCCTCGGCCTCGGCCGGGGATGGCGCGTGCGCGAAAATAAAACCGAGATAGCTCGATCCTTCCGGCAACGGCACGAGTTCGTAACCTTCGCGCACATCGATCACAACTTCCTCGATGTGCGGCACGCGCTGCGCTGCCAGCACGCCTTCCACGCGTCGCAGAATGCCGGCACGTGGAATCGGAATCATCATTACACCTGCTCCACCGGTTTCGAGCCGTGTGTCTGGACGCTTATTCAGGGCATGCATCAGCACGAGTTCCTCGAGGCCGTAACCGGTGCCGAAGCGCAGCAAACGGCCGCACAGGCCGCCGATGGTGCGTGCCGCCACTTCCAGAATCCAGACACCAGCGGCATTGATACGGCATTCCGCGTGAATGGGCCCTTCGCGCAAGCCATAGGCCGCACAGGCCTCAGCAACACGCTGCGCGATCCGCGCCTGGACAGCCGGTGCGTGTCGCGAGGGCGTGGTGTAGTAGGTTTCCTCGAAATACGGTCCATCGAGCGGATCGGGCTT
>DATEYP010000197.1:0-7802 GCA_035256085.1 Acidiferrobacterales bacterium
GCCGGTCCGCGTGCGCGAGCGCTTCCACGATGGGCCGACAGTACGCCTCAAACCGACTCTCGATGCTTCCGCTCATCTGCCACCTCTTGCATTGGATGAAGAAGCGCGGATAATATCATGTTTCATAACACAGTAGAATTAGCGATCGGATCAGCATATATATCTGCGTTCATCTGCGGCCAGAAAATTAGTTTAAGCCAACCACCAATGACCATCGGATTACTCGTTAACCTGTTCGGCGCCGGGAAACGTACCGGATGAATGTGCCTTCGCGCCCATGAACCACGGCGATTTTCCCTGCAACCAGTCGCTCACGCTCGCCGGTCCGGCGGGTGCACTCGAAGCGCAGACGTCTTGCCCGGCGCATGGCGGCGGCGTCGCCACGGCCATCATTCTCCATCCACACTCCTTGCACGGCGGTACGATGCAGAACAAGGTTGTGCACACGCTGGCGCGCGCCTTCGGCGAGCTTGGCGTCGCCAGCGTGCGGTTTAACTTTCGCGGAGTGGGTGGCAGCGCCGGTGTTTTTGCACATGGTGAGGGCGAGACCGAGGATGCACTGGCGGTAATCGCGTGGCTGCGGCAACAGCGGCCGGACACGCCCGTCTGGCTGGCCGGCTTCTCGTTCGGCGCCTACGTCGCGTTGCGCGCCGCAGCATCGGCGCAGGTGAGCGGGCTCATCACCGTGGCCCCGGCAGTGCATCTTTACGATTTCTCCGCGTTCGCGCTGCCGCGCTGCCCGTGGTTGTTGATTCAGGGTGAGGCGGATGAGGTTGTGTCGGTCGAGATGGTGCGTGGCTGGCTGTCCGGGATCGCGGCGCCGCCGCAAACGTTGTTTCTCCCGGGTGTCGGGCACTTTTTTCACGGTCATCTGGCAGAAATCAAGTCAGCGCTGCGCGCCTTCGTACCACCGCATCTATAAATGCAGGGTGCGCTGTGCGCACCGATCGACATAACGCGGTGCGTGGAACGCACCCTGCACCCTGCAACCTGGGCTATATCAAATCCGCCTGCTGCATGGTATCGGGGAACGCCAACCCGCAATTGTTGTTCTTGGCAAAGTACATGGCGGCATCGGCGCGCTGCATGAGCGTGTCGATATCTTCGCCGTGCTGCGGGTAGAGGGCGATACCGATCGATATACCGATCGAGATCGAATGGCCGCGGATCAGAAACGGTTCCTGCATGGACAGCAGCAGCTTGCGCGCGATCACGCTGGCATCCTCAATGCTGCTCACGCGCGGCAGAATAGCGGCAAACTCATCGCCGCCGAGACGTGCGACCATCTTGTCGCCCAGCCCGGCGATGTCCTGGTTGTCGAGGCGTGCCACGGTGTCGGATCCGCGCAGCACACCACGCAAACGCGCGCTCACTTCCTGCAACAGCAGGTCACCCACCTGATGACCCAGTGAGTCGTTCACGGCCTTGAAGCGGTCGAGATCCGTCAAGAACAGCGCGAACGGTTGATGGGCCAGTGTGTACTGGCGCACCGACTCTTCAAGAGAGTCGCGGAAGCGCGTGCGGTTCGGCAGGTTGGTGAGCGGATCGGTGAAAGCCAAATGCTCGAGGCTGCCGTACAACCGGTCCAGTTCGCGCGCCATCTGGTTGAAGTCCTCGCCGAGCTCACGGATCTCGGCAATGCCGCCGGTCTGCACCTGCTCTCTGAGACTGTCCTTGTCGCTGCCCACCCGGCGCAACTGCCGGGCAAGGTTGTTGAGCGGCTGTAACGCGGTTTTTTCCAGGATGTAGAGCGCAATGATCATCCCCAGCAGGGTGATGGCGATGGCCAGCACCATGACCAGCCAGCGCGTCCTGTCTAGGCCTTGCTGCAGTAGCCCAAGGTCGCGCATCACCGCGACCTTGAGCACCGGTTCACCGTCCGCGGCGGTCAGCACCTGTTCCGCTACCAGGGCGTTTTGCATGGCGTTCGGCGCCGGCCAGTCCTCCGAGGCAAAAACCCGGCGGTCGCGCGCGTCGTGTATGCGCACCGGGGATCCAAGTCTGGCTTCAATGCGCGCCAGTATGGGCACGGGGTCCGTGACGACTTCGACATAACCCACGGAGTTCATGCCGCCCGCGGGCACAAGCACGGCATAGCGCGCCTGATTGTTGTTCCGGCAAAGCGTGGCAAGGGTCATCGCGCGTTCGGCGCCGGTGCGCGAACGTGCGCGCTCAATGAGTGCCGGGCAGCCAGGGGAACCGTTGGCGTGGGCGCCACCGGCCTTGACCGCACCCAGCAAGCGATAGCCGGTGTCATAAACCACCAGCTTGTCGAGTTTGATGATATTGGCGGTGGCGGAATATTGGCGAGACTGATTCTGTAGTTGCCGGGCAAACTCGTCACGCTTGCCACTGACGAGGGCGCGCCGCAAGGCGGCTTCGCTTTGTATGGCCAGCCCAAGGTCGCGCGCCCGCTCCTCAAGATCGCGCAACTGATCGCTGGCAGTGATCCGCACCATCTCCTCAAGCGTCGCACGCTGGCTTTCAAGCGCCTGGCGCCGGTAGATCTCGCCGGTCGTGAGCGCGAACGCCATGACAAGCACGCCCATCAGCACGATGGTCGCGCCGAGCGTGAAGCGCATCGAAAAGCGGATTTTGAGCAAGATATTTTCTCGGAATTTTTCCTGATTATTTCTTCAGGCTGGGATACTTCTTGCGCATTTAGTCCTCGATCGGTGTTTATCTGTGGTTTTTTCCAGGAACGGATAATTCATTCTATATGGTTGCCGGGCAATCTCGCCCTGATCAGATTCAAGCCATTGATTTCCGCCGGAATTTCGCATCCACCGGCTTGGTTGGGTTCCGCCCTGTTGTGAGCACAGGCTCCCCCCACGCCATTGCGGCATGCCCTTCCCATGCTGAGTCAGTGCGCCACCGTTACGGCTAGAGTTGCCCCCGGAACTGGGTCACAATCACTTCTTGATGAAGCTGGTTGGCTTCGGCGCGCCGTGGTAACGGTATTCATGATTGCTGTTATCCGGCCCGGGATTGATCCCGCCGTCGCTTCGGAAGACCCCTACAACCGGATCGCTGTTCCGCGCCATGAAGACCATCATTCTCCTGTCCCTGTCCAATATCTTCATGACCTTCGCCTGGTATGCGCACTTGAAAGATTTGCGCGACAAGCCGTGGATTATTGCCGCGCTCATCAGCTGGGGCGTGGCGCTGTTTGAATATCTGTTGCAGGTGCCGGCCAACCGCGCCGGTTACGGCCAGTTCGATCTCGGTCAGCTCAAGATCATGCAGGAGATCATCGCGCTGACGGTGTTCGTGCCGTTCGCGCTCTATTACATGAAGGAGCCGCTGCGCCTCGATTTCTTCTGGGCCGGCCTGTGCCTGGTCGGCGCGGCCTACTTCATGTTCCGTACGCCGGGCCCGGGAGGTGGGTAATGGCCGACCCATTCGATTTCGAAAAACCGGCGCGCTATGCGGTCATGGGCAATCCGGTGGCGCACTCCAGGTCGCCGCGCATCCACGCGCTGTTCGCCCACCAGTTCAAGCACCACATCGAATACACTGCCATCCAGGTGGATGAAGGCGGGTTCGCACAGGCGGTAGAGCAGTTCCGCGCCAACGGCGGCGCCGGACTCAATGTCACCGTGCCGTTTAAGCAGGAGGCATTCAGACTTGCCGACCACCTGAGTGAACGCGCAAAAATCGCGCAGGCCGTAAACACGCTGCGCTTCGAGCCGGACGGCCGCCTGTTCGGCGACAACACCGACGGAACCGGCCTGGTGCACGATCTCGACAAGAACCTCGGTGTGCAGCTCAAGGACAAACGCATCCTTCTGCTCGGGGCGGGCGGTGCGGTGCGCGGTGTGCTGGCGCCGTTACTCAAACATCATCCGGCGCTGATTGTGATCGCCAACCGCACCGTGTCAAAGGCTCGGGACTTGGCCGGAGAATTCGCGCACTACGGCAAAGTCGAGGCCAGCGGTTTCAAGGAACTGAAGGGCAAGCATTTCGATATCGTCATCAATGGCACCGCCGCGAGCCTCAAGGGCGAAGTACCGCCGCTGCCGGACAATCTGTTCACCACGCGCGCGCTGGCCTACGACATGATGTATGGCGAGAAGAGCAAACCGTTTCTCGACTGGGCCGCCGTGCACGGCGCCGCAAAGATAGAGGATGGCCTCGGCATGCTGGTCGAGCAGGCGGCGGAGTCGTATTTGATTTGGCGCGGGGTACGGCCGGAGACGCGCAGCGTGATCGAGAAGTTGCGGGCGGAGGGGTAGTCTGCGTAGGTCCCGTGTAGCAGCGGCGCTGTTATAGCCTTACACTGGTTCAAAACAAAGCTCTTGTGGGAGGAGCCGCTGTAACATGACCGCACCCAGGGAAATTCTCGATCTCGTTGAGAACTTCGACCAGCATGTCGAGGACTATCGCAAGGGCAGTTTGAACGAAACCCAGTTGCGGGTCAGCTTTCTCAATCCATTTCTCAAGGCGCTGGGCTGGGACGTGGACAACACCCAGGGCCACGCCGAGGCCTACCGCGAGGTGGTCCACGAGGATCAGGTAAAGATCGGCGGCAATACCAAGTCGCCCGATTACAGTTGCCGCGTTGGCGGCACCCGCAAGTTCTTCGTCGAGGCCAAGAAGCCGTCGGTGGTCATCAAGGACGAACCGGCCCCGGCCTTCCAGCTGCGCCGCTATGCCTGGTCGGCCAAGCTGCCACTCTCGATCCTTACCGACTTCGAGGAGTTCGCGGTCTACGATTGCCGCATCCGCCCAGGCAAGGACGACAAGGCCGCCGTCGCCCGCATTCACTACTGGACCTACAGGGACTACGCGGAAAAGTGGGACGAAATCGCCGCGATTTTCTCAAAGGAGGCGGTGCTCAAGGGTTCGTTCGACAAGTACGCCGCGACCGCCAAGGGCAAGAAGGGCACCAGCGAGGTAGACAGCGCGTTCCTCGACGAAATCGAGGGCTGGCGCGAACACCTCGCCAAGGACATTGCCCGCAACAACGAGGAATTGTCACAGCGTGCGCTCAACTGGTCGGTGCAGCAGACGATCGACCGCATCGTCTTCCTGCGCATCGCCGAGGATCGCGGAATTGAGCCAGAACAACTGCGAGCACTTCAAAACGGTACGAATGTTTATGCGCGTTTGAAAGAGCTGTTCCAGAAAGCCGACGACCGCTACAACTCCGGCCTGTTTCACTTCAAGAAGGAGCCGGATCGCCTCGAAGAACCCGACCGGCTCACCCCTGGCCTTGTCATTGACGACAAGACCCTCAAGGATATCTTCAAACACCTTTACTACCCCGACAGCCCCTACGAGTTCTCGGTGCTGGGCGCGGATATCCTCGGCAGCGTTTACGAGCGCTTTCTCGGCAAGGTCATCCGCCTCACCGAGGGCCACCACGCCAAGATCGAGGAAAAGCCCGAGGTCAAAAAGGCCGGTGGCGTGTTTTACACGCCGACCTATATCGTGGATTACATCGTCAAACATACCGTCGGCAAACTGCTGGAAGGCAAAACGCCGAAAGAAGCCGAAAAGCTGCGCATCCTCGACCCGGCCTGCGGTTCGGGTTCGTTTCTGATCGGCGCCTATCAATGTCTGCTCGACTGGCACCGCGACTGGTATGTGAACGATGGCGCAGAGAAATGCTCCAAAGGAAAAAATCCAAAACTCTGGCTCGGCCGTGGCAAGGAGTGGCGGCTGACCACCACCGAGCGCAAGCGCATTCTCGTCAACAACATCTACGGTGTGGATATCGATTCACAGGCCGTCGAAGTGACCAAGCTGTCGCTGCTGCTCAAGGTGCTGGAAGGCGAGTCCGACCAGACCCCGCAATCGGCGCTGTTTCACGAACGTGTGTTGCCCGACCTCGGCAGCAACATCAAGTGCGGCAATTCGTTGATTGGCAGCGAGTTCTACCAGACTGATCTTTTTGGCCAGTTAAGCGACGAGGAGATCGTTCGGGTTAATGCATTCGACTGGGATAAAGAATTTCCCGCGATTATAAAGACAGGTGGGTTCGATGCTGTGATCGGTAATCCTCCCTACGGTGCTAGCCTGACCGATGAGGCAAAGAATTACTTGAGCCATATGTATGCGTTCGTTTCTGACTTCGAAACATCACAGTACTTTATCGCACGTTCACACCCTCTTGTGAGGAATGGGGGCCATGTAAGTTTCATTGTGCCCAATACTCTTTTTCTCAATATGTACGCACAAGGTTTTCGGCATTTCATCGCAACATCATTTTGTATCGACCAGATTTCTGATCTATCGCGCATTGACGTTTTTAAGGGTGCAACGGTTCGAACTGCGATTCCATTTATGAGGAAATTACATGATGACAATCACATTGTTCAGTTTGTTAGGTTTGATACCGAGTCATCCACTTCTGTGCTCGGTCAAGAAGTGCAAAGCGAACTGGTTAAAGTTGACAACAACTGGGTAAAAGTCATCGGAGGTGCCAACACCACGCTCGACAACAAGATTGCAGCCATTACGGTGCCGCTGAACGAGATACTTGAGGTGTCACAAGGATTGATACCTTATGACAAGTATCGTGGCCATGATGAATATACGATTAAGAATCGCATATGGCATGCAGATCACAAGAAAGACAAGACATACAAGCCAGAATTACGTGGTGGTGATGTCACCCGATACACAGTTACTTGGAACCGAAAACAGTGGATTAGTTACGGCCCTTGGCTAGCAGCACCAAGAAAACAGAAGTACTTTACAGAGCCACGCCTTCTGTTTCGGGAAATTACTGATCCGAAAACTGGGTTACTGCATGTTGGTTTCTCGGACAAGGAGTACTATAACAATCCTGGAATTATCAATTGTATCTTACGCGAAACGAAATATTCCTTGTACTACGTATTGGGAGTCGCAAACTCTCGATTGATTGCCTACCTGCATTTCAGCTCATCACCGAAGGCACGTAAAGGAGTCTTCCCAAAGATTCTTGTGAATGATGTAAGGATGATCCCAATTCGCAGGATCGACTTCGATAGTCCGGCAGATCGCGCTCAACACGATAAGATGGTTTCATATGTCGAAAAAATGCTTTCATTAAAAATGCAACTTGCCGCCGCCAGCACCCCGCACGAGCAGGAAAATCTCAAGCGCCAGATCGACGCCACCGACCGGCAGATCGACAAGCTGGTGTACGAGCTTTACGGCCTGACTGACGAGGAAATCAGGATCGTCGAAGGCGCAACCTGAAACTGGATTGTCTTCCTGAGAAAAACAAAGCCCGCTTGAAGCGGGCTTTGTTGTTTTGACGCAGTGGAATTACGCACGCCGCCGGACCGGCTGGCCAGTTTCCATCTCGATGGTCAAGCTGCCTTGCGTTTCACGTAGCGGCTCAGCACTTCATCAACCCGTGTCTGCCAGCCGCGGCCCTGCTTGCGGAAAAAGGCGAGCACTTCGGGAGACAGACGCAAGGTGATCTGCTGTTTGGTGGCGGTTTTCCGCGGGCGACCGCGCGAACGGCGCCAGGCCTCGACGACGTCCGGGACCACTTCGGTCGCCGGACGCATGCGGGCGATGTAGGCCTTTGTCAGCTCGCGGACTTCACCATCAGGGCCGATCAGAGGTCTGGGTTTGCGGCGTTTTTTCATATAGTTTCCTATACATGCGCCATGTCAGCGGTTCAACCGTTCAACGGACTCCAGCAGTCGCTTGCCATGAATCACGGCAAGAACGTGGATCGCGCTGTCAGAGAGTTCGTAGATCAGTCGATAGCTGTAAAGGAAGCGCTCGCGTACATTTGGGTCGGTGAGTTCCGGCACTATACGGCCGAGCTTGGGATTTACGGGCAGGTCATCGGCGAG
>DATEYP010000198.1:0-6156 GCA_035256085.1 Acidiferrobacterales bacterium
CGCTCGCTATCGCTCAAACGCTTTGGAAACGGCACGGTATCAGCAGCCGATGACAACACCGCCGTCCTGGGGGCGGGATGTTCGCCCCGCACCAATCGTTCGATCAGCAGTGGCACAAAGATCACTGCGTCGTACAGCATGCACAACGCATTGCCAATCTGCTTCACGATGATGCCAATGACCCGCAACACCAGTGCCAGACCACGCAGGGAGAACACCATTCCGTTGCCAACCACGGTGCGCGAAGACTGGATGAAGTATTCGAGCGGAATTGCAACGAACGCCAGTGCGAACGGCAGGGTAAAGCCCAGGATCATCTGCCCGGCAGTCGGTATTTTCATCATCCAGGAGGCGTCCACCGGCGCAACCACTGCGGCATTGCCGAGCGATTGCTTGAGCGCCACGTCGGCCGACACAATCAGGTCGCGCATCACCGCCAGCGCCACTTCCACGCCGGCCAGCACCAGCAGAATGGTGAGCGAGATCCACATCATGGTGCGGCGCATTTTCTCGTTCACGTTCGACAGCGGAAACAAATGCGTGAAACGCAACGACTCCATCAGGAACAGCCCCATCAGGGTCTCGAACAGGATAATGACCAGCGCCGCCACTTCCGATGCCTGCAGGTTGTCCGTGATGTAGTCGCCACCGCCAACCATCGCGGACATCGGCAGGGAGATGAGCTTGTAATTGACGAATGCCCCGCCGATGGCGATCAACATCACCAGACCGGAGATCGTGAATTGAATCGAGGCCGAAGCACCGAGCGCGTGCTCGGCCTTGTCCAGATTGGCATTGATTTGCTGGATTTTCTCCACCTGGGCATCGATCTTGGCGGCGCTGCCCTGCAAACCGGTAATATTCTTGTCGACCTTGTTCAGGGTTTGCTGCAGCGAGCGCCAGAATGGCTGGAAGCCTTTGAGGATCTTGTGCCGCTCCTGGTAGGAACGCCGGTATTCGGCGGTAACCTTGTCATAAATCTCGTCAATCGATGTACTGATGTCGGCCAGAATCCTCTCCACCAGGCCGTCGCCAGAAGGCTTGATCTTGGCGATCGCGCCCACCGCCTTGGTCCACTCCGGCGGCGGTGGCGGAACCTCGCCGCATTTCTGGTAGTCCTCCTCGATGCGTGTAATCTCGTCCATGAGCTTGCGTTGCAGCGCCGGATAACCCTGCAGGTCGCGCTGCACCACTGCGGTCACGCGCTCGAACTCGCGCTCGATCGACTTCATCGCTTCCTCGCGGCCATGTGCGAGCAGCACCAGGCGGTTGCGCTGGCGCAACAGCACGGCGCTGGAGGCCAGCCAGCGGGCGCCCAGGCGCAGCGGATTGCTGAGAGCGCGCGTGAGCGACCGGAACAGGCCCTGCATCGGCCGGCGAGCGGCATACAAAAACGGCATGGCGATGAGAAACAGCACCACTGCCGATAGCGCCGGATTCTCCGGCCAGATCATCCACGCGGTTCCGCTAACCATGATTTCTCTCCCCTGTCAGAAAACCAGAACAAGTAATTTGAAGGCTCCATACATTATGAGGCCTATCCGCAACCATAGCCGGGATGCGACAGGGTCAGCTGATGAAGTCTGGGTTCTAAAGGATTACCGGCAGGTTTGGACAGACATGCGGCACTTCTGAGGCAGAATACCGGATTTGGACTGAACTGCGGGTATTACGGTCGGGTGTCGGCCTCACCCGCCTCACTCTTGACCGGCAGCATGTCCTCGCGCGAAATACCAAGCCACATGACGATCGGACTCGCCACCAGCACCGAGGAATAGATGCCGAACAGGATGCCGATGGTCAGGGCCAGGGCGAAGTAGTGCAGGGTCTCGCCACCGAACATCAGCATGGACAGTACCGCGAGCTGGGTGGAGCCGTGGGTGATGATGGTGCGCGACATGGTGCGCGTAATGGCATTGTCGATGATCTGCGGAATCGAGGCCGTGCGCAGCTTGCGGAAGTTCTCCCGGATACGGTCGAACACCACCACCGACTCATTCACGGAGTAGCCAAGGATAGCGAGCACCGCCGCCAGCACGGTGAGCGAGAAGTCCCACTGAAAGAAAGCAAAGAAACCCAGTATGATCACCACATCGTGCAGGTTGGCGATGATCGCCGCCACGCCAAACTTCCACTCGAAGCGGAACCAGAGATACACCACGATGCCGATGGACACAAACAACAGCGCCAGTCCGCCATTTTCATACAGTTCGCGGCCCACCTGCGGGCCGACAAACTCGGTGCGCCGCATCTGCGCCCCGGGGTCTTCGCGATGCAGCACCTCCATCACCGTGTCGGAGAGGGTGGCACTGGCCATGTTGGCCTTGCCCGGCAGCCGGATGAGCACGTCGCGCGATCCGCCGAAATTCTGCACGGTGACATCGGTGTAGCCGCTGCGTTCCAGCAGCGCACGGATCTTCGGCAGCTCGGCCGCCTGCGGATAGCTGACCTCCATCACCGTGCCGCCGGTGAAATCCACGCCGAAGTTGAGTCCGCGGGTCGCCAGAAAAAACACCGCCAGCAGGAACGTGATCACGGAGATCACGTTGAACACCAGCGCGTGGCGCATGAACGGAATGTCTTTGCGGATCTTGAAAAATTCCATGGCGTGTATTGTTCGCTGTCAGAGTTCCGGTTTCAGGCGTTGTACAAGTTTATTTCCACTGGGTATTGCCGATGGCCAGCCGCTCGACCTTGCGCCGGCCGCCGTATATCAGGTTTACCAGGGCACGCGACACCATCACCCCGCTGAACATGGAGGTAAGGATACCCAGGCACAGCACTACCGCAAAACCGCGCACCGGTCCGCTGCCAAACATAAACAGCGTGACACCGGCAATCAACGTGGTGATATTCGAGTCGAAAATGGTGCCGAAGGCGCGCTCGTAGCCGGCATGGATGCTGGCCTGCGGTGTGTTGCCGTTGCGCAGTTCCTCGCGGATGCGCTCATTGATCAGCACATTGGCGTCGATCGCCATGCCGACGGTGAGTGCAATGGCGGCCATGCCAGGTAGTGTCAGGGTTGCTTGCAGCAGCGACAACAACGCGACCAGCAACACCACATTCACGCCGAGTGCGAGTACCGCGGTCACACCGAAAATCAGGTAGTAAACGATCATGAACACAGCAATGGCGGCAAAGCCGATCCAGGTGGATTGAAAGCCGCGCTGGATGTTCTCCGCGCCGAGGCTCGGTCCGATGGTGCGCTCCTCGATAATTTCGATCGGCGCGGCAAGCGCCCCGGCCCGCAGCAGCAACGCCAGATCGCGCGCCTCTTCGATGCTGTCGAGGCCGGAAATCTGAAAGCGCTTGCCGAGCTGCTCGCGGATCACCGGTGCGGTGATCACCTCTTCGAGACGCACGCGGCTGCGCACCTGCCGGCCTTCGGCGTCCAGCAGCGGCTTGCCCGTCGCATCCAGTTGGGACTCCGACTTGATCTCGATATACACCACCGCCATGCGTTTGCCGACATTCTCGCCGGTGACGCGTTGGTTGATGGCCGCACCGCGCGCGTCCAGCGTGATGTGCGCCACGGCCCCGCCCGCCTGGCTGTCGAAACCGGCGGCCGCGTCCACGATGTTGTCGCCCGAGTAGACCACCTGCTTCTTGAGCAGGATCGGGCGGCCGCGCCGGTCCTTGTAGAGCTTGGAACCGGCCGGCACGTGCCCGCTGAGTGCCGTGGTCAGGTCGTGCTCTTCATCCACCAGCATGATTTCGAGGGTCGCCGTGCGACCGAGGATCTCCTTGGCCTTGGCGGTATCCTGCACGCCCGGCAGCTGAACGACAATGCGGTCGGCGCCCTGCTGCTGGATGACCGGCTCGGCCACACCCAGTTCGTTCACACGGTTGCGCAACGCGACGATGTTCTGATCGAGCGCGAACTTGCGCTTTTCGGTCATCGACTGTTCGGTCAGGCGCGCCAGCAGGAAATACTCGTTGCCCTTCTCGCTGTCGATGAGGCCCAGTTCCGGCATCTGGCGGCGCACCACTTCGCGGCCCTTGTCGCGCTCGGCGGCGTCGCGGAAACGCACCTCGAGCCCGCCGTTGTCGAGACGCGTCACCGTCAGGTAGCGCACCTTGCCTTCACGCAGCGCGCTGCGCAGGTCATCCACATAACGCTCCTCGGCCTTCTTGAGCGCCGACAGCATGTCGACCTGCATGAGGAAATGCACACCGCCGCGCAGGTCGAGGCCCAGGTACATCGGATTGGCGTTGATCCAGCCAAACCAGGCGGGTGTGGCCGGCAACAGGTTGAGTGCGACGGTGTAGTTGTCGCCAAGCGCGCGCTGCACGGTATCGCGCGCCTTGATCTGGGTATCGGTGTCATGGAACCGGACCTTCAGACTCTTTTCATCGCGCTGCGCGGCGACGATATCAACACCGGCATGCTTCAGCACCTGCTCCACCTGGGACAGGGTCGTCGCATCCACTTTGGTGATACGCGTGCCGGAGACCTGAATGGCCGGGTCTTCGCCGTACAAGTTGGGCAGGAAGTAAAGGAATCCCGGCACGACAACGGCCAGGATCAGCAGGTATTTCCAGAGCGGGTATCGATTCATTCAGGTACGAGGTGAAAGGGGCAAGGGAAAAGGGGCGCGGGATGACTCTGATGTTCTTGTATCTTGTATCTTGTGCCTCGTCCCTGCCGTCAGGCGCCCTTGACCGTACCCTTGGGCAGAACCTGCGCCACCGCGTGGCGTTGCACCTTGATGGCGACGCCGTCGGCGATCTCCACGGTGATATAGCTCTCACTGACATCGGTCACGCGCCCGAGAATGCCGCCGCCGGCCACCACCTCGTCGCCCTTGGCCAGCTTGGCCACCATTTCGCGGTGCTCCTTGGCGCGCTTGCTCTGTGGGCGGATCAGCAGGAAATAGAAGATGACAAAAATGATGACCAGCGGCAGGAACGACATAAGTCCACCGGCCGCGCCGCCGGCCGGGGTCGGATCGGCAGCATGGGCATCGGACACGATCAGGCTGAGGAGGTTTTCTGGCGTGGTCATGGCTGTTCCTGTGATTAATCAGACTTGAAATCGGCGGCGTCTGCCGGGTTATCACCGGCCTCCGGTTCGTCCGGGGCGGCCTGGTTCTGGCGGCGCCTACAATAAAACTTCTCGACGAATTCATCCAGCCTTTTTTGTTCGATCGCCTGGCGCAGGCCACGCATCAGCGACTGGTAGTAGTAAAGGTTATGGATCGTGGCCAGACGCGCGCCCAGGATCTCGTTGCACTGTTGCAGATGGCGCAAGTAGGCGCGGCTGTAGTGGCGACAGGTGATGCAGTCGCAGAGAGGATCGACCGGGCCGGTGTCGGCGATATAGCGGCTATTGCGGATTTTTACCTGGCCGTCATGAGTGAACAGCCAACCGTTGCGCGCATTGCGCGTCGGCAGCACACAATCGAACATGTCCACGCCGCGGTGCACGGCCTCGACCAGGTCCTCGGGCGTGCCGACACCCATCAGATAGCGCGGCCGGTCGGCCGGCAGTTCCGGGGCAATGCCGCCCAGGATCCGCAACATGTCCGCCTTCGGTTCGCCCACCGACAACCCGCCCAGTGCATAGCCATCGAAGCCGATCTGTTTGAGGCCGGCGAGTGATTCCTGGCGCAGATGCGCGTACATGCCGCCCTGCACAATCCCGAACAGCGCACCCGGCTGGCCCTGATGGGCGCGCTTGCTGCGCTCCGCCCAGCGCAGCGACAGCTCCATGGAGGCGCGCGCCTGTTCTTCCGTGGCCGGGTACGGGGTGCACTCGTCGAAGACCATAATAATGTCCGCGCCCAGCGCCTGTTGCATGGCCATGGACTCCTCCGGCCCCATGAATAAGCGATCACCGTTCACCGGCGACTGGAAGGTCACACCCTGCTCGCTGATTTTTCGGAGTTTCCCCAGGCTCCACACCTGAAACCCGCCGGAATCGGTGAGTATCGGCCCGTCCCAGTGCATGAAACCATGCAGCCCGCCATGCGCGCGTATCACTTCCATCCCGGGGCGCAACATCAGATGAAAGGTATTGCCAAGAATGATTTGCGCGCCCAGCTCGCGCAATTCCTCCGGGGTCATGGCCTTGACCGTGCCGTAGGTTCCGACCGGCATGAATGCCGGGGTCTCGACCATGCCGCGTTCGAAGCTCAGGCGGCCACGGCGCGCGGC
>DATEYP010000199.1:0-5943 GCA_035256085.1 Acidiferrobacterales bacterium
CCTGGTGCTGGACGACCAGGAAGTCGCCAAGGAAATACGCGTGGTGATGGAGGAGCGGCGCCTGCGCACCGACGACCAGCCGGAGTCGCTTGCCTACGAGCACTTCATGGCCACCGCCTACACCACCCATACCTACCGGAATCCGATCATCGGCTGGATGCGCGATCTCGAAAAACTGACCACCGAGGATCTGCGCGCCTGGTACCGGCGCTGGTACGTGCCGAACAATGCCACGCTCATCGTGGTGGGCGATGTCGAGCCGCGCGACGTCATCGCGCTCGCGCGCCAGTACTTCGGCCCGGTGCCGGCGCGCAAGCTGAAGCGCACGCGCGTGCCGGCGGAGCCGCCCCAGAAGGACATCCGGCGTTCGCGCCTCAGCGCCCCGGCACAGGTGCCGAGTCTGTTCATGGGCCATCACGTGCCGGCCTTCAGCTTGCGCGCCGATGACTGGGAACCGTACGCGCTGATGGTGCTGAACGGCGTGCTGGACGGCGGCGGCAGCGCGCGCTTCGAGCGCGAGCTGGTGCGCAAGCAGCAGATTGCCGCCAGCGTTGGCGTTGGCTACAGCCCCACTGCCCGGCACCCGGTGTTGTTCCAGATGAGCGCCACGCCGTCACGCGGACGCACGCCGGCCGAACTGGAGGCGGCGATCCGCGAACAGATCCGGCGCGTGCAGGAAGAACCGATCGCGCCCGCCGAACTGGAACGCGTCAAGGCGCAGGTCGCGGCCAGCAATGTGTACACGCGCGATTCGGTGTTCTATCAGGCCATGCAGATGGGCATGCTCGAAACCGTCGGTCTCGACTGGCGCCTGCTCGATCGGTCCGTCGAGCGCGTGCGTGCCGTGACGGCCGCGCAGGTGCAGGCGGTGGCGAAGAAATATCTCACCGAGTCCAATCTCACCGTCACGGTGCTCGATCCGCAGCCGGGCAAGGCCAAGCCGCGCGCCGCGGCGCCGGCCGGAGGTGGCCATGTTCGCTAGGGGTACTCCGGCTACTATCGTTTACCGCAAAGGTGCAAAGAAGAACATGGGTGCTTATCGGGGAAATCTTTGCGCTCTTTGCGCCTTTGCGGTGAAAAAAATCAGCCTGGGAATGATGCTGTGGCTCGTTTCGTTTGCGGCGCTCGCCACACCCAGGATCGAGCACTGGACGCTCACGAACGGCGCGCGCGTGTATTTCGTCGAGGCCCGCGACCTGCCGATGGTCACGCTCAACGTGGTGTTCGACGCCGGCTCGGCGCGCGACCCGCAGGCGCGCAGCGGACTGGCCATGCTGACCAACCACCTGCTCAACGCCGGCACCGGCGAGCTGGATGCCGACACGATCGCCGCGACCTTCGAGGGCCTGGGCGCGGAATTCGGTTCGAGCAACGACCGCGACATGGCCGGTGTCAGTCTGCGCAGCCTGTCCGACCGTGCACTGCTCGATCCGGCGCTCGATCTGTTCGCGCGCGTGCTGGCGGCGCCATCGTTTCCGGCCGTGAGCTTCGAGCGCGAGCGCCGGCGTGCGCTGCTCGGTCTCAAGCAGGCCAAGGCATCGGCCGGCGATGTCGCCGCCAAGGCGTTCTTTGCCCAGCTCTACAAGGGACATCCATACGCACTGCCGTCAGATGGCAGCGAGGCCGGCCTCAAGGCACTGAGCCGCGACGATCTGGCCGCCTTTCATGCGCGCCACTATGCCGGGCGCAATGCGGTGCTGGCCCTGATCGGCGATATCAAATTGAGCGAGGCCAAGGCACTTGCCAGGCGCGTGCTCGGCGGTCTGCCGGCCGGCGAGGCCGCGCCGCCGCTGCCCAGGGTCGCGGATGTGGTGCCGCGTGCATCGGCCGAGCGCGTGCTGGCGCACCCCTCGACGCAGTCGCACATCCTGATCGGCCAGGCCGGCATGGCGCGCAACGACCCGGATTATTTTCCGCTGTATCTCGGCAATCACGTGCTCGGCGGCAGCGGCCTGGTGTCGCGCCTGTCGCAGGAAGTGCGCGAGAAGCGCGGCCTGTCGTACAGCGTGTACAGCTACTTCATGCCGTTGCGCGAGCCGGGCCCGTTCCTGCTCGGCCTGCAAACCAAGAACAGCCAGCGTGCCGAGGCGCTCGCCGTGGTGCGCCGCGTGGTGAACGAGTTCGTCGAGAAAGGGCCGACGCCGGAGGAGCTGGCGGCGGCGAAAAAGAATGTCACCGGCGGTTTCCCGCTGCGTATCGACAGCAATCGCAAAATCGCCGAATACCTGACGGTGATCGGCTTTTACAATTTGCCGCTCACCTATATCGATAATTTCATACCGCGCATCGAGGCCGTGACCGTCGAGCAGATCCGCGACGCGTTCCGCCGGCGTGTGCACCCCGAACGTATGCTGACGGTGGTTGTGGGTGGCGGCGAAGGCTAAGCGCGGAACGGCGCATGCGCCACGCGGCGAGGTGCGCATCATCGGCGGCGCCTGGCGCAGCCGGCGCCTGGCCTTTCCGGCGAGCGAGGATCTGCGCCCCACGCCCGACCGGGTGCGCGAGACCGTGTTCAACTGGCTGACCCCGTATCTGCCCGGCGCCGCCTGCCTCGACCTGTTCGCCGGCAGCGGTGCCTTCGGCTTTGAGGCATTGTCGCGCAGCGCCGCGCGCGCGGTGCTGGTGGAGAAACGGCTGGAAGCGGTCGCGGCCCTGCGCCACAGCCGCGAACAGCTCAAGGCCGAACGGGCCGATATTGTGTATGCCGATGCCCTGGAGTATTTGCGCGGCCCGGTCGCGGCGTTCGACATCGTGTTTCTCGATCCTCCGTATGCCAGCGGCCTGCTGGCCCCCTGTGTCGAATTGCTCGTCACGCGTGGCTGGCTGAAGCCGGATGCCTTGATCTACCTTGAGGCGCCGGAGGGCGAGACGCTGCCGCTGCCGGCGGGCTGGCGGGCGGTGCGCAGTAAAACCGCCGGGCAAGTGGGGTATCATCTGGCCAGAAGAAACCAGAATCAGGAGACACCATGAGCGTGACCGCCCTTTATCCCGGGACGTTCGACCCGATCACCACCGGCCACAGCGATCTGGTGCGGCGCGCGACGCGCGTGTTCGACAAGGTGATCGTGGCGATCGCCGCCAACCCGGCGAAGAAACCGCTGTTCAGTCTCGACGAGCGCGTCGACATGGCGCGCGCCGTACTGGCCGATCTGCCGAACGTCAGTGTGGTCGGGTTCGACACCCTGCTGATTGATTGCGTACGTCAGCACAAGGCGCGCGTCATCCTGCGCGGCCTGCGCGCGGTGTCGGATTTCGAATACGAGTTCCAGCTGGCCGGCATGAACCGGCATCTCGACCCGGAGGTCGAGACCGTGTTCATGACCCCGTCGGAACGCGAGATGTTCGTGTCTGCCTCGCTGGTCAAGGAGATCGCCAGCCTGGGCGGGGACGTCGGCCCGTTCGTGGATGCGCGCGTGATGCAGGCGCTGCGCGCCAAGCTGCGCTAAACTGATGTCTGGTCAGACTGAGATTCCCGCATTCACAGCATGTCTTTGCTGATTACCGAAGAGTGCATCAACTGTGACGTGTGTGAGCCGGAGTGCCCGAATGGCGCCATCACGCAGGGCCAGGAGTTCTACACCATCGACCCGGACCTGTGCACCGAATGTGTCGGCCACTTCCAGACATCGCAGTGCATCGAGGTCTGCCCGGTGGATTGCATATCAGTGATACGGACTACGTCGAAAGCAAAGACCAGCTGCAGCACAAATACCAACAGTTGACGCTCCGCGCCGGCTGATCAGCCGTACACATGTCGACCAGGCTGCATGTTCGCGCGCATTACCCCATGTCCCCCTCTTTCCGGGAGACATCACCCCACGTCCCCTCTCCCTCCGGGTGAGGGCTAGGGTGAGGGGAGACCGTAGGGAACTACAATCCATGCAAGACATGCCCGAAATCAAGCCCGGCCAATCGATCGAGCTGCTGAAAGAACTGCACATTCTCACGCGCGACGCCAAGCTCAACCAGGACAGCCGGCGCAAGCTCAAGCAGATTTATCACCTCTACCAGTTCATCGAACCGCTCCTCAACGAAGTTCACAAGGATCGCCCCGCCATACAGCTGGTCGATCACGGCGCCGGCAAGTCGTACCTCGGCTTCATACTCTACGATCTGTTTTTCAAGACTCTGAAAGACGACTCCCATATTTACGGGATCGAGACACGTGAAGAGCTGGTGAACAAATCCCGGAATCTGGCCGCGAAGTTGAATTTTCCGGGCATGTCATTCCTGCACCTGTCGGTGGCCGAGTCCATTGCGTCCGGCCGGTTGCCGGAAAAAATCGATGTGGTGACCGCGTTGCATGCCTGTGACACCGCCACCGACGACGCCATCCATTTTGGATTGAAAAAGCAGGCACAGTTCATGGTGCTGGTGCCCTGTTGCCAGGCGGAAGTGGCTGCGGTGCTCAGAAAGAACAAAGCCCAGGCGCTGGCCAAAAGCGCCCTCACCGAACTCTGGCGCCACCCGCTGCACACCCGCGAATTCGGCAGCCATGTCACCAATGTGCTGCGCTGCCTGCAGCTCGAAGCGCATGGCTATCACGTCAACGTGACCGAACTTGTAGGCTGGGAACACTCGATGAAAAACGAACTCATCATCGCCAGCTACAGGGACCTGCCACGCCAGCGCGCAACCGAACGCTTGCAAGCGGTGTTGCAGGCACTGGGGCTGGAGGAAATGAGTCAGCGGTTTTTTTCGGCGAAAGTCCAATAGAGTCCAATAGGGTCAGACTCTGAGGTCTGGCCCCATTGGTCGCCACGAGTAGTGGTTTCTCGGGGCGGCCGGGTGTATCGATGGACAGCGCGGGTTCCGTCGAATCTGGGAGTGGAACGATGCCCCTTTGCCAGTTGGCGTGCAGAAGGATATAGGAAAGTGGGTATCCCCTCACCCTACCCTCGGCAACTGCTCCCGGCACTGCCCTACCTCGTGCATCCATGCACTCGTCTCCCGGTGGGAGAGGGGAGTCCAATAGTCCAATAGGGTCAATAGTCCAATAGGGTCAGACTCGATTGAACGAATGGTTGCTATCATAACTGCTCCGTTTCGCCTTGCTTTCTGTTTCGTGCACCGCCTTTTGGTAGAGGACGTATGTCCAATAGGTCCAATAGGGTCAGACTCGATTGAACGAATGGTTGCTATCATAACTGCTCCGTTTCGCCTTGCTTTCTGTTTCGTACACCGCCTTTTGGTAGAGGACGTGTACGGCGCTGAAGGAGACCTTCGATTTCCTCTTTGAACTTGTCGCTCCCAAGAGCCCAGCCCTTGTTGGTGGCCTCCCGGATCGCATCGAGCGTAGGCTCCGCGAGCCGCTCGCGGAACAACGTGCGGTAGGCAGCTTGGCGCTCGCTATCGGTTGACCCCAACGCGGCGTATTGGTCGTGCACCGTTACCAGCCGATCTGCTTTCCCAAAGGCATTGCAGCCATGACTCGACCACCGGTAGTTACGCGGTTCATCCACGATTCCAGCACGAATCGGATTGAGCTCAATGTAACGATAACAGGTTAAGAGATAGCGCTCGGTATCGATGGGTGTGGCGCGGTATCGGCCTTCCCACAAGGTGCCGGTCCGCTGGTACGTGAAATTGAAATACTGCACATACCTCCGTCCGACCGATTGCATCACCTTGCCGATCGCATCCTCGTGGTCCGGCGTCATCAGCAGGTGCACATGGTTGGTCATGAACACGTAGGCGTGGACCCGACATCCGTGGCGTGTACACGCATCGGTCAGGCAGTCGCGGAAAAACTGGTAGTCGGTATCCGTGGCAAACAGGACAGCACGGTTGTTGCCACGCTGGATCACATGCTGCGGTTGACCGGGTAAACCGTAACGCGGCAGACGGGCCATCGCACACCTCCTTGTGCAGCGGCGGACTTCAGGCTGCGTGTGAGTGATTCTACCGGGTCAGCGTGTTTCAATCGAGTCTGACCCCATTGGC
>DATEYP010000200.1:0-6272 GCA_035256085.1 Acidiferrobacterales bacterium
CGGCGAGACAGCCAGCAGCAGGTGGCCGATGTCGTACATCGGGTCGGCCGTGGCCGGGTCGATGCGGAAACCGAGCCGGGAGGCAAACCGCACCACGCGCAGCATGCGCACCGGGTCCTCGCGGAAGCGCGTTGCCGGGTCACCGATCATGCGCATCAGTCCGGCCTGGAGGTCGGCGACGCCGCCCACGTAGTCCTTCACCGTGAAGTCACTGATGTCGTAGTACAGGGCATTGACCGTGATGTCGCGCCGCACCGCGTCTTCATCCTGGCTGCCGAACACGTTGTCGGACAGCAGCCGTCCGGTCTCGTCCACGTCGTCGTCGGACTCGCCCTCTTCCTTGCCGGTGTGCGGCGGCCGCTCCTGCGCGTCCTGCGCGCGCGGCACTGACACATCCTTGTGCGGCGCGGCGCGGAAGGTCGCGACTTCGATAATGTCCTGCCCGTAACGGATATGCGCCAGGCGGAAGCGCCGGCCGATCAGGCGCGCATTGCGGAACAGTTCCTTGATCTGCTCCGGGCGCGCGTTGGTGACGACGTCGAAATCCTTGGGTTCGCGCCCGAGCATCAGATCGCGCACGCAACCACCCACGAGAAAACTCGCGTAACCGGCGTCTTTCAGGCGATACAGGACTTTAAGCGCGCTGTCGCTGATGAGAGTGCGGGAGATGGTGTGCTCCGCGCGGGGAATGACCAAAGGCTTAGTGATGGCGGGTACCCTGCTGTCCTGTTATGGCAAGATTCTTGTTTGCGTTGTGAAATAAAACCGTGCCGGTATAATACCATTTCTTCGCAGGTCGGCGGCAAAAAAGGCTTGCGGAACAGTGCGTTTTGCCCTGCTCCCTTCGTCTAGCGGCCTAGGACATCGCCCTCTCACGGCGAGAACAGGGGTTCGAAACCCCTAGGGAGCGCCATTTCCCCTTGATTGGCGCCAGCTTGAAACCGGCCGGACCAGATCTCATCTTTTCAGTAACGTTCAGCGCGAACCAACCCGCAACACCTCCAGATTTGAGTCGAAGCCATGAGCACTTCGCCCCACATCGCCGACGTTACCCAGCAGACCTTTGAGTCCCTGGTGCTCGCCAAGTCCCGGGAAATCCCGGTGCTGGCGGACTTCTGGGCGGCCTGGTGCGGACCCTGCAAGCAACTCATGCCGGTGCTCGCCAAGCTGGCGGACGAATACGCTGGCAAGTTCTTTCTCGCCAAGATCAACAGCGATACCGAACAGCCACTGGCCGCGCGCTACGGCGTGAAAAGCCTGCCGACCGTGAAGCTCTTCCGGAACGGTCAGGTGGTGGAGGAATTCATGGGCGCGCAACCGGAGAAGACCATCCGCGCCCTGCTCGACCGGCATATTCCGCGCGAGTCCGACACGCTGGTCGACAACGCCCTGCAAGCGCTGCGCACCGGCCAGGCGCTGGTCATCCTGCAGCAAGCCGTCAAAACCGATCCCGGCAACGACCGCGCCAAGCTGGAGCTCGCTCGCCTGCATGCCTATCTCGGTCATGCCGCTGAGGCCGAAACCACGCTCGCTGCATTATCTGTTGAAGCGCGGGAATCTTCCGATGCCGTTGGCCTCAAGGCACAGCTTGAATTCGTGCACATCGTTGCCAATGCGCGTCCACCCGATGCATTGCTGGCGGCCATCGCCGCCAACGCCAGGGACAGTGCCGCGCGTTTTGAGCTGGCCGCGCACCTGGTGCTGCGCCAGCAACACGAAGCCGCGCTCGATCAGCTGCTCGAAATCGTGCGCACCGACCGCAAGTTCCGCGACGATGCCGGCCGCAAGGCCATGGTGTCGATTTTCAACCTGCTCGGCGGCAGCGGTGACATCGTCAGGCAATTCCGTACGAAATTGTCGATGGCGCTGAATTAAGTGGCCCGGCCTATCGCGGGCACAGGGGATAATAATCTGGTGCGCAGGGCGCACCCTACACCCGCAATACCGCCAGCGGCGCAAACTTTCCTCCAAACAGGCTGCGCGCCGGTAGACCCCACCAGCGCTCCGCCGCGACCGCATACAGCTGGCGGAAATCCACGGCATACCGCAGGTTGCCGCTCTCAAGCTGCGTCAATGCCGGTCGCTCGCCATACAGGCCGCCCTGCACACGTCCACCCAGCAGGAAGTGCGCGTTGGCCGTGCCGTGATCGGTGCCGCCACTGCCGTTCTCCTGCGGACGCCGTCCGAATTCGGCGTAGGTCATGACCAGCGTCGTGTCCCAGCGGTTGAGTTCCTGCATGGCCGATTTGAAGGCTGCGAGCCCCTCGGCCAGCTCAGAGAGCAGGCGTGCATGCACATTCAACTGGTTGCTGTGCGTATCAAAGCCGTTGTGGGAAAGCTTGATCACCGCCACGCCGGCATTCGCCGCCACCACCTGTGCAGCAGTCTTGATGTTGTTGCCGAAGCCATTCTTCGGGAAGGCGGTGCGGAAGCTGTGCCCACTCTTCAGGCCACTCGCCGCCTGACGGATGTCACCCTCGACTTTCAGCAGGTGTGCGAGCGCCGGGTTGCGGCTTTGCCCGCCGCCTGCCTGCATCTGCTTCGCCTGACGCAGAAACTGTTCGGTATTGGCGAGTGCAATGGCACGCGTACTGCCGCCGGCCAGCGGACCGAGCTCGGATGAGCCGACCACCACGCCATCGGCGGCGAACGGGCGCGGCGGCGGATTCCGTCCGAACACCTGGCTCAGCCAGCCCTGTTCCAGATAATCGTCACTGTCCGAGGCGGTGTCCCAGATTTCGATGGAGCGGAAATGCGACAGATTCGGTTTTGGGTAACCGATACCCTGCACAATGGCCAACTCTTGCGCCTGCCAGAGCGGCCACAGCGGCTTGAGCGCGGGATGCAGGCCGGTCGCTGTGTCCAGCTGCACGACCTGATCGCGCGCGATACCGAGGCGCGGACGCAAGCGATAGTAACTGGTATCGGCATACGGAATCACACTGTTGAGGCCGTCGTTACCGCCCTTGAGTTCGACCAGCACCAGCAGTCGGCGATAGTCAGCGGCCGGCGCGGCCGCGAACGCCAGTTGTGCATTCCACGGAATGAGCGCACCGGCGCCGATGAGGCGCAGGAAATCACGGCGAAGCATCAGTCACCTCCTCACTTCAACTGATAGACCGGGTCGAGCACCAGTGCGCTCAGGAATGAAAGATTATCGGTGCTCGCCGGCGGGGTTTCTTGTGGTGCAGTGGCCAACACGAGTCGCGTGACCTGTTGTCGCGCGGCGCTGCCGTTGGCACCGAACTGGCTGAACCAGTGCGCGCCGTTAAAAAGATAATCCGGCTGCATGCGCAAGGCCATGCGTTGCGGGCGCTTGCCACCGCGCCCGGCCATGCCGTCATCGGAAGCCGCCGGCATTTCCTCGGCGCGAAACAGGCGCGCCAGCAACTGGCGGCGCCCGAGCAACGTGGCGCTGTTGATCCAGGCCTCACCGCCCGGCCAGCCCTTGACGTTGGGCGGACCGAACACGTCCTGCCCGAGATTGCGCGCGGCCAGCGCCACCGGCCGCAGATCCGCCGGGTGAATCTCGAACAGGCGCAGCGTGCCGACGACAAGCTCTACGGGTGATTTGATCAGCACCGCTCGATTCTGCGGAGCAAAAAACGAGTCCGAGGTGAGCAGCGCGCGCATCAGTGCCCGGGTGTTGTAGCGGCTGTCGCGAAACACGCCAGCGAGGCGCTTGACCTCCGTGGCATCCGCTACCGGTGAAATGAATTCGCGCCACAACTTGCCGGTCACAAACTCGGCGGTCGCCGGCTGCGCCAGCAGAATGTCCAGCACTTCATCGCCATTGAAGTTGCCGCGCCGCCCGAGCACGGTCTTCTCTCCGGAATCGTGCAACCTGCGGTAGAAGCGGTATTCACCGGTTTTGCGGTCGAGGCTCCAGCCGGTAAAGGCGCGCGCCGCCTCCTTGATGTCCTGTTCGCTGTATTGACCCTCACCGAGCGTGAACAGCTCCATCACCTCGCGCGCAAAGTTCTCGTTCGGACTGCCCTTCTTGTTCGAGACATTGTCGAGGTACACGACCATTGCCGGGTCCCTGGCCACCGCGTGCAGCAGTTCGCCAAAATTGCCAAGCGCATACCGGCGCAACAACTGGTTCTGGCGCGCCATGAGCACCGGCGACTTGACCTTCTGCTGGCTGGAGACGAAATGGTTGTGCCAGAACAACGTCATCTTCTCGGTCAGTGGCGAATCGGTCTCGAGCATCTCCCGGTACCACCAGGCGCGCAGTTCCAGACTCTTTTCGATCTGCTCGCGCAGGAACGCCTTGCGTTCCGCTTCCGGGGCGTTCTTGAGTTTGCGCAGGCGCTCGCGCGGCACGAATTCGAGCGCCGAATCCGGTAGCGGCGTGCGCGCCTCGGTATGCACTCCGGCCAGCAACCGGTCGGCCGCCGCGTCCCGGGTCAAGGCCGCATATTTCTGGATCTCGCTCCCGGTGGGCGCAAAACCGGTGCGGGTGAGAAGATGGCGCGCGTCGTCATAGCCCATGCCCGCGGCAAAAACCGGTATGGGCAGCAGGAACAGGACAGTCAGCAGTGCACGCATCGCGAGGGGCAATCCGCAGGGTCTGTTCCTACTAACGTATTACCGGCCCGGGCGTTGACAAGGCCGGCAGATAAAGTCTTTGTGTTTTGATCCGTCCCGGACGCTATGCTAGGTTAATCGGGAACGCCGCGATTCCTTAACTCAAGGAGAACAGTCATGCTGCGACAGATGCTCCTTATACTGTTGGCGACCCTCTGCGCCACTGCCCTTGCCGCCGAACCACAGGTGATTGAAGTGAAACTCGAAAGTTATGCCATCAAACCGGATAAAATCACAGTCAAGGTCGGCCAGCCGGTTACCCTCAAAGTCAGGAACAAGGCGACCTTCATCCCGCACAACCTGGTCATCAAGGCACCGGATGCCGGCATCGACGTGAAGCTCGACCTCTCCGCCGGCAAGAGTGGCGAAGTGAGCTTTACCCCTACCAAGACCGGCAGCTACGAAATGGTTTGCGACAAGGCGCCGCCGATCGGCAAGAGCCACAAGGAAAAGGGTATGCACGGCATACTGCTGGTGGAGTAACGCTCCCCTTATTTGTAGGGTGGGGCCCTGCCCCACCCTACGGAATGCGAACTATTTGGCGGTCTGATCAGTAGGCGCAACACCCTCCCCCTTGAAGAGGAGGGTGCCTGCAAGACCAGAAGATCCGTTAAATTCGAAGTACTGCACTAGCGCCCCGCCAGCGCACCCTTCCAGTCGCGGAACACGTCGAGGTCGAAACCATCCGGGTACCAGAGGTAGCCGGGCTTATGGCCCTTCACGTCGGTCACGCCGTACTGCCAGATGATCTCCTTGGTCTTGCGGTCGATGACGATGACGCGTTCGCGCAGGTCGTCGGCGACGATGATGTCTCCGGTCGGCAGCTCGCGAGCCAGCGAGGGGTGGTCGAGCTTCTGCTCATCGGTCTTGCCGTCGTACTGCCACAGCACCTTGCGGGTAGCCGGGTCGAAGATCACCACGCGTCCGGGCTTCCAGAAGTCGGCCACGATCACATGCTTGCCGTCCACCGTCGGGAAGGCATCGGATGGATAACGGATGTTCGGGGCCTGCACACTCCACACCACCTTGCTGTCACGCGTGATGCGCGTGATCCACGCGCCGCCGATCTCTGTGATCAGCACGTCGCCATTGTCGAGCGGCGTGGCGCCGTTGGGGGCGGCCAGCTCGTGCGGCGGGTTGTGGTTGCGCTTGCCGGCCGTACCCCACTGGGTAACGATCTTGTTGGTGCGTGGATCGATGATCAGCACACGGTGGTTGCGGATATCGGCGGTGAGAAAGTTGCCGTCCGGCAGCAGGTGTGCGTCGTCCGGGTAGTTGAGAAATCCCGGGGCGCTGCCCTTGTGATCGGGAGTGCCGTAAGTCCAGGTGACGGCCTTCTTCTCGTAGTCGACGATGTGCACGTCGTAATTGTCTTCCTCGCTCACCGCCAGCAGCTTGCCGTCGTCCGAGAAGTTCACGTCCTCGTTACCGCGGTACAGCACCAGATCGGGTGAGGGAAACTCCCAGACAATGCGCTTGTCAGGGGTGATTTCGATCAGGCGGTTGTTGCGCCGGTCGGCGATCACGATCGGATACGGCAACGGCTTGCCCCACGAGGCCACCGGATTCTTGCGGTTGCCGGTCACGGGCGGGATCGGCGGCAGCGCGACCCCGCTCGACACGATGCCCGCACCCATCATTTCCGCGGTAACCTGCACGGCCACGCCCTTCGGTGCCGCCTT
>DATEYP010000201.1:0-6062 GCA_035256085.1 Acidiferrobacterales bacterium
ACAAAGTGCGGTGACGCCTGGATCGACGACCCGGTGGCGGCGAAGCTGGAAAGCATCGTTATGGAAGCGCGCAGCAAACATACCGTGGTGGAGGTTACTCAGTGGCAACAGGTGACGGCGTGATCCCTGTCTGGGCGACGCGCCGACGGCGTTTGTGCCCATGCTATCGAGCACGACTTCCGGACCGACATGAAGAGATGCAGTTGCGGTTGGCTGTCTGAGTTTGTACTGGACTTGACCCACCCCCTCTCCCCCTGAGGGGGAGAGGGGGGCTTGTTCAGACCAGGTTATTCGATGGGCGCAGCGCCTAGCCGCGACAGGTATTTATCGGCTACACTTTTCGCAGGATGTTTGTATTGCAGTAACTTATGTCGAGAATCCTATGAGCACAGCCGAGAAAATCTACCTGGAAGTACGCCGCCTGCCGGAATCGTTGGCGCAGGAGGTGTTGGAATACGTTGGCTATCTTGAGGCGAAGTACGGCTTGCGTGATCTGCAATCCGACGCCTTGAAGGCGGCTCAAGAACCTGTCATGCGGCATGTCTGGGATAATCCAGAGGATGATATCTGGAATGAACTGTAATCCCGGCGACCTGCTGTTCATTCCCTTTCCGTACTCCGATCTCAGATCAACCAAGAAGCGCCCGGTTCTGGTGTTGACGGCGCCAGACAAACACGGTGATTTCATCGCCTTGGCCGTGACGTCCGTACCGACAAATGAGCACGCCGTGCAGATTGATAATCGCGTTCTGGTAACCGGAGCACTGCCCAGAGCCAGCTGGATACGTCTCGACAAAATCTTCACTTTGAGCCAAGGCAGCATTATCAAGCCACTGGGCGCTCTCGCTCCAGGGACGATGCAAACAATCTTGGATCGTCTGTGTCATCGCATGGGGCACAAGAAGGCCACATAGGACGGTGCCGTTACACAGACAACCTCTCTCTGCGGGCGGCAAGGGCACATCTCAGGGAAAGTCGGGTAGGGTGGGCAGACAGGGTTTTCGTCTGCCCACGCTGTTTTGAATCCGCGTGGGCACATGTAACGTGCCCACTCCACTTGGCTTGAACATTTCGAACCGGATTTCAGGACCAGGAGGAAGAAAACATGAGCGAGAACTTCGGACGTTGCCCGCTTTGCGGCGGCGAAAAGCAATCGGGCACCACGACCTTCGCCGTGGATTTGAAATTCGGTGTCGTGGTGGTCAGGGAGGTTCCTGCGCTCGTCTGCACAAAGTGCGGTGACGCCTGGATCGACGACCCTGTGGCGGCGAAGCTGGAAAGCATCGTTATGGAAGCGCGCAGCAAACATACCGTGGTGGAGATTACTCAGTGGCAACAGGTGGCGGCGTGATCCCTGTCTGGGCGACGCGCCGGCGGTGTTTGTGCCCATACTATCGAGCACGACTTCTGGGCCGACATGAAGAAGAGGTGCAGTTGGGATTGGCTGCCGGAGGTCGAATGTGAGCACGAAGCGCGAACGCATGCACCTGCGCCTCAATGCCGCGACCAAGCGCAAGCTTGAGCGCGCGGCTGCCTGCGCCCAGAAGTCGTTAACCGATTTCGTGCTATCGCAGGCCGTGAAGGCCGCCGACCATGTGATCAAGGCCCACGAGCATCAAGCGCTCTCCACCGCCGACTGGGAGACGTTCTGCAAGGCCCTGGATCGGCCTCCGAAACCGAATCGGGCACTAAAAGAAGGTTTCCGCTGGTACCGGATCAAGGCGGCATAGTCGATCGGTGCGGCCGCTCCTGCGCATCCCTGCGCTCGCGGCATTCGTGCATCCATGCACAGCACAGGCGCACCCAACATTTTCTGGCCTGGAGTGCTTGTAGGTCGGGCTTCGCCGACGGGATCGAGGCGAGGGCCGCAGGCCAGGGATGGCCTGGTTGCGGCTTTAGCCCGACGTGTCGGCCTGAAGGCCGACCTACATTACGAACAAGCAGTGTATCGGTAATTGTGAAGCACCGCACAAGCACATCTTCGATGCCCGGCTGAAACCGTGGTTCCGCCAGCGATGTCTGACAACGAGAACTACAAGTTTATGAGTAACAAAATACCGCGTCGTGTCCTTATCATCGTAGAGAATCTCCCCGTTCCGTTTGATCGCCGCGTGTGGCAGGAGGCGGGCACGCTGCGCGAGGCGGGCTACGAGGTGTCCATTATCTGCCCGGTCGGCAAGGGACATGAAACCAGGCATGAGGTCATTAACGGGATCAACATCTACCGCCATCCGCTGCCGGTGGAGGCATCGGGTGCGATGGGCTATGCGTTGGAATACTCGCTGGCGCTGTTCTGGGAGTTTGTACTCGCACTGCGCGTGCTACGGACGCACGGATTCGATGTTATCCATGCCTGCAACCCGCCGGATACGATTTTCCTGATCGGTCTGTTCTTCAAGTTGTTCGGCAAGAAGTTCATCTTCGATCATCACGACATTAACCCCGAGCTCTACGAGGCGAAGTTCGGCCGGCGGGATTTGTTTTACCGGCTCTTGTGCCGACTGGAGCGCTGGACATTCCAGGCGGCCGATGTCTCGATTGCCACCAACGAATCCTACCGGCGGATCGCCATTGAGCGCGGCGGCATGGATCCCGAGCGCGTGTTCGTGGTGCGCAGCGGGCCGGACCTGCGTCGGCTCAAGATCGTCCCGCCGGTGGAATCCCTGAAGAAGGGGCGCAAATACCTTGTCGGCTATGTCGGAGTGATGGGCAAGCAGGAAGGCATCGACTATCTGCTGCGCGCTGCGCGCCTTATTGTCAACGACATGAAACGCACCGATGTCCACTTTGGGCTGGTGGGCGGGGGCACTGAACTCGAGGACATGCGGGCGTATGCACTGGCGCTGGGGGTTGGCGATTATGTGACGTTCACCGGACGGGTGCCGGATCAGCAGATGCTCGAAATGCTGAATACGGCGGATGTGTGCGTCAATCCGGATGTGGCGAATGCGATGAATGACAAATCCACCATGAACAAGATCATGGAGTACATGGCCCTGGGCAAGCCGGTTGTGCAGTTCGATTTGACGGAGGGGCGCTTCTCGGCACTGGAGGCCTCGCTGTATGCGGAAAAGAACAACGAGCTCGACCTCGCGAGGAAAATCGTTCAGCTGCTGGATGATCCCGAGGCCAGGGCGAAAATGGGAGCATTCGGCCGCAACCGGGTGGAGAACGAGCTTGAATGGAAATATGAAGTACCGCGGTTATTGCGTGCGTATGAGGTGGCGTTCGCGCGTCGCTAGACGTAGTCGATCTGTCCTGCATCTGGGCTAGTCTCGTTTTCGCTTCTGGGGGGGCACGCCATCCAAATGAAATATGAGTGCACAGGTGGCAGAGAGTAGCGCAAAGGCCGGTCGCCGAGGGTAAGGGGGCGTTTAGGGTCGTTTTACCCTACTTGTCAACTGGGCATAAAGCGCCGCCGCACCACTTCTTCGGGCAGCAGGTGCCAGCGAGATCCACACGACCAGGGCATTGGGGGCTCACACTGTTGATTGCGCTGTCGTGGGTGCTACTGCGCCGCGGTTCAGTAGGCGCGACCCGCTCTTTGCTGGCCTTGTTAGGAACGTTACTGTCGAGGATGTTGCACGCCGGTAGCAGCACAAACACGGGTGCTGTTATCAGCAGCAACAGAAACCGTTTGGCAGATGACGGGAATCGGCGCATTCATACTTCAGTATATCGAAGCTCAAGGCCTAATCCTAACCGCTAACTGCCTCCAGAGCGCCCATGGTCGCCTGTGGTGTAGCGCGGCACAGGCCGGAAAGGTCTGTTGCAGCCAGCCCGGTACCTACACACAACTCGCCTGTGCCACCGCCACCGCCGCCACCGCCGCCACCGCCGCCGCCGCCGCCGCCGCCGCCACCGCCGCCACCGCCGCCGCCGCCATTGAAGTTGCCGCTAATCGTGCCGCTGCCGCATCCTGCCACGAGTGCCGACAGCAGTATTGCGAGCAATAACCGACGCAGGGGTTGACTGGTATTTGATGTACGCTTGTTCATGCTTTGTTCCGGATCCGTGTAGTTCACTTTCCTGGGCATCCTGTTTACTCGTTGCCGGGCCTGTTGATCGCGCAGGGACTGAGCAGTACTGGATCGATCGACACAGTGATGCCGTAGCCCGGGGTTCTATCCAAGAACACGCTGGGACAAAATGCGCGAATCAAAGGGAATTCAAAAAACCTGTTGTCAATTTCTCAATCTCAGCTTGTCGCTGCAGGGTCGATACAGGTGTCACAAACATACCTCCATTTCAGGTATTAGCACCGGGGCCTGCATGTGTTTCGGAACGCGAACGCAACGCAACTGCCGGTGCTTCGCGGATCCGCTACTCTTGCAGACCAAACCAACCCCCTCCTTGCTGCGTAAGTATGGGATGAAAATGTTGTGATGCAATTTTTTCGAGACGCATGTGACTTATCGTCCGATGAGTGGCGCGCGCATTGTTATATCGTGATTTATGCGCAGGCAGGGGGGGGTGTCCGGATCAAGGCAGGGCATGACTGCGCTGAGTGCGAAAAGAATGGGTCGCCTTCAGAGTCCGGTCATTTTTATTGCTGTGGCCGGCAGGATAATCACGATGGCGAAGACCACACGAGCATGCGAATGCAGTCTTTGTCAGACAGATGCGGCGTCGCGCCCGACGGGTGGCGTGAGCACCATCAAATCGCGAAAAAAAATTTGGCCCTTCAGGGTTTGGCATGGGACTGGCGTATTGCCGTCCGCCAGCCTTGCATCAAACCCCCTCTCCCTTGAGGGAGAGGGTGGGGGTGAGGGTGAAAATCAGGCACATGCGGCAATTCGCCCCTCACCCTGGCCCTCTCCCCGTGTACAGCCCGGAGGGGGAGAGGGGATTGTTGTTTGTGACGGCTTCTGACTCGCACGGGAGCCGGAAGAACCAAAAATTTAAGTTACTGAGGAGAACAGTAAATAGTGCACATCGACAGTTACGCGGTCCCTTCTCCCCGCGGGAGAAGGACACGCCTCCAGGGATGGAGGCGGTAGACCGCGTCGGGAACAAGCGGTCGAGGATGAGGGCCAGTTTTACCGCAGTTTGCCCTCACCCCGACCCTCTCGACTCTGGTTCCAAACTTCGTTCTACCTCCTCCATCCATGGAGTCGTCCCGCAGGGAGAGGGAGAAAAACAGTACGCACTATTTGGTGGTCGGATCAGTAAGACGCGCGACTGGATAGCGGGGGGGTTGGACCCTGGCAATTTAGGATGCGGTAGATAAACGAGTCGCGAACGGCCTCTTCACAGCCGGCAGGTGTGTCGCCGAAGCCATTCGCCAACTTGGGGCGCCACGGGCATTGGCCTGCCCGTGGATTATGGCCAACCCGAATTCAGATTCAGCACGGAATCGGTTGGCCAGACGAAGGGGGTGATTCATACAGGCCCTTGATTCCGCCATCCTCCGTTCGTGCTTCGACAGGCCTGTCCTGAGCGAAGTCGAAGGGCTCAGCACGAACGGAGGACTTAATCAAAGATTCCCTAACTAGATGAATTGTAATAATTTAGTGTTGAAATAGCGGAATTTCGGCAAATCAGATGCCATGACTTTGCGTGGTCCTGGTGCAAATTAAAGCTGACTATGGACATACGGCCAGCCGAGGTCACGGCGGCGCGCGGGTGAACAATAAGTAAAATTAATGATATATTAGAATAAGTTAGATATACTTTATTCGGGACTACGGCAATCAGGTCAAATCCTTCGTAGCGAGTGCCGGGATGCCTTGGCGTGGGTAAGCGCGGTCATCCTGCTGTTGGCGTGTTACCAGTGCATGTGCTGCGATCTCCGCACCGTAGCTGGTAAGGAAAATAATCCTGTTGCCTTATAACCAATACAATGGACCGTCAAGCGCCAGCGCATGGCTGGATGTCTTGGGTCTTTATAGATTAATCAGCAGCGGATTTACTTGATGAATAATAGCGAGACTCGAACCTACATTGAGCGTCAACTCGTCAAATTGGGCTGGAAAGTTCAGCTCGACAAGGCCAGCTACAAAAAAATCTTCCATTACACCGGTGGCGAAGAAGAACGGGTGGGCCAGCTGTTCTACAAGCTG
>DATEYP010000202.1:0-6382 GCA_035256085.1 Acidiferrobacterales bacterium
GGTGCGGGTGGCGCGACCGTGGGCGCGGTCGTCGCTGTAGATCATTTTGATGGCCTTGGCGCCGAGGTTGCGGCGCAGAATGGCCGGCCGGCCCGCGGCGAGCGTCTCTTTGTGCACATAGAACTCGTCGGGATTCACGGCCCCCTGAACCACGGTTTCACCCAGACCGTACGCCGCGGTGATGAGCACCACGTCGCGGAAGCCCGATTCGGTGTCCAGGGTGAACACCACGCCGCTCGCACCGATATCGCTGCGCACCATTTGCTGGATACCGGCCGACAGGGCGACGGCGCTGTGCTCGAACTTGTGGTGCACGCGGTAGGAAATCGCCCGGTCGGTATACAGCGAGGCGAACACGTGTTTGATGGCGGTGAGCACGGCGTCGACGCCGCGCACATTCAAAAACGTTTCCTGCTGGCCGGCGAACGAGGCCTCCGGCAGATCCTCGGCCGTTGCCGACGAGCGCACTGCAACCACCGGCGCGTGGCCGAGCTTCGTCTCCAGTTCGCGATAGGCCTCGATGATGGCCTTTTCCAGCTTTTGCGGGAAAGGCGTGGCAACGATCCATTGACGGATTTGCGCACCGGCCGCGGCCAGCTCAGTGACGTCGTCGATGTTCAGCGACGCCAGCCGGGATTTGATGCGCGCATCCAGACCATCGTGCGCGAGGAATTCGCGATAGGCATCGGCGGTGGTGGCGAAACCACCCGGTACCGTGACACCCTTGGCCGCGAGCTGGCCGATCATTTCGCCGAGGGAGGCGTTCTTGCCGCCGACCTTGCCGACATCACCCATCCCCAGGGCTTCAAACCATATCAGGTAGCTGTTCATGCCAGGCCCCTCAGGTCAGCGGTGGTTGAAGCACCGCCGCGCTTTGTCTGCAACCGACACAAGCCAGCCTGCCACCGCCTGGGTATGCTGCCCTACAAGCCGCTGCGCCAGGGCCTGTACGGCGATTCATCCGGGCAGGAAACCAGGCTGGCCCTGCGGACGATGAAATAGCGTAGCACCGATTCATGCGCCCAGTCCCGCCATGACCAGCGTGCCTGAGGGATACGGCAGTGAATTGCCGCGCCCGTCAGGGCGGGGCCGTGACCGTCACTTGTTACGCTTGGCCAGCATGTCGTGGATGATGGGTGTCAGAATCAGCTCCATCGCGTAACCCATCTTGCCGCCCGGCACCACGATGGTGTTACGGCGCGACATAAATGAATGCGGGATCATGTTTAGCAGCCAGGGGAAATCGATGCCCCACTTCTCCAGCCGTTTGAAGCGGATGATCACCATGCTTTCATCCGGCGTCGGGATATCGCGCGCGATAAAGGGGTTGGAGGTGTCCACGGTGGGTACGCGCTGGAAGTTGATGTCGGTGAAGCTGAACTGCGGCGTGATGACGTTCACGTAGTCCGGCATGCGGCGCAGGATGGTGTCGACAATCACCTCGGGGGAATAGCCGCGCTCCTTGTTGTCGCGCTGGATTTTCTGGATCCACTCGAGGTTCACGATCGGCACGACGCCGACGCCCAGATCCACGTGTTGGGCCATGTTGACCTTGTCGTGCACCACCAGGCCGTGCAGGCCCTCGTAGAACATCATGTCGGTGCCGGGCGGGATGTCTTCCCACGGCGTGAATTCGCCGGGCTTGAGGCTGGTGCCGAGGCGCTTGTTGTGTTCGGCCGCCTCTTCCTCGCTGTGCAGGTAGTAGCGCTTTTTGCCGCCGCCGTTCTCGCCGTAGGTCTTGAACATCTCTTCGAGTTTGTCGAACAAATTCGCGTCGGCGCCGAAATGACTGAAGTTCTTGTTGCCGCCGGCCTCGGCCTTTTTCACCATGTCGCGCATTTCGGCGCGGTTGTAGCGGTGGAAGCTGTCACCCTCGATGGTCACCGGTTTGATCTTCTCACGCAGAAAGATGTGCTCAAACGCGCGTTTCACGGTGGTGGTACCGGCACCGGATGAACCGGTGACCGCAATGACAGGGTGCTTGCTGGACATGGGGTTTTCCTTAAGGCTCTGGTGAATTGTGGAAATCAGTTGCGCGACCGACGCTTCTCATCCCGCCGGGCGGGATAAGAAGACGATCAGGTTCTCGGCGGATATTCTATAACTATTTGTTTTATAGTGTTTATCAGGACGCGCACTCCGACCGCTGGCGCTTCAATGCGCCTATTATGCCATTAATTCCGTGCCGCCTTAAGTGCGTTTCTGGCGCTCGCGCGCCTGCTCGCGTGACAGCAGACGGGCCAGTGCGGTGAGCTCGTCGGCCAGCAGATCGAGCAGGTCGTCCGCCGCGACAATGCCGGCGAGCGCCCCGCCGGCATTGACCACCGGCACGCGCCGCACACCCTTGGCGCGCATGCGTTGCAGGGTCTCGTACAGGCCGTCGCTCTCGCGCGCCGTCAGGAGCTCGCCGCTCATGACGTCGCCCACGGTCACGGCATTCATGTCCACATCCTTGGCCAGGATCTCGATGACCAGGTCGCGGTCGGTGAGGATGCCGACCGGAATGCGCTGTCCGGCTTTTTCCTCCACCACCACCAGATCGCCGACGTGGTGCTCGCGCATGAGCTGCGCGGCCTGGCTGATGGAACTGTCTTTCGTGGTAAATACCGTCTCGCGGTTGCAGATCTCTCCGATGCTCATGGCTGCTCCTTTGGGTATTCCGCCGTGATCCAAGGACGAACGAAGTAGGATTTCGTTAATCATAACAGGACGAAGCAGGGCTTCGTTACTGATAAGCTGGAGGCGGAAAATCGGAAACCAACAGGGAGGGCGGATGATGCGCAAGGGTTTACTCTTGCGGGAACGGGTCTGTGCGAGCCTGTTGGCAGCGTTGCTGGGGGCGTCGGCGGCGCAGGCGGCCATCCCCTGCGTCGAGCCGCCGGCCGGGGCCGGTTTTCCGAAGGTGACGCTGCAGCAGGTCGCGCAAGGTTTGCGTGAACCGGTGCACATTGCCGTGGCACCGGACGGCAGTGGCCGGCTGTACGTGGTTGAGCAGGCCGGCGTGGTGCGCGTGGTCGAGCGGGGTCGGGTGCGACCGGAGCCGTTTCTGGATATCCGCGGCCAGGTCGAAAGCGGTGGCGAGAAGGGACTGCTCAGCATCGCCTTCCATCCGCGCTATCGGGACAATGGATGGTTCTTCGTGGATTACACGGCGCACGACGCCAACGGGTTGCACACACGCATCAGCCGCTGGCGGCGCGGCACGGCCGAACGCGCCGATCCGAAAAGCGAAACTGTGCTGCTGCGCATCGGCCCGCCGTACAGCAACCACAACGGCGGCCAGCTTGCCTTCGGTCCCGATGGCTATCTGTACATCGGCATGGGCGATGGCGGCGCTGCCAACGACCCGCAGGGTCACGCCCAGAATCCCGGTTCGCTGCTCGGCAAGCTGCTGCGCATCGATGTCGATCGCGCCGAAGGTGCGCGGCCCTACGGCGTGCCACCGGACAATCCGTTTGTAACAAAGAAGGGGTTCCGCCCGGAGATCTGGGCGCTCGGCCTGCGCAACCCGTGGCGGTTTTCGTTCGACACGCACAACGGCGCGCTCTGGCTGGCGGACGTCGGCCAGGATCAGGCGGAGGAGATCGACCTCATTCGCAAGGGCGGCAACTACGGCTGGAATGTCCTGGAGGGCGACATCTGTACCCCCACGGTGAATCCGCGCTGCGATCCGTCCGGCTTCGAGCCGCCATTGCATACGTACCGGCATCCGCAAGGTTTTTCCATCACTGGCGGTTTCGTTTATCGCGGCACAGCCATACCCGGACTGTGTGGCGCGTACCTGTACGCCGACTATGTCAGCAAACGGCTGTGGGCGCTGCGTGAGAGTAACGGCCGGGTGGTCGCCAGCGCTGAATTGCTGCGCGTGCCGCACGCCATCAGCAGCTTCGGCCAGGATGAGGAGCGGGAACTGTATCTCGCCGACCATCGTGCCGGGAAAATCCTGAAAATGATGCCAAAACCATGATGTCCGTGGGCTTCCGGCTATTCCGGGGATGGATGAGGTAATATCCCGGCCCGGAGCCGGGGTGGTTGAACTCTTCACCGGTTGCCCCGATCTAATTGAACGGTTTTTCCCTGACTTGGAGAATTCATGAAACGCATACTGCTTTTTCTGGCGACCAACCTCGCCGTGTTGTTGGTATTGAGTGTTGCCCTCCAGCTGCTGGGTATCGACTCGATGCTCGAGGAGAGCGGTGGGCTCAATATGACAGCCCTGCTGATCATGGCCGCGGTGTTCGGCATGGGTGGCTCGTTCATCTCGCTGGCCATGTCCAAGTGGATGGCGAAGCGCGCCATGGGCGCGCAGGTGATCGAGCAGCCGCGGACCGCCACCGAGCAGTGGCTGGTCGAGACCGTGCGCCGCCAGGCCGTGAAGGCAGGCATCGGCATGCCGGAGGTGGCAGTTTTTAATTCACCCGAGATGAATGCGTTCGCAACCGGCATGAACCGCAACCACGCGCTGGTGGCGGTGAGCAGCGGACTGCTGAACGGCATGCAGCGCGCCGAGGTCGAAGCGGTGCTCGGCCACGAGATTTCGCATGTGGCCAATGGCGACATGGTGACGCTGGCCCTCATTCAGGGCGTGGTGAACACCTTCGTCATTGTGCTGTCGCGCGTCGTCGGTCATCTGGTGGACAAGGTGGTGTTCAAGACCGAGCGCGGCTACGGCCCGGCGTTCTATGTCACCAGCATCGTGGCCCAGCTGGTGCTCGGCATCCTGGCGAGCATGATCGTCATGTGGTTCAGCCGCCGGCGCGAGTTCCGTGCCGATGCCGGCGGTGCGCATCTGGCCGGTACCGGCAGCATGATTGGCGCACTGACGGCCCTGCAGGCCGGTCACAGTGCGCCGCTGCCCGACCAGATGGCGGCATTCGGCATCAGCGGCGGCATCGGTGACGGGCTGAAGCGCCTGTTCATGTCGCACCCGCCGATCGAAGAACGCATCGCCGCGCTGCGCGCAAACGGCTGAGCAGATCCATGTTGCACCCGAAAGGCGCTGTGGCAACACAGCGCCTTTTTTTTGCCCTGTGGCCGGAGCCGGCGTTGCAACAGCACTTCGCGCAGGCGGCCGCAACGCTCCTGCCGCGCGACGCCGGGCGCCGGGTACGGGCGGAAAACCTGCACTGTACCCTGGTGTTTCTCGGTGCCGTCGAGGCGGCGCAGCGACTGTGCATTGAAGATGCCGCCTCGCTGGTTCGTGCCGAACCATTCACGCTGACGCTTGACCGGTTTGGCTATTTCCGCCGGCCGCAGGTGGCCTGGCTGGGCTGCACGACGACCCCTGTAGCCCTGCAGACGCTGGTTGGCGGCTTGCGCTATGGGGCCGCGACCTGCGGCTTTACACCGGAGCCAAGGGCTTACGAGGTGCACCTGACGGTGGCGCGCAAGCTGCGCCGGGATCCGGGGCGCTTACCGCTCCTGCCGATCGCCTGGCCAGTGAAGCAGTTTGCGCTCATGGAGTCGGTCAGCGAATCTGACGGCGTGCACTACCGGCCGTTGCGCTTCTGGGATCTGTGATTCCACGTCTCATTGTAGGGGCGGGTTTGGTAGGGGCGGGTTTGAAACCCGCCCCTACGACCGGGTATATGTAGACAGGAAAAATAAACCTAAGAACGGCTTTAGCCGCAGATGAACGCAGATAAATGCAAATGAATCATGTCATTGATGCACCCAGGTCACTCACCCTTTTGGTGATCTGGCGAATACCGGCAGTGCATTGAATATCTGCGTTCATCTGCGGCTGACTGCTTTTTCCAGGATAAAGGGCCCAACAGGGCCCTTTCTGTCACGGCTTGCTGCGCTCTCAGGCCAGGCCCGGGTTGCCGGCCACGCCCTTGATCTTCGGTGTATTCGGCTTTGTGGCCTTGATGGTTTTCTTGTGGCGCATGTATTCGGCCACCACGTCCCAGATTGGTTTATTGCCGACCGGGTTCTGCTCGACGCTTGCCCAGCCGGCGACCAGATAGGTCTTCGTCGGGTTGAGCGCCTGGCCGCCCACTTCCATGTCGGTGATGCGCTTGCCGATTTTCTGTGTCGGGTCGATGGTGTACTTGAGCCCGCCGATACGCACCATGTCGCCGCCCTGCTGGTAATACGGGTCTTCGTGGAACAGGTTGTCGGCGATGTCCTCGAGGATGGTCTTGATCTGCTCGCCGCTGCGCTCGTTGAGTGTGGCGGTCGCGTAGGTGATGGCCGTCTGGTCCATGAGGTGTTCCATGGTGATGGTGTCACCCGGCAGCAGCGACGTGCCCCAGCGGAAGCCGGGCGAGAACGCGATATCCGCGCCCTGCACCTCGAGCATGGCGTCCACGATCAGCTGGTCGAAGGTGCCGTTGAAGCTGCCGCGCCGGTAGAGCGTGCCCTCGGTGACCGCGAGCTT
>DATEYP010000203.1:0-2174 GCA_035256085.1 Acidiferrobacterales bacterium
CGTGTTCCGGCTGACGCGCGAGCAGCAGGCGCTGTTCCTGAACCGGCTGTTCTCGACCGATGGCTGGGCAACGGTATTGAAGTCCGGACAACCGCAACTCGGCTATGCCACGGTCAATGAGCGCCTGGCCAGGCAAGTCCAGCACTTGCTTTTGCGGTTCGGTGTGGTCGCCTCCCTGCGCCTGCGCTGGGTACGTTACCGGGATTCCCGTCGTCCCTCATGGCAGCTGGATATCACGCATGGCGATTCCATGCTCACCTTTGCCCGCGAGATCGGCATGTTCGGCAAGGAGAAGGCACTCAACGCGGTGGTGGAGGCCATCAACAAGCGCCGGCCTCAGGCCAACCGCGACCTGTTGCCCGTCGGCGTCTGGGCCTTGCTGGAGAAGGCCAAGGGTGACATGAGCTGGCCGGAGCTGGCGCGCAAGGCCGGTGTCAACGATTCGAATATCCATGTCGGCCGACGTGGCCTGTCCCGCTCACGCTTGGCCAAGTTCGCCCTTGCGCTGGGCAACCAGGAGCTGTTGGCGCTCGCCAACAGCGACGTTTACTGGGACCGGATCGTGTCAATCGTGCCGGCCGGAGAAAAGCAGGTCTACGATCTGACTATTCCGGTGACGCACAATTTCATCGCCAACGACGTCTGTGTGCACAACACTTCGCTGGCGATGAACATCGCCGAGAGCACCGCCGTCGGCAGCAAGCTGCCGGTGGCGATCTTCAGCATGGAAATGCCGGGCGAGCAACTGGCGATGCGTATGATGGCGTCGCTCGGGCGCATCAACGCGCACAAGGTGCGCACCGGAAAGCTCGAAGACGACGACTGGCCGCGCCTCACCCACGCCATCGGCATGCTCGCCGAGGCGCCGATGTTTATCGATGACACGCCGGCACTCACACCGCTTGAGCTGCGCACCCGCGCGCGTCGCCTGAAGCGTGAGCACGGCCTGGGCCTGATCGTGGTGGATTATTTGCAGCTCATGCAGGCGCCGGAGTCGAGCGAGAACCGCGCCACCGAAATTTCCGGCATCACCCGCTCCCTGAAGGGCCTGGCCAAGGAGCTGAGTGTGCCGGTGATCGCGCTCTCGCAGCTCAACCGCAGCCTGGAGCAGCGCCCGAACAAGCGCCCGGTCATGTCCGATCTGCGCGAGTCCGGCGCCATCGAGCAGGATGCGGACGTGATTTTTTTCATTTACCGCGACGAAGTGTACAACGAGGATAGCCAGGACAAGGGCACGGCCGAGATCATCATCGGCAAGCAACGTAACGGCCCGACCGGAAAGGTCAAATTGACCTTTCTCGGCGAGTACACCCGCTTCGAAAACTACGCCAACACCGGTTATGGAGAGACGTATTGACTCCGGAAACAGGCCATTCGTTTTGTCCGGCAATCTGTGAAATAACACGCCCCCTCTCCCGCCTTGTGGGAGAGGGGGGAAATAATATTGTTGATTGCGAATCGGAATATCCATGAGACCGGCACGCGCACTGATCAACCCGCAGGCCCTGCGGCATAATTATTCGCGGGTGCGCAGCTATGCACCGCTCGCCAGCGTCATGGCCGTGGTCAAGGCGAATGGCTATGGTCACGGCATGGTGTGGACGGCAAAAACCCTGCGCGACGCCGATGCCTTTGGCGTTGCCAGTGCCGAGGACGGCATATTGCTGCGCGATGCCGGCATTCAGAAGCCGATCTGTCTGTTGGAAGGATTCTTCCATCCCGACGAGCTCCCGACCCTGGTGCGCCATCGGCTGTCTTCGGTGGTACATCATGAAAGCCAGCTCTGGGATATGGAGCATGCCGGCAAGATCGATCCGATCGATGTGTGGGTCAAGGTGGATACCGGCATGCACCGGCTCGGTTTTCCACCGGAAGCGATTCCTGAAGTCATCAAACGACTCAAGGTGTGCATGGCAGCCGGGCGTGTGCGCGTGATGTCGCATTTTCCCACCGCCGACAACCGTTTCGACAGCGTGACGCCGGATCAGATTCGGCTGCTGGACAAGCTGACGCAGAATCTCAACGTGGACCGCAGCCTCGCCAACTCGGCGGGCATTGTGAACTGGCCGTCCAGCCATTTCGAATGGGTGCGGCCGGGCATCATGCTGTACGGCGCAACGCCCATGATCGGCATGAGCGCTGCCGTGCTTGATCTCAAACCGGTGATGACCCTC
>DATEYP010000204.1:0-2482 GCA_035256085.1 Acidiferrobacterales bacterium
GAAAGGCTTTGCCACCACCGAGGCCATCGTCATCATCGCCCGCAAGCTACTTCGTATCGCTTTTGCGGTGTGGACTTCCAATAAACCCTTTGACCCCAAAAAAATCGGTTTTCAGGCTTGCAAGAAACCATAGGATCTACATACCTTGCCGGCGTGGGTGCTGGGCGCAGCGTGGACCCGGGTGGGCGCGGATATCGGCGTTATCCCGCGCGCGCCGTCCACAAATTATTCAGGGTTGAAATGCCGCGCCGCCGCCGCTAATGTCGTGCGCTCGCCCCATGAACCATTCTCGGTGTGGCGTTTTGCTCCGGTTATCCTGAACGTGAAAGTCGTCCTCATCAATCCCTACGAACTCGGCCGCCAGCCGTTCGGTCTGGCCGAGCCGGCCGCGTGGCTGAAGCGCGCGGGCTGCGAGGTGCAGTGCCTCGACCTGTCCCTGCAAATGCTCGAACCCGAGGTTCTGGCCGGCGCCGATCTGGTCGCCATCTATGTCGCGATGCACACCGCCACGCGCATCGCGGTGGCAGCACTGCCGCGCATCCGGCAACTCGCACCGCATGCGCACCTGTGCGTTTATGGCCTGTATGCACCGATGAACGAGGCGCTGTTGCGCGAGCTGGGTGTCGGAACGGTACTTGGCGGTGAAGTGGAACCGGCGCTGGTGTCGCTGGTGCAACGTTTGCAACACGGCGAGGTGACGCAGACCGAACCGGTGGTGAGTCTGGCGAAAATCGATTTCGTGCTGCCCGATCGCTCCGGCTTGCCGGCGCTGGCGCGCTACGCGCACCTGATTACGCCGGAGGGCGGCAGCAAGGTGGTCGGCTTCGCCGAGGGCTCGCGCGGCTGCAAGCACCTGTGCCGCCATTGTCCGGTGGTGCCGGTGTACCAGGGTATGTTCCGCATCCTGCCAGTGGAAGTGGTGATGGCCGACATCCGCCAGCAGGTGGCTGCCGGCGCGCAGCACATCTCGTTCGGCGATCCGGATTTTCTCAATGGCCCGACCCATGCCGAGCGACTGGTGCGCGCATTGCATGCCGAGTTCCCAGAGGTGACGTATGACGCCACCATCAAGATCCAGCATCTGCTCGCGCACTCCGAGTTGTTGCCGGTATTGAAGCAAACCGGCTGCCTGTTCATTACCTCGGCGATCGAAGCGGTGGACGACCGGATCCTGGACTACCTCGCCAAGAACCACACCAACGCCGATTTCGGACGCGCCGTGCAATTGGTGCGCGCCGCCGGTATCGCGCTCGCGCCGACCTTCGTGCCGTTCACGCCGTGGACGACGCTGGAAGGTTACATCGCACTGCTCGCGCGTCTGGTAGAGCTCGAGCTCGTCGACAGCGTGCCGCCGATTCAGCTTGCCATTCGCCTGCTGGTGCCGCAGGGTTCGGAGCTGCTCAAGCTGCCGGGCTTCATGGATTATCTCGGCGCGTTCGATCCGAAGCTGCTCGGCTATCCATGGCGGCACGCCGATGCGCGCATGGATGCATTGCAGAAGGACATCCAGACGTGGGTGGCCGAGGCGGAAGCCGCGGGCATCTCGCGCCACGCCAGCTTCGCGCGCATCTGGCAGCTGGCGCATGCCGCGGCCGGGCTGAACGCACCGGCGTTACCGCCAGCCGGCGTGACCGTTCCCACGGCGCGCCTGTCGGAGCCGTGGTACTGCTGCGCCGAACCGACCGACCAACAGTTGCAGAGTTTCTAGCAGAGGACATAAAAAACGCCCGGCGATTCCGGGCGTTATTTTGATCGAGGCGCAACAGCTATTTTTTTCCGGACGGCGGCACGTAGCCGGCCGGTGGCGCCGAGCCCTCCCCGAAGAAGAATTTTTCCATCTCGCCTTCGAGGAATTTGCGCGTCTTCGGGTCGACCGGGGTCAGGCGGTTCTCATTGATCAGCATGGTCTGGTGCGACATCCATAGCTGCCAGGCCTCCTTCGAGACGTTCTCAAAGATGCGTTTGCCGAGTTCGCCCGGGTAGGTCTGGAAATCGAGCCCGGGCGCCTCGCGGCCGAGCTTTACGCAGTTCACCATACGACTCATTTTTCGATTCCTCTATTGAGCATAAAAACGGCGTTTAGCCACAGATGAATGCAGATTCATGCAAATGAATCAGGCCATTGATGCACCGAAGCCGTTCACCCTTACTTCTGGTGGGCCGGCGAATACAGGCAGCGCATTGAATATCCATGTTCATCTGCGGCTGACTGCTTTTTCCAGGATGAAGCACTGACAGCAGCAGCAGCCGGAAGGGGCAGGCAAGACGGATGGTTCCCCTGTCCTGCCCCCTCCGGCCCACCAATCAGAAGCGGATATGGGTCGAGGCGTTCAGGCTGGCGCGCGCACCACGCCAGTTGTCGATGTGGAACTTGGTGAACGGCAGTTCGGTGAGCTCGAAGAAGCGCGGCCAGCCGATGCGTTCCACCCAGTCGCCGACGCGCTCCCAGTCCTTGGCATCCTGCTTGTAGACGCGCAGGATC
>DATEYP010000205.1:0-8294 GCA_035256085.1 Acidiferrobacterales bacterium
TTGATCGACGGTCGTGAGGTCTTCGAGTTTCATGATGGTTTTCATCCCCCCATCATGGCCGGAACCCGATCCGGCTTCAGACTCATTTCATGTTAGAAACACATACCCCCGTTCAGACTCATTTCATATTGGAAGAGGCTACGCGTCGCCACCCCCGAATATTCCTGTTATTATCTGCCGCGTCGCCTCAAGGTCCCCCGGCATGTCCTACAAGCAGGAAAGGCAGTTCGGTTTTCTGTTCACTTTCGTATTCGCGCTCGTGGCCTTCTGGCCGCTGTGGCCGCTGACCGCCCCGAACCTGTACTGGCTGTCCGGCGCCGGCGCCTGGCTGGCGGCCGCACTCATCTATCCGAAAATGCTCGCGCCGCTCTACAAGGCGTGGATGGCGTTCGGCCATGTGCTCGGCTGGATCAATGCGCGCATCATCCTCGGTATCGTCTTTTTCGCGGTTGTCATGCCCATCGGGCTGGTCATGCGTCTGTTCGGCAAGGACTTCCTGAGAATGCGCCCGAACCGTGCCGGCAGTTACTGGGTCCAGCGCGACCAGAAACTCACCCCTCAATCCATGCGGAACCAATTCTGATGATCGATTTTCTGAAAGAGCTGTGGGCGTTCATGAAGGCACGCAAGAAGTTCTGGCTGCTGCCGATCATTATCATCCTGCTGCTGCTCGGTGGCCTGCTGGTCCTGGCCCAGGGCAGCGCCGTGGCGCCCTTTATTTATACCTTGTTCTAACCAACTCCCCCTCTCCCAGAGTGAATGGGTGCGCGCGTAGCGCGCTTCGGCTCGCCTCCCTCTCCCTAGTGAATGGGGCCTCATTCACTAGGGAATGAGGGTGAGGGTGAGAGGGATAAAGTAAAGGAATCGATTCCGACCATGCGCATCCTCGGCCTGTCGGCCTACTACCACGACAGCGCCGCCGCCCTCATCGAGGACGGCCGCATTGTCGCGGCCGCGCAGGAGGAACGCTTCTCGCGCAAGAAGCACGACCCGGGCTTCCCGGAACACGCGCTGCGCTACTGCCTGGCGGAGGGCAAGGTCGGTCTGCCGGACATCGACCAGATCGTGTTCTACGACAAGCCGTTCCTCAAGTTCGAGCGCCTGCTCGAAACCTATGTGGCATTCGCACCCCGGGGCTTCGGACAGTTCGTGAACGCCATGCCGGTGTGGCTGAAAGAAAAACTGTTCCAGAAAACCGAACTGGCCAACCACCTGAAGGCCTTCGATCCGGCCTTCAGCGCTGCCGGCAAGCTGTTGTTCTCCGAACACCACCTGTCGCACGCCGCCTCGGCGTTCTACCCGTCGCCGTTCGAGAATGCGCTCATCCTCACCATGGACGGCGTCGGCGAATGGGCCACGACCTCGGTGATGAAAGGCGAGGGCAACCAGATCACGCCGCTCAAGGAAATCCACTTCCCGCACTCGGTCGGTCTCCTGTACTCGGCCTTTACCTACTTCACCGGTTTCAAGGTGAACTCCGGCGAGTACAAGCTCATGGGCCTCGCGCCCTACGGCAAGCCGGTGTATGCCGACCTCATTCGCGAGCATCTGGTCGATATCCACGACGACGGCTCGTTCCAGCTCAACATGCGGTATTTCAATTACTGCACCGGCCTGACCATGACCAACCGGCGCTTCGACAAGTTGTTCGGTCGCAAGCCGCGCCCGGCTGAAGACCAGATCACCCAGAGCGACATGGACCTGGCTGCCTCGATCCAGCTCATTACCGAAGAGATCGTGCTCAAACTCGCCAAGGGCCTGCGCGATGAGTACCAGCTGCCGAACCTGTGTCTGGCCGGCGGCGTGGCGCTCAATTGCGTGGCCAACGGCAAGCTGCTGCAAGAGAAAATCTTCGACAACCTGTGGATCCAGCCGGCCGCGGGCGACGCCGGCGGCGCGCTCGGCGCGGCCCTGCTCGGCTACCACCTGTTCGCCGGCAAGGATCGTAAGACCGTCCAGCGCGACGCCATGCAGGGCAGCTACCTTGGCCCGAGCTATGCGGACAACGACATCAAGCTCAGCCTCGACCGTCTTGGCGCGAAGTATCAGCAGCTCAGCGAAGACGTGCTGATCGAGGAAGGCGCCAAGGCGCTGGCTGCGGAGAAAGTGGTGGGCTGGTTCCAGGGCCGTATGGAGTTCGGGCCGCGCGCACTCGGCGGGCGCTCGATTCTCGGCGACTCGCGCTCAGCCAAGACCCAGTCGGTGATGAACCTCAAGATCAAATACCGCGAATCGTTTCGGCCATTCGCACCGTCGGTGCTGCGCGAGGACGTGGCCGAGTATTTCGACCTGAACGGCGACAGTCCTTATATGCTGCTGGTCGCGCCGGTCGCGGAAAAGCGCCGCAAGCCGTTGTCCGCCGAAGACAGCAAGAAGTTCGGCATCGAGCTGCTCAACGTGCCCAAGTCCGACCTGCCGGCGATCACCCACGTGGATTACTCGGCGCGCATCCAGACCGTGCACGCCGACACCAATCCGCGCTACCACAGGCTGATTTCCAGCTTCAAGAAGCTCACCGGTTACGGCGTGGTGGTGAATACCTCGTTCAACGTGCGCGGCGAGCCGATCGTCTGCACCCCGGAAGACGCGTTTCGCTGCTTCATGGGCACCGAGATGGACGAACTGTATGTCGGTAATTTCCGGCTGGTAAAAGACGAACAGGATCCGAAGCTCAGGGAGAGTTATTACCAGAAGTTCGATCTGGATTGACCCCCGCCGTGCGCAGGCGGAAAACCGCTCCTCGTTTGTCCAGTGAAAGAAGCCTCATTCACTGACGGCTTCGCGCTCCGCACTTCCGCCAACCATGGCGGTCGCTGGAAAATACGCCTGCGTACGGGCATGATTATTGTTATCCGAGTCGCGCCATTACCGATCGTGAGGCAACATCATGGACGCCATCGCTTCCGCTGCAACCGTCGCCACAGCCGAACCGCTGCTGAAACCGGTGATCTTCGGGCAGGCCGGGGCCGTCGTCCGGTCCGACCCATTTCCGTACACCGTGGTGAAGGGCGCGCTGCCGGAATCCGCACGCGCCGCCATCGCTGCCGACTTCCCGAACTACACTCGCAGCGGCTTTTTTCCCTACCAGACCAGCGAGTGCGGGCCGGGCGTGCAGCGCGTTATCGACGAAATGCAGAGCCCGGCGTTTGCCGACGCCCTGGGCGAGTGCCTCGGTGTGCCGCGACTCAGCCAGTATCCGGCCATCGTCACCATCCGCAAATGGAGCAAGGAAACGGACGGCCGCATCCATAACGATTCCAAGTCCAAGATCGTCACCGCGCTGCTCTACCTGAACGACACCTGGCCGGACACCAGCGACGGCTGTTTCCGTTTCCTGTCCTCGCCGGAGAGCTTCGATCATCAGGTGGGTGAAGAGGTGAAACCGCTGTACGGTACGTTCACAGCGTTCCGCCGCACCGAAACGTCCTGGCACGGGCACCTGCCGTACAAGGGCGAGCGTCGCGTCATTCAGGTCGCCTGGCTGACGAGCAAGGCAGAGCTCGAACGCAAGATGAAGCAGGGGCGCGTCACGCGCTTGCTCAAGCAGATCTTCACCCGGGCCTGACGGATGCAGTTGGGCCATGCCGGGCTTCCAGACGGACTCCGGCCACAAATCCGATTCAGGAATATCCGCTGTGTATGGCGCGCGACGTGCGCACCATCAATGCAGAACTTCCGGCGGGGAAGCGAGGCGCGTGGGCGAGGCATGGTGCATCACCATGCGCCAGCCCTTGTCGGCGAGGCGATAAATGTTGGTGGCGATGACCGGCGACTGGTACTGAGTGTCCTTGCCGAGGCGGATGTGTTCGTGCACCACGTGCACCGTCAGGTTCTGATCCTCATAACGCGACTCATCGCTGAGGTGTATCGCCATGCCCGATGAGTGCGCGAAGATCAGTTCCCAGCTCTGACGTACGGCGGCGCGGCCTTCGAGGCGCTGACCACCGGGATGCACGCACGAAATGTTCTCATCCTCGTCCCACACCGCCATCATCAGGTCGAGATCGCACTTATGGAGGGCGCGGTAGAAGGCCTCTTCCGCCGCTTCCGGACTTGAGAACACGATCTTGATGTCTGGCATGTTCGTCCTTCAATACGTGTGCATGGCAGGGTCGATCTCGCGTGCCCACGCGTCCACACCGCCTTGCAGGTTATAGAGCTTGTAAAAACCACGGCTCGCGAGGAAGTGCGCAACCCGCATGCTGCGCACGCCGTGATGGCAGATGACCACGAGCTCCTGCTCCGGGTCAAGTTCCTCGACGCGCGCCGGGATCTGTCCCATGGGAATGTGCAGCGCGTCGGGCAGGGCGCAGATGTTGAGTTCCCAACCCTCGCGCACATCGAGGAGGACAGGTTTGTCGCCGGATTGTGCCAGCCGTTCCTGAAGCTCACGCACCGTTATTTGTTGCATGCTTGCCGCACCGTATCAAGGATTACTGTTCTCCCAGTGGTCATGACGTTGCCGACGCTCCTGCCGATAGTTGGTGATTTCAAGCCGTATTCCGTCTGGGTCGGAGAAGAACACCGCAAAATAATCCGGGGCGTACTCCGGATAGCGCCTGGGTTCGCTCACCGAATTGCCATGTGCTTTGAGCGTACTCGCCGCCGCGTGCACGTCCTTCTCGCCATCAACTCTCAGGCAGAGGTGATGGAGACCGGGAGCATAGGGGTCATGTGAGTTCGCAGACCGGGCGGGCCGCAGGACTACACCGAAGTGGCGGTTGTAATACTGGATGTGCTTTTCAGCGCCGATTTGAAACCGGGTCTTCCGGAAGCCGATGATGTCCATCACCACATCATAGAATTCCTCGGACCGTTCCAGGTCCGAGACGGTGATATAGATGTGGTCGATGCCGATGATCTCGGGCATGGATAATTCGAGCCCTAACGCCGGAATGACAACGGTGGGTCTGTCGTGGCCTTTTTTCAAAAGGCCACTAGAACGCGAATGCGCTCGGCGCGAGCGCGTTCTGTAGCGGCGGCAGATCGGTTTCGAACAGGCCGCGGGTGTCGAAGCCGGATTCGGTGATGCGCGTGATCCGCTGCGCTTGCATCGCCGGCGATTGGCCGACGATGGCAATCAGCCGCCCGCCGGCCGCGAGCTGTTTCTTGAATGCCTCCGGCAGCAGCGGCAGCGAGCCGGTGACCAGGATCACGTCATACGGCGCATGCCTGTCCCAGCCGCGCGCGCCGTCGCCGATTTCAAGCTCCACGTTGCGCGCGCCGTGCGCGGCCAGCCGGCCCGAGGCGCGGTCGATAAACTCCGCGCGAATCTCGACGCTGTGCACCTTGCCCCCGAGCTGCGCCAGCAACCAGGTCATGTAACCGCTGCCGGTGCCGATTTCCAGGATCTTGTCGGCCGGCTTGATGGCCAGTTCCTGCAGCAGGCGCGCTTCCACCAGCGGCGCCATCATCACCTCGCCGTGGCCGAGCGGAATCTGCATATCGACAAAGGCGAGGTTGCGCAGCGCGTCCGGCACGAAGTCCTGGCGCGGGCCGCGGCCCACCAGCTCCAGAATGCGGTCGTCCAGCACCGAACCGGTGCGGATCTGGCTCACCACCATGTTGTGGCGGGCGGATTCGATATTGATGGCGGTCATGCGGTTCCTCCGTACGGCTGTTATTGGTACCCGCGCCTCTCGGGGGAGACCGCACGGCCAAACGGTATCGCAGCGAATGGACACGATGCACCGTGCGTTCTCTTCCCTCTCCCGGCGGGAATGCCCTCACCCCTTGCCCTCTCCCGCTGGGGGGAAGAGGAGAGTTGGTAAAAGTCCTTCATTCGGTCGAGGCGACCCGAAGCGGCCTTCGGCCGCAGGTTCATATGGATTGGAAAGCCTAAGCGCAGCCACCGGAGCAAGCAAGCCGGGAAGCATTAATAGGGTCATCAGGCGATTTCAGTAGGAGGCCGGCCATAAACCCACATGCTGCGCAAACCTTGATGTTGCATTCCCTGTCCTGTTCCATTAGCTTGCATCTTTATGTGGCTAGGGGTGCCCGCAGACATAGTCTGGCCGGGCTGAGACACACCCTTTGAACCTGACCCGGCTTATACCGGCGTAGGGAAGCACCTGACCCCGCAGATTTTCCGTGCTCCCTGTGCCGTACATGGATGTACCAATGCCGCAAAGCGCAGGATGCGCGCGAGCGGCAGCCCCCACCCTGGAAGTGACCCATGAGCGCGATTCCGAAAGAATTTCAGCAAACCACCACCCGCCTGTCGGAAGAAGCCACACGCCCCTATCCGAATTCGCGCAAGCTGTATGTCACCGGCAGCCGCCCGGATATCCGCGTCGGCATGCGCGAGGTCGACCAGACCCCGACCCCGCTCGCACACGGCGAGGAAGCCAACCCGCCGATTCCGGTGTACGACACCTCCGGTCCCTACACCGATCCGGCGGCGCACATCGACCTGCTCAAGGGCCTGGCCGCGCTGCGCGCCGCATGGATTCTGGAGCGTAACGATACCGAGGAACTCGCCGGCCCGTCTTCCGACTACGGCCGCGCGCGCGCCAGCGACCCGAAGCTCGCCAGCCTGCGCTTCGAGCACATCCGCAAGCCGCGCCGCGCCAAGGCCGGCAAGAATGTTTCGCAGATGCACTACGCGCGCCAGGGGCTCATCACGCCGGAGATGGAATACATCGCGATCCGCGAATCCATGCGCCTGCAAGAGCTGCGCAAAGACCAGCGCTACACCCGGCTTCTCAGGCAGCACCAGGGCCAGAGCTTCGGCGCGAACATCTCGGAGCAAATCACCCCCGAGTTCGTGCGTGCCGAAGTCGCCGCGGGCCGCGCCATTATCCCGGCCAACATCAACCACCCGGAACTGGAGCCGATGATCATCGGCCGCAACTTCCTGGTGAAAATCAACACCAACATCGGCAACTCGGCAGTCACCTCCAGCATCGAGGAGGAAGTGGAGAAAATGGTGTGGTCGGCGCGCTGGGGCGGCGACACGCTCATGGATCTGTCCACCGGCAAGAACATCCACGAAACCCGCGAGTGGATAATAAGGAATGCGCCGATGCCGATCGGTACGGTGCCGATCTACCAGGCGTTGGAGAAGGTCAACGGCAAGGCCGAAGACCTCACCTGGGAAATGTTCCGCGACACGCTCATCGAGCAGGCCGAGCAGGGCGTGGACTATTTCACCATCCACGCCGGTGTGCGCCTCAAGTACGTGCCGCTGACCGCCAACCGCGTCACCGGCATCGTGTCGCGCGGCGGTTCGATCCTGGCCAAGTGGTGTCTGGCACATCACCAGGAGAATTTCCTCTACACGCACTTCGAGGAAATCTGCGAAATCATGCAGGCCTACGACGTGAGCTTCTCGCTCGGCGACGGCCTGCGCCCCGGCTGCATCGCCGACGCCAACGACGCTGCCCAGTTCGGTGAGCTGGAAACGCTGGGCGAACTCACCCAGATTGCATGGCAACACGATGTGCAGGTGATGATCGAAGGTCCGGGACACGTGCCCATGCAACTCATCAAGGAGAACATGGACAAGGAATTAGTGGACTGCCTCGAGGCGCCGTTCTACACGCTCGGGCCGCTGACCACCGATATTGCTCCCGGCTACGACCACATCACGTCCGCGATCGGCGCCGCGCAGATCGGCTGGTACGGCACCGCCATGCTGTGCTACGTGACCCCGAAGGAGCATTTGGGATTGCCCAACAAGCAGGACGTGCGCGACGGCATCATTACTTACAAGATCGCCGCCCACGCCGCCGACCTCGCCAAGGGCCACCCGGGCGCACAGCTGCGCGACAACGCCCTCAGCAAGGCGCGCTTCGAATTCCGTTGGGCCGACCAGTTCAACCTCAGCCTCGACCCGGACAAGGCCCAGGAATTCCACGACGAAACCATGCCCAAAGAGGCGCACAAGTCCGCGCACTTCTGCTCCATGTGCGGCCCCAACTTCTGCTCGATGAAAATCACCCAGGACGTGCGCGACTACGCGGCAAGCCTCGGTGTTGCGGAGGACGAAGCCATCCAGAAGGGCATGCAACAAAAAGCCGCGGAATTCCGGCAGGGTGGAAGCGAGGTCTACAAAAAGGCCTGACCGCGGTCATGCCGGGTGGGGCCGGGTCCACCGGAAGGCGCCTGTAAATCCCATGTGCCGGACGTACTTTTGTCCTTCCATATTTTGAATCCTCATCTATTCTCAGATGGTGTTCCGGGACGGTTCTTGGTCTCCGCCAAGCGCCATCAAATTATCCATCCATCGAGGTCAAATAATGAGAGGCATATTTTTTTCCCTGACGATCCTGTTGTTGAGCGGGACGGCTTTC
>DATEYP010000206.1:0-11146 GCA_035256085.1 Acidiferrobacterales bacterium
GGTCGAGCATTTGCAGCATATCGTGCGCAGTGTGGGCGGCGCGCCGCACTCACCGGCATCCTGGCTGTATCTGTGGGGCGAGCCAGGCACCGGCAAGACCCACCTGCTCGAGGCGGCCTGCCGTGCCGCGCAGGAGCAGGGTCATGCCCCGCTCTATGTGCCGCTCGCGGAGAAGGCGGGTTTAACCACCGCGCTGCTCGAAGACGTCGAACAGGTGCCGCTGGTGTGCGTGGATGACGTCGAGGTCATCGCCGGCGACGCCACGTGGGAGGCGGCATTGTTTGCGCTGTATGAACGTCTGCGCGCACATGGCGGCATGCTCGTCCTGGCCGCGCGCACCAGTCCTGCCGCCATCGGGCTGAAACTCGCCGACCTCGCCACCCGTCTCGCCGCCGGGCTCGTGTACTCGTTACAGCCACTTACCGATGAAGAAAAGATCGCCGCCCTGCGCCTGCGCGCACGGCGGCGCGGTCTGGAGATGACGGAGGAAGTGGCGAACTACCTGCTCACGCGCTTCCCGCGCGACATGCACTCACTGTTCGCGTTGCTCGACAGACTCGACACCGCCACACTCGCCGCGCAGCGGCGGCTGACCATTCCGTTTCTGCGTGGGCTGGAGTAATCCGACTTGTAGGGTGGGGCCCTGCCCCACCATGCAGGTCTGGGGAGATAACACGTTGAATCGCCTGCGGCGATGGTTGGTGGGCGGGGCCCCACCCTACTTAGAGTTGCGCACCAGCGGCGCGCACGGCGCGCACATAGAACCCGGCGCTGGCGATGAATCCGAGGGTCAGCAGTGTTTCGAGCAGTGCATACGGCAGCACACTGTGCAGCGCGAAACCTTCCGTACGATGCAGGTAGAGCAGCATCGTGCCTTCCATGAAATACAGCATCACCAGCAGGCTTGCCCACAGGTAGCTGCGTGGCTTGTCGCGCAGCATGCCAAACAGCGGCACAAGCAGCAGCGTGCCCTTGAGAGTGAGCCAGAAACCGGGCGGGACTCTCGGGGCGGGCGCGAGCCAACCTTCCCAGAGAAGGGTGAGCAGAATCAGCAGCAGGTAACTGACCAGCGCTGCGCGCTGCAAGGATTGCGTGCGTGGCGCCATGGTTGGTTGATCAGGTGTTATGGGTGACGAGTTGACGGGCAGCGGTGGCAAGACGCTTACCGAGCGCCTGGCAGAGTTCCTTTTCGTCCGGCGTGAGCGGTTGGTCGCTGTTGAGTCCGGCCACATGGCTTGCGCCGTACGGCGTGCCGCCGCTTGCGGTGCGATTCAGTGCGGCCTCGGTATAGGGCACGCCCAGGATCAACATGCCGTGGTGCAGTAGCGGCAGCATCATCGACAGCAGCGTGGATTCCTGGCCGCCGTGCTGGGTGGAGGTTGAAGTGAATACCGCGGCCGGTTTCCCGACCAGTGCGCCCGAGATCCAGAGCGCGCCGGTGGTGTCGAGAAAATGTTTCAGCGCTGCGGCCATGTTGCCGAAGCGCGTCGGGCTGCCAAGCGCCAGGCCCTCGCATGCCCTGAAGTCATCGAGGGTCGCATACGGCGCGCCGTGCGGCGGAACGGCGCTGGCCTCCGGGTCATGGGTTGGGGCCACCGGTGGCACGCTGCGCAGGCGCGCCTGCATGCCCGGCACGGACTCCACGCCGCGCGCCACCTGCTGAGCCATGGCTTCGACCGCGCCGTGGCGGCTGTAATAGAGCACCAGGATTTCGGCCATGGTTATTTGATGATTTTAAGCACGTTTTCCGGCGGTCGGCCGAGCGCAGCCTTGTTCCCGGCCACCACGATCGGCCGCTCCATGAGCTTCGGGTATTTCACCAACGCTTGCAGGATGGCGGAATTGGACAGCTTCGGGTTTGCGAGGCCGGCCTGTTTGTATACCGGCTCCTTTACGCGCAGCAGGTCGCGCGGCGCGATGGCTAGCAGCTTGATCAGGCGTTGCAGCGTGGTCTTGTCAGGCGGGTTCTTGAGGTATTCTATGATCACGGGTTCGATGCCGTGCGCCCGGAGGAGTTCTAAGGTTGCGCGCGACTTGGCGCATTTTGGGTTGTGATAGATGGTGATCGGCATGCGACCTCAGGCCGGAGTTGTAGGATAAGCAGCCGGTTTTACGACATTGTAACGGCAGTTTTCTTGACAGCCCAGCAAGACTGATGCTACGGTCTTTACACATAAATCCCGTCCAATGCAGGCGGATTCAAAATAACCAAAACGAAATAACCATAATCAGGAGCGAACAAGAATGATCCAACGCATCTCCAGCTATATTTTGATGGCCACACTGGCTGCCGCGCTTGCCGCCTGCGCCACCACTAAAAAAGAAGAACCCGCACCGGCAGCGCCGGCCGCAGCCGCTCCGGCGCCCGCACCGGAGCTGAAGGCCGTTTCGACCCTGCCGGCGAATTACGAAGTGCAGCGTGGCGATCACCTCTGGGGCATCGCCAGCCAGCCGCGCATCTACGGCAACCCCTATGCCTGGCCACTTATCTATAAGACGAACAGCGCCAAGATCAAGGATGCCGATCTCATCCATCCGGGCCAGAACCTCGACATCAACCGCAGCGCCTCGACCGGCGACATTGACGCGGCCGTGCGCCACGCCAAGACCCGCGGTGCCTGGAAGCTGGGCGTAACCGAGGATTCGGACAAGGCCTATCTGGCCGGCAAGTAGTAAACCGGGCAGGTCAGATAAAAGGGCCCGCGCGGGCCCTTTTTCTTGTGAATTGAATCAGCCACGGCCAGCAACGGGGACTCTCGGCATGTCGATGGCATCGTTGCAGACTCTCTGGCTGTTTGTCCGCCAGGTGGCCAGGCGGTTCGAGCAGGACCGTTGCCAGCGCGTGGCCGGGGCCCTGTCGTTCACCACGGTGCTCGCCATCGGGCCACTCACGGCGGTGATGCTGGCGGTGCTGTCGCTGGCGCCCGGGTTCAGCGCCTTGATGGGTGTGCTCCAGGACTTCATCTACAGCAACTTCGTGCCGGCCGCGGGCGAAGTAGCACAGAAGTATCTCACCCAGGTTGCCAGCAAGGCCGGGCGACTCACCGCAGTCGGACTGTTGTTTCTTGGCGTCACGGCCATCATGCTCATGGCCACCATCGAACAGGCATTCAATGACATCTGGCGGGTGGTGAACACCCGCAAGCTTCTGCACCGCTTTCTGGCCTACTGGGCGCTGCTCACGCTCGGGCCGATTCTGGTTGCAGCGAGCCTCAGTCTGACCACGAAGTTTTTTACATCACCGTTTCTCGGCCACGCTGAAGCCACAATCCTGCGTGACGTGGTCAACGTTGTGTTGCCGCTGGTGTTCGAGTTCGGGGCGGTCGTGCTGCTGTATACCGTGGTGCCGAATGTGACGGTGCTGTGGCGCAATGCGCTCGCTGGTGGATTGTTCGCGGCGGTGCTGCTCGAGGCCGCCAAGTACCTGTTTGCCGCCGCCATGAAATATTTTACAACCTACCAGATCATCTATGGCGCTATCGCGGCGTTGCCGGTTTTCCTCGTCTGGATCTACATCTCGTGGGTAATCGTCCTGCTTGGCGCCATCGTGGCCGCCACGCTCAATGACAGGCAGTGGGCAGGAAAGAGCGGCAGGAAAGAAAAGACGGTTTAGACGGCCGCCGGTTACGACTCGAGCGCCTGGTACTGGAAGCGCTCGAAAGCGCCGCTCAATTCCACCAGTTTGACGGCCTTGATCTGGCGCGTGGCGTAACTGTTGTCGAGGTACAGGATGCGGCCGGATTTGAAAAAGCCGCGCGGCGTGAGCAGCGTGGCCGGCTGCTTCATGGCATGCACTTCGGGCAGCGCGAGCGCGAGGTGGTAGCGTTCCTGAGCCTCTTCCAGCGGCATGATGGCCACCGCGGATGCGCCTGGCGACAGGCGCTGTATGCCAATCTCGATGTTGTCCATGCCGGAGGAGCGGACCCAGCGGACGATGCCGATTTCCCAGCCACCACCGTTGTCCAGCCGGCTGGCAAGGAGATCGCCGACTCGCACCATTTCGCCTTCCCCCCCGGACTTGGCGAGCGCATAGCCGCCGGCGCTCTCATCGATAAGATCCCAGCTCGTGCTTGCCGGAAACGCGTCTGGCTGTACTACCCGGTTGGGGGTACCGCTACCCGGTCCAAGCGCCGTGCGCCGCGGTTGCGGCCCGACCTCGCTGGTGCTGGGCGTGAAGCGTGCACCATTGATGTGAAAGTTGATGGCATCGATGCCGATGGCGACCTGCAACCTGCGGTTCGAGCGCGGGCTGCGCGTGAACACACGCTTGGGATTCACGCCCCAGGCGTTGATCAGGCGCAGCAACATGTCGTGCGCAAGATGCGCGAAGAAACCCTTTTCCAGGCCTTCCGGGTCCGGCTGCTGGCCGGCCTGCAACACCATGAGTTGTTGATGCACGACGCGCGCCAGCTCGGTGGTGTTGAGCAGGCGGTAACGCACTTCGGTGGTGATGGCCGAGGTTTCCGTGTTTACGGCGCCGGCACGGTCATGGTCGAGGTTGATCAGGAACTGGCAGTGCGACTTGAGCGCCGCGACGCCCGGCGACAGCTGCGCGATTATCGCCCAGCGATCGAGGTAGCGGTAGATCTTGGCCAGCAGAAACGCCGGCAGGTGATAGGGGTCGCTGAAATCGAGCAGCAGCGCCTGCTTGTAGGCGTGGTTGATGCTGACCTGCGGGAGCGTGTTGTTCAGCTTGTCTTCCAGCGGCGCATCGGTGATGCCGAGCAGCTCCGCGTAGCGATACAGTTGATGAATTTCATACCACACCCCTTCCGGCGGCGGGCTGTACAGTTCATAGCTGCGGAACAGCAACTCGGTGAGATAGCGAATGGCGCGGTGGATGGCCGTGCCCACCACGCTGGTCTGCGCGTGGTCGAGCTTGGTAACCGCCGTCGAATTGAAGGCAATCAGCTTGTAGCCGAAGGCCATCTCGGTGTTCAGTTGCTGCACCTGGGCAACGGTCTGGCGTGCTTTGTCCGTCAGTGGCAGCGGGATACCGATGTAGACCTTCTGTAACGCCTGGCTCACATGCTGGATGGGCGCGCGCAACGACTCCAGGAGCCGCAAACGCAGCTTGTCGTCGAGCGTCATGCGGTTGATGCCGACGAGCTGGCGGTTGAGCAATTGTGTGCTTTCGGCGACGTTGAGCAGCGGCAGACTTTTCAGCCAGCGCTCCAGCTCCGCCGGGCGGATCTCGATGTTGGTGTCGTGTGTGTCCGCGCGCGGGGGCAGGGACAACCGCAAGTGCATGGCGCTCATGGACGAGAGAAGGTGAAAACCCCGATTGTTTGCTTTCTTCCATCATATAAGAAGTGGCGAAAAGCCGCCATTGCTCGCTTCGCCCCGCAGTGGGGGGATACAATCCAGGCGTGATTGTCCATTGTGCCATTAACGGCGCCTGGATCGCCGCATGGTCATTGCCATGGGACGGAAAATGCGGGGTTGGGCATGCAAACAAGATGGGTCTGGACGGTCGCGACGGCGGGTATTTATGCCGCAATTCTGCTGGTTTCCGGCCGGTTCGGCGGGGCGGCAGAGGGCGCTGCGTTCTCTCCCTGGCTGTATGCGGCGGGCTATACCGTCTTCGGCGGGCTGCTGCTCGGATCGGTGGCGCGCTGGTGGCGGGGCGGGTCGGCGGCACTGTGGCGGCCGTTCATGCTGAGCGTGGGTTCGTTTGCAGCCGCGCTTGAGATCTGGATTCATTATAAAGGCAGTGCCGTCGGCGCGCCGGTCGATCGGTGGATGGTGGCGCTGCTCGGAATGCTGGCCGTGGCGCTGCTCGCACGCCTGTTGCCGCGCCGCGTCATCCGTTGGTGGCTCGGCATGGAACGGCGCCTGCACGACGCCGACGCGTGACCGTTACTTGATATTGCCTACGATCGCCGTCTGTTCCACCAGACGCTCGAAATCATCGGCCTTCATCAGTCCCTTTTCGTCCACGATGTCGCGCACCGGCCGGCCGCTGCGCGCCGACTCCTTGGCGACCTCGGCGGCGGCGGCGTAGCCGATTGCCGTATTCAGCAATGTTGCGAGTCCGACGCTGGTGTGCAGCAACTCGCGGCAGCGCGCCCGGTCCACGGTCAGGCCGTGCACGCCCTTGCGGGTGGTGGCGTCGAGTGCGTTGGTGAGCCAGTCCATGGCGTCGAACAGCGCGCTGCCGAGCGCCGGCATCATCACGTTCAATTCAAGTTGACCGGCCTGCACCATGAGCGCAATCGCCGCGTCCTGGCCGAGCACCTGGTAACAGACCTGATTCAGCATTTCGAACATCACCGGGTTCACCTTGCCCGGCATGATGGACGATCCCGGCTGCACCGCCGGCAGCGTGATTTCGGCGAAGCCGGTGCGCGGGCCGGAGGCCAACAACCGCAGGTCGTTGCTGATGCGCGTCACTTCCAGTGCGAGCGCGCGGATCGCATTCGAGAGCTGCTGCAGGTCGCCCATGGATTGCATCTGCGCGGACAGGTCCGCGGCCGGCTTGATCGGCTCACCGGTGAGCCGCGCCAGTTCCGCGGCGGCGTGCTCGACATACCCGGGCGCGGTATTGAGGCCGGTGCCGACCGCCGAGCCGCCGAGGCCGATGTCGCACAACAGCGCGCGCGTCGCGCCGAGCTGCGCATTGCAGCGCCGCAGCGTGTAGGCATAGGCCGCAAATTCGCGCCCGAGCGTGGTGGGTACGGCATCCTGCAAATGGGTGCGGCCGCTTTTGACGGTGTTCGCCTCCCGCTTGGCGAGCACCGCGAATTCCGCGGCCATGGCCTCGACCGCCTGCATCAGGCGTGGCAGCTTGGCGAGCGCGGCCAGGCGTATGGCGGTGGGAATGGTGTCGTTGGTGCTTTGCCCCATGTTCACGTGATCGTTGGGATGCACCGGCCGGGTATCGCCTTTTTTGCCGCCGAGCGCCACGTTCGCCAGGTTGGCGATGACCTCGTTGCTGTTCATGTTGTGGCTGGTGCCGGCGCCGGCCTGAAAACGGTCCACCACGAACTCTTCGAGATAACCGCCATCTAAAATGGCATCGGCCGCCGTGATGATGGCAGCGGCAAGCTTGCGGTCGAGCCAGCCGGCCTCGGCATTGGCCACGGCGGCGGCGCGTTTGATTCGGGCATGGGCGATGATAAAGTCGCGGTCCGGGCGGCGGCCGGAGACCGGAAAGTTGTGCACCGCGCGCGCGGTCTGGATACCGTACCAGGCCTCCGCCGGGACGGGGTACTCGCCGAGGCTGTCTTTTTCGATGCGGTCGGTCGTGGTCATGCGCGGTTCCCGTCTGCGAGGCGAGCCGCGATTATATAAGAAGCGGCGCGCCTCTGGTATTTACCGTGCTGGTACCATGTATTAAAGGCAGCCACAGATGAACGCAGATGAAAAACAGATAGAATCAGGGCACGATGATGGTTACCGCCTTTAATCCATACTTATCTGTGTTCATCTGTGGCTGAAATATTATTACTCAATCACGCGGGCGTTTCGATGGCGGGTTATTGAAACGCCGCGAGGAATAGCACATGTCGAAGCACGCCGCTCTTGTTGCCCTGTTTGCCGCCACACTGCTGGCGGGAAACGTGTCGCCGCTGTCCGCCGCCGAGACCACGCGCGACCCGATGCAGCATTTCTTTCACCAGAGTTTCAATAGCCTGCCGGACGAGATCGCGGACGCGAAGCGCGGCGGTCAACAGGCGATTCTCATCATGTTCGAGGCCGAGGATTGCCCGTGGTGCGCGAAAATGAAGGCCACGGTGCTCAACCAGGTGGCGGTGCAGGATTATTACCGCAAGCATTTTCGCATCCTGATGATGGACGTGAACGGCGACGCACCGATGACCGATTTCAGCGGCCAGGAAATGCCGCAAAAGGAATTCGCCTTCAAGCACAATCGCGTGCGCGCCACGCCGGTGTTCACGTTCTTCGGCCTCGACGGCAAGCTTATGACCAAATACACCGGCGCCGCGCGCGGCCCCGAGGAGTTCCTGTGGCTTGGCGAATTCGTCGCGAGCGGCGCCTGGAAGACCACGAACTTCACCGCCTACAAGCGTGAGCGTTCCGGCAGCAAGAATTAGCAGCACAACCAGCGATGAAGGCAGGCGAGGAGGGGGCGATTCGGCGGCAGCGCGCGGCGGTGTGGCTCGCGCTGTTGCTGGCCGGTGCCGCGCACGCGACGGAATCGCCGCCGGCCAGCACGCCATTGCCCAGCCCGCTGACCCTCGAACAGGCGCTGGCGCTCGCCGAGTCAGCCCATCCTGATCTGGACCGTGCCCGGGCGCGCCTCACGGCCGCGCAGGCCGGGCTCGACCAGGCGGAGTCCACGAACGGCGTGCGCGCCTTTATCGACATCACGCCGCAGTGGGTGCTGCCATCGGTACGCACCGATGATGAAATGGTGAACGACAGTCGCGCGCGCCTGCTGCTCAGCAAGCGCCTGTATGATTTCGGCCGCACCGCCTCCCTGAGCGAGGCGGCGCGCGCCGAGATCGCGGCGCGCGAACTGGCGCTGCTCGATACCCGCCAGGCGCGCCGCCTCGACATCCTGTCGCGCTTTCTCGATGTGCTGCTGGCCGACCTGCGTTATGCCGTGGACAACGAGGCCATGGCGCATCAATACGTGAACTTCGACAAGTCGCGCGATCGCCAGCGCCTCGGACAGATCTCGGACGTGGATCTGCTCGAACTCGAACAGCGCTACCAGGATGCGTTCATCCTGCGCACCCGCAGCCAGAAGCGTCAGGCGCAATCGCGCCTGCAACTCGCCACGGCCCTTAACCGGCCGGAGGAGTTGCCCGCCGACCTGGTCTTGCCGCGATTTCCGGGCAATGACCGCGAGGTGCCGGAACTCCAGGCGCTGCTCGCCAACGCCATGCAGAAAAATCCGACGCTGGTGGCGTTGCGCCAGGAAACCGAGGGCGCGCGCGCCCAGGTGGCCGCCGAGCGCGCGCGCCGTTATCCGGTACTGTCCGCCGAGGGCGAGGCGGCGCGCTACGAGCGCGACTTTGTTTCACGCGATGACCTGCGCGCCACGCTCAACCTGCGCGTCCCGCTCTGGCAAGGCGGGGAGGATCGTGCGGCGATTGCACTGGCGCTCGCGCGCTTGCACGAACAGGAGGCACGGCTGCGGCGCGCCGAGCTTGATCTGCGCCAGGCCGTACTGGACCTGGTGCAGGAACTGGAGAGTCTCAAGGTAGAGCGCAATGCCGCCAGGATACGCGCCGCCTACCGCGATCTCTATCTCGACCGCAGCCGCGCACTCTACGAGCTGGAGGTGAAAAGCGATCTCGGCGACGCCATGACGCGCGTCACCGAGGCCCAGTGGCTGGCCGCCCAGGTCGAATTCCGGCTCGCCCTGGCGTGGGCGCGCATCGATGCCCTTACCGGCGATCTCATTCAATCATCCTTGCAGGAGCCCGTACCATGAAAAACCGGTCTGTCTGGTTCGGTCTGTGCGTCACCGTGGCGGTGTTCCCGGCAGCGGCGGCCGATGTAGAAGCGCTGGTGCAGTGGTCGCAGCGCACCGAACTCGCCATGCCGGTATCCGGTGCCGTGGCGAGTGTCGCGGTAAACTCCGGCGAGCGTGTCGTCAAGGGCCAGGTGCTGCTGGCGCTGGACGAAACACCGTTTCAGGCAACAGTGCAGGAAGCGGAGGCGCTGCTTGTGCGCCGCAAGAGTGAGCGTGATGAAGCGGCGCGCGACGCGAAGCAGGCGCAAGAACTTTATGACCGCACTGTCCTGTCCACGGTCGAGCTCGAAAACGCAAAAATGAAATTCGACCGTGCTGAAGCCGGCTACAAAGCGGCCAGGGCGGCGCTCGATCGCGCCCGCTACCGGCTGCGCGTCAGCGCGCTGCGCGCGCCGTTCGATGCCGTGGTGCTGAGCCGGCAGGCCGAACCCGGGCAGGCGATCGCCGCCGAGCTCAAACCACCGGTATTGCTGGTGATCGCCGCCGCCGGCGAATATCTCGCCCAGGCGCGCGTTCCCCCTGGGCGCGTGATCGGACTCAAGCCTGGGCAGGCTGTTTCGGTGGTGGCCGGCGGCAAGACCTACGCGGCGAAGATCAAGGCGATCGCGCACGAGCCGGCCGGCAGCAAGGAACCCTATGTCCTCGATGCGGTGTTCAGCGCCGCCGAACCGCTGCACGCCGGTCAGCCGGCGCGCATTCAGTTGCCGTGACCGGGAGCGGCGCGCCGGCCTGCGCACACTTCCGCGTGCGCGGGCATGTACAGGGGGTGTTCTATCGCGCCTCGACGGAAACCGTGGCGCTGCGCCTCGGGCTGAGCGGCTGGGTGCGCAACAGCGAGAACGGCGATGTCGAGCTGGTCGCCTGTGGCGGCGCGCAGAAGCTCGATGAACTCGAACGCTGGTTGTGGCAGGGACCGGCCGGGGCGCGCGTCAGCGCCGTGCAGCGCTCCGCGGCGCCGCTTCAGGTGTATCGCGGATTTGCAGTGCGGCACTGACGCGCCGTCAGTGCGGTTGCCAGCGCTGGTCGAACGCCTGGTACACCTTCGCCGGGTAACGGCGTTCGCGCGTGCCGTTGTAGCGCATCAGGGCGCGCACCCGGTTGCCTTTTTCCTTGTCGAGGTAGTAACGCAGAATCGTGCAGCCGTAGCGTAAATTGGTGCGCGCGTCGAACAGGCTGTCGCCCGGCTTGCCGATTTCCCTGAGCCAGAACGGCATCACCTGCATGAGGCCGATGGCGCCGGCTACGGAAATGGCGTACGGATTGAAGTTACTCTCGATCTGAATGACCGACAGCACCAACTCCGGCTCGATGCGCGCGCGCCCGGCTTCATAGTGAATGTTCTTGAGCAGCTCGATGCGGAAGTCGTGATCGGGCACGCGCTTTTCCAGGCGCCGCGACATGTCGGTGAGCCAGACTTCGCCATCGAAGCGGTCGGCGAAGCTGTCGGATTCGTTCGCCGCCTTCTTGAGCAGTTCGCGCAATTCCGGCTCCACCGCTGTACGGTCCTCGATCGCCACGGCTGGGGTAAGGCCGAGCAAGGTCAGCGCCACGCCGAGAAGGATCTGCTTCATGCTTCGGTACCGCCTGGGGGTTGTTTTTTCTTTCCGCCGCGTTGCCGGCGAACCTCGCCAGCAGTGTTTAAACCTAGAAAAAGCAGTCAGCCGCAGATGAACGCAGATAAACGCGGATATTCAATGC
>DATEYP010000207.1:0-23153 GCA_035256085.1 Acidiferrobacterales bacterium
GCATCAAGCTCGACACCGTCAAGGTCGGCGAGATCGTGCTGCGCAACGTGGAGGCGGGCGTGATCGACGGCCCGCAGCCGGAGACGCCGCTGCTCGGCATGTCGTTCCTGAACGCGCTCGAGATGAAGCGCGAGGGCAACAAGATGGAACTTACGCGGCGCTATTGATTCGACAATCGATCAAACCCCTGATTTACGATTATCCACCGCAAAGGCGCAAAGAACGCAAAGTAGAAATCAACCATTTCATCGACAAGACCCTTTGCGTTCTTTGCGCCTTTGCGGTGAGCAACCGGTTTTAGGTAGACGGGCCTCGCCGGTTGCGTTTAAATGATTGCAGTCGCCGCACACACTGTGCAGCGACCAATCGACCGAGACCGGCATGTCCAGAACAACAACTTCTTTTCTTATTACCGTGCTGCTGTTCCTCGTGGCGCCGCCACTGCGTGCCCAGCCTCCGGATGCGACGGCTATCGTCAAGGCCGCGATCGAATACTGGCGCGATGTGTCGTCCTATGCCGTGTTCGACATGACCATCCATCGCCCCGACTGGCAGCGCACCATGTCCATGCGCGTCTGGACGCACGGCAACAAGGAGTCGCTGGTGCGGGTGGTGGCACCGGCCAAGGACGCCGGCAACGGCACGTTGCTGCTCGACAACGACATGTGGAGCTACAACCCGAAGATCAACCGCGTCATCAAGATCCCGTCCAGCATGATGAACCAGAGCTGGATGGGTTCGGACTTCTCCAACAATGATCTCGCCAAGGCCGATGACCTGATCGACCAGTATCGCCATACCTTGCTGGCGACCGAGACCCACAACGGCCACAAGCTGTATGTCATCGAGGCGGTGCCGAACGAGACCGCGCCGGTAGTGTGGGGGCGGGAGGTGTTGAAGGTGCGCGACGACTACATCCTCATCGAGCATGCGTTCTACGACCAGAGCAACGTCCTGGTGAAACGGCTCGTGACCACCGAGATCCGGCCCATGGGCGGCAAGATGGTCGCCGCGCGCGAGCGCATGCAGAGGGTCGACAAGCCGGGCGAGTGGACCGAGATCATCACGCGTGAAGCGCAGTTCGGCATCGACCTGCCGGCCAGTACCTTCACGCTCGGCAACCTGCGCAACCCGCGGGATTGATGTACCGACAAGGCAAGGCAGCCACAGGTGAACGCAGATAAACGCGGATGGGAATAAAAATAATGAGGGCGGGGAATACGAACGAGTGCCGCACAGACTGTTCACTGGATTCACCGCAATACCCGTGCACGACTCGAGCGCTTGAAAGACCCGATGCACCCATGAAGTTACTATCTGCGTTCATCCGCGTTCATCTGTGGCCCGAACATCATACACAATCATACAAATGACCATTCTCCTCCGCCTCGCCTGGCGCAATCTGTGGCGGCACAAGCGCCGTACCTGGCTGACGGCCTCGGCGATTGCCTTCAGCGCCATGCTGCTGGTGTTCATGATCACGATCCAGCTCGGCGCCTACGACATGATGATCGATACCACGCTGCGCGTGTACACCGGGCAGATGCAGGTGCAGCACAGCGGCTACAAGGACAAGCCGCAGATGCGCACCGTGGTGGCGGAAGCTGCGTCTCTGGCCGCGCAGCTGCGCGAGCGCACCGGCTATGCCACGATCACGGTGCGTGCCCAGGGATTCGCGCTCGCCTCCAGCGCCGAACGCAGTTATGGCGTGCCGGTGATCGGTGTGCAGCCGGAATACGAACGCGGCGTGTCGACCCTGCCGCATCTGGTCAAGCAAGGCCGCTATCTGGCGGACTCCCACGCCCAGGAACTGGTCATCGGCAGCGCGCTGGCGCGCAACCTCAAGATCAAGCTTGGCGACGAGCTGACCCTGCTCGGTTCCGGCCGCGACGGCTCGGTGGCCGCGACCGTGCTGCCGGTGGCCGGATTCTTCGAGAGCGGCAATCCGGATCTCGACCGGCGGCTGGTGATGATGCCGCTCGCGACGTTTCAGGAAACCTTCAGCCTGGGCAAAGACGCGCATCTCATCGTCGTCAGCGGACCTAATTACGAGAGTATCCCGCAGACCAAGGCCGTGGTGAGCCAGTTCATCGCCGGTCAGTCGGGACTCGTGGTGCTCGACTGGGATGAACTCGTGCCCGGCATCAAGCAACTGATCCAGACCGACATGGTGCAGAACTGGATCACCTACATCGCGCTGATCGTGATCGTGACCCTGAGCATCATGAACACCTTTCTCATGAGCGTGCTGGAGCGCACCCGCGAGTTCGGCATCATGCTGGCACTCGGCATCAGCCCGTTGCGCCTCGGCACCATGGTAGTCCTGGAATCGGCGTTCCTCACGCTGCTCGGCCTTATCATCGGCATCGCCATCGGTGGCGGCATCGCGGTCTGGCTGCACTTCGAAGGATTCACCTTCCCGGGCATGAAGGAGATCTACGCCCAGTTCGGGCTGCCCGGCGTGATCTATCCGATACTCTCGGTCGAGAGTTTCCTGCTCGGGCCGTCGGTGATCTTCGTGTTCACGCTGCTCGCGGCGCTCTATCCGGCGCTGCGCATCCGCAAGCTGCAACCGGTGGAGGCGATTCATGCGGCGTGAGCGGCATTTGGCCAGATCACACTCTTTTTATATGCCGTCATTCCGGCGGGGGCCTGCCACAGCAGGTTGTAAGCCGGGACCGGAATCCAGTATTTTTTTATCCGCCAGGATGTCAAACAGATGGACCCCGGCTTTCACCGGGGTGACGACCACGAGTGGCGGGAGTAACTCGACATGAGCCTGGTCGTAACCCTCGCCTGGCGCAATCTGTGGCGGCATACCCGCCGCACGCTCATGATCCTGTTCGCGTTCGCGCTCGGCGTGTGGTCGATGGTGGTGATCGCGGCCATCAGCCGCGGTTCCATGGAACAGCAGCTCGACAAGTCGATCCTCAATCTCACCGGCCATATCCAGCTGCACGCCCCCGGCTTTCGCGACGACCCGGTGATCGAACATCGGTTCGCGCCGCCGGATGCGGCGCTGCGCGAAACGCTTGGCGGCCGCGACATCAGCGCCTGGGCGAGCCGGGTGCGGGTGCCGGCGGTGGTGGCGAGCGAGCGCGAATCGGCCGGCGTCACGCTGGTCGGCATCGACCCGGCGCGCGAGCGCGGCCTGTCGTTCATTCCCGATGCCATCACCGACGGCCGCTATCTCGAAACGCCGGACGATCCGGGGCTGCTGCTCGGGCGCAAGCTGGCCGAGCGGCTGGAGACCGGCCTCGGCAAACGCGTCGTGGTCATGAGCCAGGACGTGCGCAACCAGGTCGGCGATCGCGGCTTCCGCGTGGTCGGCATTTTCGACACCCGGCCACGGCAGGCGGAAGAGGCCTATGTGTTCATCGGCCGCGCCACTGCCCAGCAGATGCTGAAGGCGCAGGATGGCGTGTCGGAAATCGCGGTCATGACCGCGGATCGCGACCGCCCCGAGGCAGCGCTCGCGCGCCTGCGCGCCGCCGCGCCGGGCCTCGACATCGAGCCGTGGACGGTGCTTGAGCCGCTGCTCACGCTCACCCGCGAGCTCACCGACGTGATCCTGTTCATCTGGTATGCGATCGTGTTTGCCGCCATGTCGTTCGGGCTGGTCAACACGCTGCTCATGGCGGTGTTCGAACGCACCCGCGAGTTCGGGTTGTTTCAGGCGCTCGGCATGCCACCGCGCCACATTCTCGGCCAGGTGCTGGTCGAGTCGCTGATCCTGCTGCTGCTGGCGCTGCTGCTGGGCAACCTGGCGGCGTGGGCCACCATCGCCTCGCTCAAGGGCGGAATCGATCTGTCGTCGGTGGCCGAGGGCATGGAGCTGGTCGGTGTCGCACCGGTGATCTATCCGGCCTGGGCGCCGGGCGATATGCTCGCCGCCAATGCCCTGGTGTTCGTGCTCGGCCTGGCCGCCAGTCTCTACCCGGCGTGGCGCGCCTCGCGTCAGGTGCCGGTGGAAGCAATAACACGGGTATGAACCGCCTATTGCCGTCATGCCGGCGAAAGCCGGCATCCAGGTTTGCAACGCGTGGATTCTGTCTCTGGATTCCGGCCCCGGCTTACAATCTGCCGTGGCAGGCCCCCGCCGGAATGACGATTCGGAAGAAAATGTATTGATTGTCAAGGATTCAGAAATGGAACAGACCGTCGTCCTGCGCAACGTCTCCAAGGTCTATCGCCAGAATTCACTGGCCGTGCACGCGCTGACCGACATCAATCTCGACATCCCGAAAAAGGATTTTGCCTGCCTGTCCGGCCCGTCCGGTTCCGGCAAGAGCACGCTGCTCAATCTCATCGGCGGTCTCGACAAACCCACGACCGGCGAGATCAGCGTCGACGGCAGCCGCGTCGACCAGCTGGGCAAGAGCGAACTGGCGCAGCTGCGGCTGCACAAGATCGGTTTCGTGTTCCAGGCCTATAACCTGATCCCGGTGCTGACCGCGCGCGAGAACGTCGAGTTCGTCATGCAGTTGCAGGGCATCGCCGCGACCGAACGCGGCGACAAGGCCATGCAGATTCTGAAAGAGGTCGGCCTCGACGGCCTCGAAAACCGCCGCCCCGGCGAGCTGTCCGGCGGCCAGCAGCAACGCGTGGCGGTGGCGCGCGCCATCGTCTCCGAACCGTCGCTGGTGCTGGCCGACGAACCGACCGCCAACCTCGATTCCAAGACCGCCACGGCGCTGATGGAAATGCTGGTGCACATGAACACCGAGCACAACGTCACCTTCATCTTCTCCACCCACGACAAGCTGGTCATGGACTTCTCGCGGCGGCTGATCAAGCTGCATGACGGCCGGGTTGTCGAGGATATCCGGCGCGAACAATGCCCGGCACCGCCATGTTGATACCGAAACTGTTCCGCAGCCGCATATTACTGTCGACCTTGCTGCTGGCGGCGGTGTCCGCCGAGGGTCAGGCCGGGGGGTGGGAGTACGGTGGCCATCTCAAGTATCAATATACGTTCACCGATTACCGTAACACCGATGTCGCGGCAGTTTTTGGCGAGGATCCGGCGAGCGACCATTCCTTCGATGGCCGACTCAAGGCTGAATGGCGCGGCCGTGGTTTTGATTTCGCCGCGCATTACGAAGTGCTGGCGCTGACAGGCGATTCCCTGAAGACCCGGCGGGCGCTGGCAGCAGCCGGGCTGCTCACGAGCGGCTCGGTCAGCGGATTGCCGGACGATCGGCACCGGCTGTTCGACCTTACCGACGACTTCGTCGATGACAGCCGCACGATCGCGGTGCAGCGCCTCGATCGATTGTCCATGGGCTATACCCGTGGCAACGCGACGCTGCGTTTTGGGCGGCAGGCGGTGAGCTGGGGTAACGGGCTGGCGTTCCAGGTGCTGGATTTCGTCAATCCTTTCTCGCCGATTGCTATCGACAAGGATTACAAGACCGGCGAAGACATGCTGTACGGCCAGTGGCAGTGGGCCGGTTTGGGTGATGCGCAACTGATGCTGCTGCCGCGGCGCGATCCGCTGACGCGCGAGCTCGATCACGAGCAGGCATCACATGCTCTGAAACTGCACACACGCGCCGGTGATTTCGATGTCGACGTGCTGGCGGCGCGCCACTACGACCAGACATTGCTCGGCTTTGGCGTGGTGCGCAGCGTCGGTGGCGCGGTGTGGCGATTTGATGCGTCACATACCGACGTGCCGGGACGCGACGATGTGTGGTCGCTGGTGACCAACCTCGATTACTCCTGGGTACTGTTCGGCAAGAACATGTATGGCTTCGCGGAGTATTACCGCAACGGTTTCGGCAGCGCGCGGATATCCGGCTATCTTGCCGCCGACCCGGAGCTGGCCGCGCGGCTGGCGCGCGGCGAGGTCTACACCGTTGGTCGCGACTACGCCGTGCTCGGCGTGCAGGTAGAATTGAGTCCGCTGGTGAACGCGTTCGCCAGCCTGATCCAGAACCTGAATGATGCCAGCCGCATTCTGCAGTTGCGCGGCGTGTACGATTGGCGCCAGGATACCCAGTTCATGGCCGGGCTCAACCTGCCGGATGGCGAGCGCGGCAGCGAGTACGGCGGTTTGCCCACCGGCCTGCCCGGAACCTGGGTTTCCCCGGGGCGTTCTATCTATGTGCGCGCCGCGTATTTTTTCTGATCCGTTGGTGGTTGAACTTTCCGCCGGCTGGCCCATCTATGGGGTAGTTCACGCCGCAAAACAACAAAGGAGTCTGCTGCATGTCGCTTGATCGCCGTTCCTTCCGTATTGGTATTCTTGCCGGTGTTTTCCTGCTCAGCGGTGTCCTGGTAGGCGTCCTGTTCAGCGCCGGTTCCGGGTGGATGAGCCCGGCCGAAAGCGCGCCCTCCCTGAGCCCGGTGGCGCTGGGCGGTTCGAACGGCTTTCCAGCCGTGGCCAAGGCTACCATGCCGGCGGTGGTCAATATCTCCACCACGCGCGTCGTTAAGAGCCAGGGCATGCCGGCCTCGCCGTTCATGAACGACCCGTTCTTCAAGCACTTCTTTGGCGAAGAGTTTGGCCGGCAGTTCCAGATCCCCCGTGAACGGCGCGAGAACAGCCTCGGTTCGGGAGTCATCGTCAGCGCCGATGGCTATATCGTCACCAATGCCCACGTGGTGGACAAGGCCGACGAGATCAAGGTGCTGTTGTCCGACAAACGCGAGTTCACCGGCAAGGTGGTGGGCAGCGATCCGAAGTCCGATATCGCGGTGATCAAAATCAAAGGCAAGGACCTGCCGACCCTCAATTGGGGGGATTCCGAGAAGCTCGAAGTCGGCGAGTACGTGCTGGCGATCGGCAACCCGTTCGGCCTCAACTCGACCATCACGCTCGGCATCGTCAGTGCCGTCGGCCGTGCCAACATGGGCATCGAACAGTACGAAAATTTCATTCAGACTGACGCGGCCATCAACCCGGGCAATTCCGGCGGCGCGCTGGTCAACACGCGCGGTGAACTCATCGGCATCAACACCGCGATCTTCTCGCGCACCGGCGGTAACATGGGTATTGGCTTCGCCATCCCGAGCAATATGGCGAAGGGCGTGATGGACAGTCTGATCAAGCACGGCAAGGTGGTGCGCGGTTATCTGGGCGTGTCCATCCAGGACGTGAATGCCAAGATTGCCAAACAGTTTGGACTCGACAAGGCGCAAGGCGCGCTGGTCAGTGACGTGGTGAGCGCCAGCCCGGCCGAGCAGGGCGGCATCAAGACCGGCGATGTCATCGTACGGCTCGACGGGAAGGCCATCGAAAACAGCACAATGCTGCGTCACCTCGTGGCCGATATCCAAGTCGGCAGGAAGGTTGAGATCGAGGTGCTGCGCGACAAGAAACCGGTCAAGCTGACCATCAAGATTGCCGAGCAGCCCAAGGACATGACGGCCAGCGGTGAGAGTGTGAAAGGCGAGGGCAAGAGCGCCGCGCTCGCCGGCCTCGAAGTACAGAGTCTCACGCCTGACATCAGCCGTCAGCTGAACCTCCCACGTGGTACCCAGGGCGTCGTGGTGAGTGTCGTGGAGACAGGCAGCGCCGCCGAGGAGGCCGGCATGCAGCCGGGTGACGTGATTGTCGAGCTCAACCGCAAACCGGTTCGCAGCGTGGATGACTTCCAGCGCGTGAGCAAGTCGCTCGGCAAGAGCGAGAGCGCACTGCTGTTGCTCGTACGCCAGAACCGCAAGCTGTTTGTGGCGATCAATCCGTAAATCAACGGAAGCCCAAGCGGCCGTCTATTACCAAGTCGTGGCGTGCCCGATGGAGAGCTTTCTGGTCGATTACCGCCACACAGTCTCAAGGTACCGGACAGCGAGAGTCGATATCGCATGGCCAGTGCGTGCATCGGACCGGTAATAACTGATATGGTTGAAATAGCCTAGTGTAGTGCGGCATTCTGTTTGGAACTTATTCCGATGTGCCCGGAGACTTGTAGGTCGGCCTAAAGGCCGACCTACGAAAGGATCAGGCCATGTGCCGGTAATTGTGACGAACTACACTAGTTTATTATCAGAGAATGGACGGAGATGTCTGGGTCCGGCCGACACAGGGAGGTGGCATGATCAGCGGCAAGCAGAACAGCACCGGCCGTGTGCAGCAATTTGAGGCGGATGTGATAACGCCAAAGGTTACCTTGGGCGACGACGGTATACTGCGCGTCGACTTCAGTCGATACGACCGTATTACTCTCGCCAGCATGTCTTACGCGCATGCGCAGCATGTCGCACTTTCCCCGGAAGGCAAGATCCCGGTGCTCATCAAGGGCGCGGGGATAGCAAGCGTGGAATACAAGGCGCAACGCTATCTCTCATCGCCCGAGGTTAGTGCGGGCATTTCGGCAGGAGCGATCGTGGTGAACTCTTTCCTCGAAAGGCATTTGGCCCGCATGTTTCTCACTTACCATCGTCCGCCCTACCCGGTGCAGGTCTTCAGCGATGAGGCCGATGCGCTCGCCTGGCTGCGCGGCTTTCTGCCGACGTCCTGAACGGCGTGCCAGCGGTTCTGATTATCGGTTGCGGCGATGTCGGCCGGCGCGTAGCGGCCGGTGAACGCGCCGTCGGCGAAACAGTAACGGCTCTGGTACGTTCTGCGCACAGTGCCGCACGTCTCGACGCGCTCGGTCTGCACGTGGCGCGTGGCGATCTCGACAATCCGCAAACACTCCCCGGCCTGCCGACCCGGGAGGCGCGGGTCTATTATTTTGCGCCGCCGCCGCCGTCTTCCGGCACCACCGATCTGCGCCTGCGCAATTTTCTCGCAACCATTGCACCGGGTGCGCTGCCGGCGCGCATTGTCCTGATCAGCACCAGCGGTGTGTACGGCAATTGTCACGGTGAGTGGGTGGCGGAAGAACGCCCGCCGCGGCCGGATACCGATCGCGCCCGCCGGCGTCTGGACGCGGAGCAGCAGTTGCGTGCCTGGGGCGAGGCCCATGCCGTGCCTGTGGTCTTGCTGCGGGTGCCAGGCATCTATGGCCCTGGACGTTTGCCGGAGAGACGCCTGCGTAGCGGTGAACCGGTGCTGCGTGAAGAAGAGTCGCCGTGGAGCAATCGCGTGCACATCGACGATCTGACACGCGCCTGTCTCGCCGCCGGGGAACGCGGCCGACCGGGCGCGGTCTACAATATCAGTGACGGACATCCGACCACGATGACCGATTATTTCAATCGTGTGGCCGATGCCCTGGGTCTGGAGCATCCACCGCAGATTACCCTCGCGCAGGCGCGCACCGAACTCAGCGAGGGCATGCGGTCGTATCTCGCCGAATCGAAGCGCCTCGACAACCGGCGCATGCGCGAGGAACTGGGGGTGGAGCCCCGCTATCCGGATCTCAAACAGGGTCTTGCCGCCTGTGTGGCAGACGATGCGGCCGGAACCGGGGCAGCTTAGCAGTGCGCGGGCGCATGGAGGGTGGGATGAACATGTCGCAGCTTCTGACATTGTCGCGCGCCGCCCGGCTTGTGGGTGTATCACGTGGCGCCTTGCAAAAGAAGGTCAAGGACGGTGAGTTGCCCACCTTCGAGGGCATGGTGGCCCCGAACGACCTGTTGCGCGTCTATCCGCAGACGCATCTCGAGGACAATACGCTCTTCGAGCGCCTGATGCAGATCAGGGACAGCGCCTTTGCCAGACGCATCCGCGAGCGCATGCTGCCGGACCCGGAGGTATTGGCGCTGCGCCTGTCGGATCTGGGGCGTGAGCTTGCCGAGACCCGCGCGCAGCTCGTGCGCTTCCGTACCGTCAGCGCCGAGTGCGATCGGCGTCTGTCCGCACTGACCGCACAACTGCCGGGCGAAGCGAGAACCGAGATTGGTGCGTTACGCGACTGGCTGCAAGCCGCGCTGACGCGTGCACCGGATGAGACCGAAAACCATCAGCTTGCGGCGAAGGAAAGCACAATGCGCGTCATGGTTGCCCATGTACAGGTGATACCCAGCCAGCGTGAATTTTTTGTGGAAGGCAGCGACACCTTGCTGGATGCCGCGCTACGCGCCGGACTGGCGCTCAACTACGGTTGCAGCAACGGCAACTGCGGTCTGTGCAAGGCGCGCATCGTGACCGGCCAGGTCAAAAAGGTGCGCAGTCACGATTACGTGCTGAGCGAGGCGGACAAGAACGCAGGCACCGTGCTCATGTGTTCGAACACGGCGGTCAATGACCTCGTGATCGAAGCGGTGGAGGCAGGCAGTGCGCGCGAGATCCCGTTGCAGCAGATTGCGGCACGCATCAAGGCAACCGAACGTCTGTCTGACGATATTGTGCTGCTCCATTTACAGACCCCGCGCACGCGTCGCCTGCGCTTTCTCGCCGGCCAGTATGTCACGCTACAGGCGGGTGATAGCGCGCCGATCGACTACCCGGTGGCCAGTTGCCCGTGCGATGACCGCAACCTGCAATTCCACGTTCAGCGTATGCCAGGCAACCCATTCACCGATCGTGTATTTAACGGCCTGAAGAGCGGCGACACTGTCAATATCCTCGGACCGCGTGGCGAGTTCGTTTTGCGCGAAGACTCGCCGCACAAGCTTGTTTTCATAGCCCAGGATACCGGCTTTGCGCCGATCAAGAGTCTGATAGAACATGCAATGGCGCTGGATGTGGCCGAATCCCTGCACCTTTATTGGCTGGCGACGGAAGGACGAGGCCACTACCTCAGTAATCTGTGTCGCTCCTGGAGCGACGCGCTCGACAATTTCCACTTCACGCCCCTTGAGCTTCCGGAGTCTGCTGCCAGCGACAGTGAGCACCTCAAGGCTGAGCTGATGCATATCGTGCATGACCATGTCCCGCTGAGCGACTGCGATGTGTATGTAGCGGGCTCACCCGCCTTACTCACGGCCGTACAGGAGCTGCTGCCAGCGAAGGGTCTGCCCGTCGAGCAGCTCGTACTCGGCTACCCGCGCTGAGCATGAACGCCTGCGCGACGCTCGCCTGGGAACGGCTGCGCACTTGCCAGCTTTCCCGCGGTTGTGTGGAAAGGCGGAGGGAGTAGAATAAAAGCAGCCTTGGACCGGACTGTGACCGCAACGCTACCTTGGCGAGCAATCTGAGTTTGGTGCCATCTGCGGATAGCCTGCCGGTGGTTGCAGCACGACTGTAACGCGGCGTGCCGACTTACAAAAAACTGAAAACGCACAAGAAACAGCGCCATGCCGGCACCGGGATTTCTTCCACGCGCACCGTTCACCTGCCAGCGCGACGCAGCAGCACACCGCCCGGGTCGAGACGGAAGCCGCGGCGCGCCGCCTGCCGGTGCGCAATCGGCGCAACACCCGGTACGCGCGCCTGGAACATCCGCATTGGCAGGATGTAGCCGCGCGTTGCCTGTATTGAGGATACTGTACGTCTGTTCCACCTGCTTCAGCTACCGTGAGCACGACGAGCCGGCGCTCGCTGCCCAGACCAGCGTGCGTGGCCGTGACTGGATTTCGTGCTGCGCCCGTGGCCATAGCGGCATCCATGGCTTCGCGATCCACGCGGACACGAACGCGCGCTGTCGCCGGTGGTTGACGCGCAATCTCACTGGCTGGCTGAAGCAGTTTGGCCGCAGCGGCTGTGGACGCTGCATCAGTTGGTGCCCGGCCGGCAACGATATCACCGCGGAGGTTGCTGCCCTGTGCACAACACCAGCCTGACGGCGCGAAGTTACGACGAGATCCCCTACGACAGCGTGCCGATCTGCGAGACGCATCCGGGCAACCTCGGCGTGCAGGCCGCGCTGTTCGGTCTGAAGCCGGCGCCGACGGAGGCCTGCCGCGTGCTGGAGCTCGGTTGCGCGAGCGGCGGCAACCTGATCCCGATGGCCTACCACCTTCCCGGTGCCGAGTTCCTGGGGATTGACCTGTCGGCGGGCCAGGTCGCGAGCGGGCGTGCGCTGGTCGAGTCGCTCGGGTTGCGCAATATCCGCATCGAGCAGGGCGACATACTCGATCTCGGCGAGATCGGTCAATTCGATTATGTCATCGCCCATGGCCTGTATTCATGGGTGCCGGCCACGGTCCGCGAGCGACTGCTGGCGCTTTGCGGGCAGGCGCTCGCCCCCGATGGCGTTGCCTATATCAGCTACAACACGCTCCCCGGCTGGCGCTGGCGATCGGTGCTGCGCGACATGCTGCTTCAGTTTACGCGCGACGCTACCACACCGCGCACGCGCCTGGCGCGCGCCCGCGAGGCGCTGGTGCAGCTCGAAGATGCGTTCGCCGAGCAGGACGGCACGCTTCCCGCGCAGCTGCGCGCGGACGTGGCGCTGCTGCGTACACGCCATCCGAGCTACCTCTATCACGAATACCTTACCGAAGAGAATTCACCGGTGTTGTTCAGTGAGTTCATGGCACAGGCCGGTCGTCACGGCCTGCAGTATCTGTGTGAAGCCGAGCTTCAAACCATGTTCAGCGACACGCTCGGCGCGGCCGGGACGGCGCTGGTCGACCGCTTCGACAGTCTGATCGAGCAGGAGCAGTGCATCGACTTTCTGCGTCTGCGCACTTTCCGTCAAACGCTGCTGTGCCGGGCCGATCGGGCGACGCAGCGCGAGCTCGAACTGGAGAATTTTGCGCAACTTGCTTACCACGCATTGCTGACGCCGACGGATGAACCCGGTGCGGATGCGTCGCAGGTCTTCACGTCACCGGATGGCGCTACGCGCACGGTGCAGCATCCTCTGACCCAGGCAGCGCTGCGGGTATTGGCCGAGGCCTATCCAGATGCGCTCGGGTATGAAGAGGTCGAGCGCGCCGCACAGGCGCGCGTATCCCGGGACGCGCCGGCCTGTGCAGCCGAGACCGATCACCTGCTGGGTGAGCTGGCGACGCTCTGTCTGCATCAATTCGTGGGTGTTAGTGCGCAACCACGCCGTTTTCAACGGCAACTGGCGCGGCGCCCTTGTGCCAGCCGTCTGGCGCGCGCCCAGGCCGGTGCCGGGATCGGTCATGTTTCTACGGTCTGGCACTTGCCGATGGGGCTGGACGATTTTGCGCAGCGATTCGTCAGCTATCTGGACGGCACGCGCACGCAGGCCGAACTGACGGAGCAGATGCTGGACGATATCGTTCACGGCCGGCTTGCACTCGAGCAGCCGATCGCAGACCGCAACGCTCTGGCCGTCATGGTGGTGGAGAACTGCCGGCGGCTGCTGGACACGTTGCAACGCCATGGCCTCCTGCAGCCAGAAACGTGATCGATGTCGCAGCCGCGTTAGTTCTGGTAAATTTCCCGCCCTCGCTACCGAGCGTGGCCGAGCGAATCCAGGAATCGCCCACGATCTTTGCGCTGTGATTGCGCTGCACCGGTCCCGTACAATACGCGGCCAATCGATTTTCACCCGGCCAGTTCAACGGGTTCTCCATGTATGGCGTGGGTAAAGTACTCATCGCGATGTTCGGATCCTAACGGCGTGCAACTGTACGATCACGCCATCCGCGCGGTCGGCCGCGTTACCCATGGTCAGGCGGCACCGTTTTTACCTGTTCACACCGCTGTACCAGTTGTCTCGGTCCCGAATATCGCTTCTTTTGGCCCATTCCTTGCATTACTACAACAAGCTCCCCAGCGCGCCGACCTTGCCGTGTACCACGGTCAGCCAACTGGACAAACCGGTTTTAACCGCCTTACGTACGGTTTGGACCCGGGAATAGTACCGGATACCAGTTCGTAAATTATCATTCAGGAGATGGGCCCAATGTGTCGAGTTCTGTACGCGCTTCTTGGTGTCGCGCTGTTCGCGGCCGGACCACTGTTCGCGGCAGTTGTCGATGATGCGAGTGAGCTGCGTCTCGGTTCCGTGGCCATGGACATACCGGCCGAAATGCATCGGCGCCTCACGCCCCTGACCAAATACCTGTCGGACACGCTCAAGCGTCCGGTATCGCTCAAACTTTCGTCCAACATGTCGGCGGCCATCGACGAAGTGTCAAATGGCAGCGTCGAACTTGCCTACCTGACGCCGGTGGCCTACCTCAAGGCGCACGCGAAGGGTAATGCCCAGCTGGTAGTGAGGACGGTGACCAACAACAAGCGCACCTTTCAGTTGATGATCGTGGTGCGCGATGACAGCCCCATCCGGCGCATCCAGGACCTGAAAGGCAAGACCTTTGCGTTTGGCGACAAGGCGGCGATTCTGCAGCGTGCGGTGGTGGCGGGTGCTGGCATGCCGCTGGAGGGTCTGGGTGAATACAAGTTCATCGGCCACTACGACAACATTGCCAAAGGCGTGGCGATCGGCGACTTCGATGCCGGCATTCTCAAGGACACGATGGCCCGCGACTGGCAACATCGGGGGCTGCGCATCCTGCACCGCTCGCCGCCGTTACCACCCTACAATATCGTGGCCAGCAGCAAGGTGGATGCCAGGCTGCTCAAGCGGATCCGCCAGGCATTTCTGAGTCTGGATATCAAGAACCCGGCGCACAAGAAGGTGATTCAGGCGCTGGACGACGAATACGACGGTTTCGCGCCGGCCAGCGACGCGGATTACGACGTGGTGCGCGCGCTGATTGCGCCGTTCGAGGAAAAGAAATAAATCTGCAATAAGCAGTCAGCCGCAGATGAACGCAGAGAAATGCGAATATTCAATGCGCTGCCTATATTAGCCTGCCCACCAAAAGGGTGAATCGCCTCGGTGCATCCATGACACGATTCATTTGTGAAAATCTGCGTTCATCTGCGGCTAAACGCCGTTTTCAGGATAGACGCCGCGCTGGCGGCGTTTGGTTCTAGTCAGCGGTCTTGTCCTTGCGGATCATGGCGTACGCCGAGTGGTTGTGGATGGATTCGAAGTTCTCCGATTCCACCACATAGGCATCGATGCGCGTGTCGGCGTTGAGCTGCGCGGCCACGTCGCGCACCATGTCCTCGACGAATTTCGGATTCTCGTAGGCGCGCTCGGTGACGAACTTTTCATCCGGGCGCTTCAGCAGCCCGTACAGCTCGCAGCTGGCCTGTTTTTCCACCAGATCGATCAGGTCTTCGATCCAGACGAAGGTGTTGGCGCGCACCGCGATGGTGACGTGCGAGCGCTGGTTGTGCGCGCCGTACTTGGAGATTTCCTTCGAGCAGGGGCACAGGCTGGTGACCGGCACCACCACCTTGATGGTCATCTGGTCCTGGCTGCCGTTGATTTCGCCGATGAAACTCACCTGATAATCCATCAGGCTTTTCACGCCCGACACCGGCGCCGCCTTGTTGATGAAGTAGGGGAAGCCCATCTCGATGTGGCCGCGCTCGGCCTCCAGGCGCTTGCGCATTTCGGCGAGCATGTCGCCGAAGGATTCCACCGAGATTTCCATGTCGTGGCTGTTCAGTATCTCCACGAAGCGCGACATGTGCGTGCCCTTGAAGTTGTGCGGCAGCTCCACGTACATATTGAAGCTGGCGATGGTGTGCTGCACACCCTGCGAGCGGTCTTTCACCAGTACCGGGTGGCGGATGTCCTTGATGCCGACCTTGTCGATGGCGATGTGCCGGATATCCGGTTTGTTCTGGACATCGGCGATTGGATCGAGGCCGCTCCCGACCATCCCTGGTCTCCGCGGCATTTGTGCATCCTGCACGGCACCAGGGCCGCGGGGCAGGGATGCCCCGTCTGCGGTTTCGACCACTTTCGTCTTGGGTGTCTGTGGGGTGTTCATGCTGGGGCTCCCAGGTCCCGGCGATGCATCACCGGGAGTAGTTGACAATTGCGGTCAAGTTTAAGCAGATTCGGCGCGGGGCGCAAGCCGCTTCGGGGCGACACGCAGGATCGCGCGGCGCATACCCTCGGCATCCAGGCCGCACTCGGCCAGCAGCTCGCTGCGTTCGCCGTGTTCAATGAAGCGATCCGGCAGCCCGAGGCTGAGGCAGGTCACCGGCAGGCTCGCCGCCGCGAGGCATTCGAGCACGGCGCTGCCGGCGCCGCCCTGGAGGGCATTCTCCTCCACGGTCACGAGCAGTTCATGGGTGCGTCCCAGTTCCAGCACCAGATTCTGATCGAGCGGTTTGACGAAGCGCATGTTCACCACGGTCGCATTCAGTGCTTCGCCCACGGTCAGTGCCGTGTCCAGCAGCGTGCCGAAGGCCAGGATGGCGATGCCGCGGCCGCTGCGGCGGACCTCGGCCTTGCCGACCGGCAGCGTGGTCAGTTCCGGATCGATGGCCGCACCTGTACCGCTAGCGCGTGGATAACGCACCGCCGCCGGTCCCTTCAACTGAAAAGCGGTGCTGAGCATCTGCCGCATTTCATGCTCGTCGGACGGCGTCATCACCGTCATGTTCGGCAGGCAACGCAGATAGGACAAATCGAAACTGCCGGCGTGAGTCGGACCGTCCGGGCCGACCAGCCCGCCGCGATCGACCGCCAGCAGCACCGGCAGTTCCTGCAGGCAGATGTCGTGGATCAGCTGGTCGTAGGCGCGCTGCAGAAAGGTCGAGTAGATCGCGACTACCGGGCGGTAGCCCTCGGCCGCCAGCCCGGCGGCGAAGGTGAGGGCGTGCTGCTCGGCGATGCCGACGTCGTAGTAACGCTTCGGGAAGCGTTCGGAGAATGCCACCAGCCCGGAACCTTCGCGCATCGCCGGGGTGACGGCGATGAGGCGCGGGTCGGACTCGGCCATGTCGCACAGCCACTCGCCGAACACGGCGGTGTAACTCTTGCCGGCCGGCTTTTTTTCCATCTTGCCGGTTGTGGGGTCGAACGGCGTGACGCCGTGATACACGCACGGGTCGCCCTCGGCCGGTTCGTAACCCTTACCCTTGCGCGTGACCACGTGCAGAAAGCGCGGGCCGGTCAAGCCACGCAGGTTGCGCAGAGTCGTGAGCAGGGTATGCAGGTCGTGGCCGTCGATCGGGCCGTAGTAGTTGAAGCCCATTTCCTCGAACAAGGTGCTCGGCGTCACCATGCCCTTCATGTGTTCCTCGGCGCGCTTGGCCAGTTCCCACATGGGCGGGATGGTGGAGAGCACGGTCTTCGAGCCCTCGCGCATGCTGGTGTACACCTTGCCCGAGAGAATGCGCGCCAGATAGTTCGACATGGCGCCGACATTCGGCGAGATCGACATGTCGTTGTCGTTCAGGATGACCAGCAGGTTGGCGTCCATGTTGCCGGCGTTGTTGAGCGCCTCGTAGGCCATGCCGCCGGACAATGCACCATCGCCGATCACCGCGATCACCTGCCGGTCGGAGCCTTCGCGCGCCGCCGCCACTGCCATGCCGAGCGCGGCGCTCACCGAGGTCGAGGCGTGACCGACGCCGAACGTGTCATACATACTCTCCTCGCGGCGCGGAAAACCGGACAGTCCATTCTTCTGGCGCAGCGTCGCCATGCGCGCGCGCCGGCCGGTCAGGATCTTGTGCGGGTAGGTCTGGTGGCCCACGTCCCACACCAGGCGATCATCCGGTGTGTTGAACACATAGTGCAGGGCGATGGTGAGCTCGACGGTACCGAGACCGGCGGACAGGTGTCCGCCGGTCTGGCTTACGGTTTCGATGAGAAAATGACGCAGCTCGTCCGCGAGCCGGGGCAGGTCGGCTTCATCGAGGCGGCGCAGGTCATCCGGCAGATTGACCTGGTCCAGCAGGGCGGTGTCGCGCGGCACGCGCATCAATGGGTCCGGTCCAGAATGAAATCGGCGATTTCGCCGAGGAGCTGCCCATTATCCCCCAAAGGCCGCAGGCTTTCGAGCGCCGCCGCATGCTGTTCCCGGGCCAGCGCCCGCGCACGCTTCAGGCCGAGCAGGGCCGGATAGGTGGGTTTGGCGTGTTTCTGGTCGCTGCCCTGGGGTTTTCCCAGGGTCGCGGTATTGCCCTCGACATCCAATATGTCGTCGGTGATCTGGAAGGCCAGCCCGATGGCGCGGGCGTAGGCATCAAGGCGTGCCAGCCGGGCCGCAGCGATATTCGGCGCGCTCAGGGCGCCGAGTGCCACCGCCGCGCGGATCAAGGCCCCGGTCTTGCGCGCGTGCATGTCTTCGAGCCCGGCCAGCGTCAGCGGCTGGCCGACGGCGGCGAGATCGATGGCCTGGCCGCCGGCCATGCCGGCGCTGCCGGCGGCCTGCGCAAGCTGCGCGAGCATGGCCAGACGCTGTGGGGGATCGATGGCAAGCGCCGGATCGCGGGCGAGCAGTTCGAACGCGAGCGTTTGCAGGGCGTCGCCCGCCAGGATCGCCGTGGCTTCGTCGAATGCCTTGTGGCAGGTGGGCTTGCCGCGCCGCAGGTCGTCGTTGTCCATGGCCGGCAGATCGTCGTGCACCAGCGAGTAGGCGTGCACCAGTTCGAGTGCGCAGGCCGGCACATCGAGCGCATCCGGCTGCGCGCCGAGCGCCTCGCCGGTGGCGATCACCAGCGCCGCGCGCAGGCGTTTGCCGCCGCCCAGCGTGACGTAGCGCATGGCCGCGTGCAGCCGGCGCGGTTCGGCGTCCGCCGGCGGCAGGCGGTGGTCGAGGGCGGACTCGATGCGCACGCGCACGCGTGCGAGAAACTCAGGAAGCTGCTTCATTCAAGGAAAGCAAGCCTGCACAAAAATAGCCATTTGAGGAAAGCACGCTTGCACAAAATTAGCCATTTAGGGAAAGCAGGCTTGCACAAGAATATCCATTTGAGGGAAAGCAGGCTTGCACAGAAATAGCCATTTCAAGAAGGCAGGCCTGCACAATATTAGGGAACCTCAAATTAAGTCCTCCGTTCGTGCTGAGCTTGTCGAAGCATGAACGGAGGAAGGCACGAAAACAGGGGCTTGTATGGGTCGCCCCCTTCGCCAAGCTCAGGACAGGCTTCGACAGGCTCAGGGCGAACGGTACTTGTTCAGAGCTTCCTTAGCCATATTTATTAGTCTTGTTCGTCAGCGCCGGGCACGATGCGCGCCTCGCCGTTCTGGACGAGGAGTTTATCCACGCGCTGCTCGGCCTCCTTGAGGCCCTGCTGGCAGGTGCGGGTCAGCTCAATGCCACGCTGAAACGCGGCGAGCGCCTCTTCCAGGCTCTGTTCGCCGGACTCCATTTTTTCGACGATTTTTTCGAGCTCGGTGAGTGCGGCCTCGAAGTCGGGCAGGGCGGATTTTTTGGGCACGGCGTGTCTCGGGGGTAGCTGAATGCCGGAACGCTAGCGCAGGCGGGCGCATCCCGTCAATCCGCGCCGCGCCGACAGCGGGGAGGCATGCCTTTTCCGGAGGAACATGTGGAATATTACAGCGCCGGCCAGCGTCTGATAGATGTCTCATGGCGTGTCTCGGTGCGTGGCCGGCCACACGTGGTTGATCAGAATCAACCGCCAGGTTTTGGGACTATTTTGATTTCCCCCATTGTTTTTCATGAATCCTCAGGTAGATTCATCAAAGTGCACAGTTCAGGGCATGTCAGGGTAAACGCCAAGGTATAGGCTTGGGTCCGTTACGGCGCCGATGTTGCTGCCAGCGCGACACTTGGGCCCTTGGCCGCGCATTTAAAAACAGGAGTCACAGAGACCAGGACGGTTTTTTGTTTGAGCCGTCAACGTGTCCAGCGGGGGGTTGACTTGGAAGCGGGCGCAACGTCAGGGCCACCGCGTGACGGGCAGACACTCGAGGCGCAGCTCGAGCGGCTTCTCGCCACGCCCACCGGCAGTGTCATCTACGATCAGCTCGCGCGCATCGTCGCCGAGTGGCAGGGCGTCGATACACGGGTTGCGCACACCTATTCCGGCCTGCTGCGGCTGCTGCTCGACGATTTCGCGTGCGAGCCGTCCAGCGAACGCGTGCTGTTCCTTGTTAGCCGGCTTATCCAGTCGCAGCCGCGCCATGCCGTGCCGCTGCCGGTGGCCGGTGTCACGCCAACGGAGTTCGCCGCGCGCTTGGCGGACCAGGATGGATTTCGCATCGCACTGGTCACGCTTCTGGAACGCCTGAACGCCGCCGCCCCGGTTCCGTTGCCGCCACAGCCGAAGGTCGCGGCCGACGGCGCGCGCGACATCCGGCCGGATGTTCAGCAGGGCGAACATGCCAGGCAGCGCGCCAACGGCGTCTATCGCCAGCCTGTCGAGCGCCAGCACGGCGAACTCGACAAGCTCCAGGACACGCTCGCGCTGAAGATGCGGGACGCCATGGCCCAGAGCAAGCAGTTCGGCGACCTGCTGCGGATCGAGATGGGCGCCTTGCTGCAAATCGACAGCGTCGAGGAGATTGCCGCGTTCCGGCAGATACTGATCGGCGCTGTCGAGGAACTGCTCCAGGGCCAGGCGGCGCTGGCGGGAAGCCTCGACAGTACCAGCGATACTCTGCGCATCCTCGAATCCGACAGCGAACGCCTGCAGGACGAGCTGCACAAGGCGCGCCTGATGAGCCTGACGGACGAATTCACCGGCCTGCCCAACCGGCGCGCATTCATGCGCCGCCTCGAGGACGAGATCGGCCGTGCCCAGCGCTACGAGACGCCGCTCTCGCTGGCCATCGTGGATCTCGATGAATTCAAGATCATCAACGACACCTTCGGGCACGTCGCCGGCGACCAGGTTCTGCGGTGTTACGCGGAACTCATGCTGTCAACCTTCCGGCACCACGATCTGGTAGCGCGTTACGGGGGCGAGGAGTTCTCCGTGTTGTTGCCGAATACAACCCTGGAAGGGGCACGGCGCGCGTTCAGCAAGGTGCAGAGCCGCGTGGCCAAAAACCAGTGCGAACATGACGGCCGGGCACTGCTCCTGCCGACCTTTTCCGCGGGATTGGCGCTCTACGTTCCCGGCGAGCTGCCGATGCGTTTCATTGAGCGGGCCGACCGGGCGCTGTATCGCGCGAAACACCTCGGTCGTAACCGCATCGAACTGGAACGGCCGGCTGGTCAGTCGCCAACCCTTGCCGTGGCGGACACCGGTTCTTCCGGCACACCGGAGCCGTGAGCGGCGAAACCAGTGCGCGCCCCGGGTCCTGGTGCGAAGGTCAGGCCCGGACGACGGCGGGCTCCGGGCAATGCTCGGCGATGGACTGCAGGCGCGCCAGATCGAGCAGCTGCACCTGCCGTCCCTGAACGCGCAGCAGCCCTTCCGCCTGAAAGCGCGACAGCAACCGGCTGATGGTCTCCAGTGACAGTCCCAGGTAATCCCCCATGTCCTGGCGCGACATGGGCAGGCGGAACGACATGGCGGCATGTCCCTGCTGCCGATAGCGCTGGCCGAAGTTGAGCAGGCAGTTCGCCACGCGGGTTTCGGCCTTCTGGTGCCCGAGCATCGCCATTAATTTTTCATCCATGACGATCTCGTCGCTCAGCAGACACATCAGGCGATGCTGCACCTGCGGATTTTCCAGCGCCAGTTTCTCCAGCTGCGCAAAGGGAATTTCGCACAGTTCCGTGGGCTCGAGCGCCACGGCGTCGCACGAGTGGTGGTTGCTGCCGATGGCATTGATGCCGACCGTTTCGCCGGGCAGGGAGAATCGCAGCACCTGCACATCTCCCCCGCAGGTCAGCATGCTGGTCTTGATACATCCGGACTGGATGACGTGGATCGCCTGGAACGGATCGCCGGCGCGAAACAGGTGATTACCCTTTTTCAGAATGTGGCGGCGGCATGCCAGGCTGGGACCAATGCCCTTCGCCAGTTGGCAGAGCGCGGACGATACGCATTGCCGGCATGACTTTTGTTTTGCAAATAGCGAGGTGACGGCTGCAGGCGGCTGGCTGTTCATGACGTGCTCCCTGTGTTGATGATCTGGCTGTGCTGCCATGCGACGAATCGGCAATAAACCGGAAAAGTAATCCGGATTGCCGGGTGCCGGGCTTACCGGTTTCTTCCGGAACATCTCCTGCCAATCCGCGCCCCCTCATCCGGTTGGCCTGAGGAGTGTTGTGTGACTGGACGCGGGTGCCGGCGCCAGTACCGGCGCCGGATAAAGCAGCTGGCGCAGGTCATGACTGGCCCCGGTGTCGAGCGCCGTGAACAGGAGCGCCACCCCGTTTCCGTTCTGCCGGCTGCTGCGTGCCGGCACCCGGTGACGGTGGGTTCCCGTATTGGTGCGAATCGTGAAGCCAAGGTACACCTCAACGTCGCCAACCAGGCGCGTGGCATCTGTTTCCACGAACAGGCCGCCGAGACTCATATTCCGGACCACTCCGGAGAACGGGAACTGCCCGGATACATGCAGTGTGATGTCGAGATCGACTTGCCGACGCGGACTCCAGCGATTGTCGGGCTGCGATATTCTTGCCATTTGGATCCCCACCTTGTTGTTGGTTGCATTGTTCAGCCTGAAAAAAGCACTCAGCCGCAGATGAACGCAGATAAACGCGGATATTCAATGCGCCGCCTGTATTCGCCAGTCCACCAAAAGGGTGAATGACCTCGGTGCATCCAAGACATGATTCATCTGCGTTAATCTGCGGCTAAAGCCGTTTTTAGGTTCAAGCATCGATTTGCAGCGATGAATTTTGCCCGGATTCCGGCAAGCGCGGATTCGGACGCAACCCGTTGGTGGGCGATTCCGGTAATCCAGCGTCAGCGCTGTGTGTGGACTGGGTCATTGCATTGGCCAGACGGTGGAGGGCATCCAGACGCACTTGCTCAAGCATTGCCCGGGACGGCTGGGCGGCCGGTTTCTTTTCGACCAGCAACTGCGCCAGCAACGTACGGAACGCCATCAGGTCGGGGTCAAGAAACATCAGGCCGGCGCCCGACCGGGTGGTGCGCACGACCAGAGCGGGTACCCGCAGTATCCGCGAAACCCGGTTTGCCGAGCGCACGAAGATCAGTTCCACGTGTGTGTTGTTGGAGAGTGGCGCGCACGGCGGCAATTCGACGAACAGGCCGCTGGTGCTGACATCGCGGATACGTGCCTGCCGCGAGTCATGTGGGCGGACGTTGATCAGAACTTTGTGGTCAGTGGCTTGTCGTTCATTCCAGCGATGCTCGACGCCCATGCGGTGCTCCCTTTCAGTTCTGCCTCGCGTTCATTCGCGCAGTGGGGAAACCGGTATCAGGCGATTGAAGACTTGTCTCGCTACTCATGCGCACGCATCACCCAGTGCGCGGATATTGGCCGCCTGCGGTCCCTTCGGCCCCACCTGAATCGTGAATTCCACTTTCTGCCCCTCCGCGAGAATCTTGTAACCTTGCGTCTCGATGGCGCTGTAGTGCGCATACAAGTCGTCACCGCCGTCGTTGGGCGCGATGAATCCATAACCCTTGCCGCCGTTAAACCACCGCACAGTTCCCGTTGCCATACCATCCTCCAGTCAGGTTT